>NCCT01000026.1:20847-28663 GCA_002279795.1 Hydrogenophilales bacterium 12-61-10
CAGGCAAGCTGGATTTTGCCTACACCAACCATCTGTTCACTCCCAAGCGCGACCAGCTGGGCTGGCGCGTGCTGGCGCGCCAGAACTCGAGCGGTATTCGCGGCCAGGTGGTGGTGCTGAGCCACTCGCCGGTCAAAACCCTGCAGGATCTGGCGGGAAAGCCGGTGGCATTCGCCAATCCCTATGGCTTTACCGGCTATTACGTGCCGATGGATGCCTTGTTGCGTGCCGGCGTTCGGGTGGTGCCGGTGTTTGCCGGCAATCAGGAAGCGGCAATGGGGCAGCTGATGGCAGAAGAAGTGGCTGCCGCCGGCGTGAATCATCAGGTGATGACCGATTTCGCCAAGCGGCGTGGCTTGAGCTATCGCGTCCTCAGCGAGTCCGAGCCTTATTTTGATCTGGCGATCATGGCTTCACCCCGTGTCAGCGCAGTCGACGGCGATAAGGTGCGCAAAGCCTTTATCGGGATGGAACACGATCCGGAAGGCCTGCGCGTGTTGCAGGTCGCGGCGCACTCGCTCGGCTTGCCCGAGGCACGTGGTTTTGCGCCGGCGGACAACGGGGATTACAAGAATTACCGCGCATTTCTCAAGCGCACCCTGGTGCCGCTGAATGAGTGAGCCGCAGAAAGTGCGCGCCACCCGTTTCAGCCTCACGGCCAATATTCTGGGTGCTGTTTTTGCGTTGATTCTGCTGATGTATCTGGTCATGCTGGCTGGTTTGGGTGTGTCGCTGCGGGAGCGCGCGCAGCAGACGCTCGATCTGGAAGCCGAACGGGAACGCGGCGCCATCATGGCGGTGATCCAGGATCAGGTGCTGTTGCGCGACTATCCCGCCATCGAACAACTGATCGCGGCGCGCGTGAGGCATAGCCACATCCTGAAAGCGCGTTTTGTTTCGGCTTCGTTTGCGTTTGAAGCCGGCACCCCGGCCCAGGCGCTTCGCCCACCTGGCTGGTTTATCCGTTTGCTGGATATCACCGCGCCTCATGCCGCGTCCGATCTGGTTCTGGGCGGAACCATCTACGGCAAGGTGTCGGTCGTGCTTGATCCTGCTCCGAGCATCAACCGGTTGTGGGCGCTGGCGCTGCGCTTCACCGGGCTGATGGTCATGGGGCTTGTGATCAGCATGGCGTTGCTGAACTGGCTGCTGGGGCGCAACCGGCGCGGCTTGCATGCGCTGCGTCAGGCTGCACGCGCGATCGAAAACGGCGACCTCGGTGCGCGCGTGAGCCTGGCCTATGGTTCGTCGCCGGAGGTGCGTGAAACCAAACTGGCGTTCAATCACATGGCCAATCACGTGAGCCAGCTGGTGAGCGCGCTGGAAAGCGAGCATACCGATCTGCTGGTTGAAAAAGAGCGGTTGCGGGTGACGATCGAGTCTATCGGCGACGCCGTCATCGTCACCGATGCGATAGGCCGGATCGAGTTTATCAACCCCAAAGCGGAGGAACTGACCGGTTTTACCAGCGCCAACGCACACGGCAGACCGGTGCCCGAGGTGTTGCCGCTTTTCAACGAGGAAAGTGGCGCACCGGTAACGAATCCACTTGAGCTGGCACTGCGCGGCAATATGGTGATCGAGCTGGCCAGCCATTCCGTGATTCGTCGTCCGAGCGGGGCGATGCTTGCGATCAGCGACACCGCTGCACCTATCCGCTCGCGGGATGGCACGGTGCTGGGCGGCGTGCTGGTGTTTCATGATCAAAGCGAGACGCGCAGCCTGATGCAGCGGCTGGCTCAGCAGGCCGAGCACGATCACCTCACCGGCCTGTGGAACCGTCTTGCCATGGAGAACCGGCTCACGACCGCCTTGCAGGATGTGCAACAGAATGCGCAGCGCTATATTTTTTGCTACATCGACCTCGATCGCTTCAAACTGGTGAACGATACCTGTGGCCATCGCGCGGGCGATGCCTTGTTGCAGCGGCTGACCGCGCTGCTGGCACGCCGCGCCGAAAGCGAGCATCACTTTTTGGCCCGCCTGGGCGGCGATGAATTCGGCCTGCTGTTTGTCGATACCACCCTGCCGGTGGCGCTGGAATACATTCAGGGCATGCGGGACGAAATCGACCGCTTTCGTTTCGAGTGGGACGAAAAGGTGTTCCGCCTGGGGGTGAGTATCGGCGTGACCGAACTGCACAAGGGCATGACAGACATCGGTGAAATTCTGGCGCAGGCAGATACCGCGTGTTATCACGCCAAATCGCTGGGCGGCAGCATGATTCAGGTGTATGAAAAAACCCATCCTGCGCTGCAGAAAATCAATGACGAAATGCAGTGGGTGAGCGCGATTACCAAAGCGTTCGAGGCGCACCGGTTTGTTCTGTACCGCCAGCAAAAAGTTGCGCTGGTACCCGGCATCGCACACGCGCATTACGAAATTCTGCTGCGCCTGCGGGGCGAGGATGGCGCGATCATTTCGCCGGGTGAGTTTTTGCCTGCCGCCGAACGCTATGGCCTGGCACCGAGTTTTGATCGCTGGGTCGTGCGCAACCTTTTCGCGTATCTCGATACCCATCCCGAAGACGACGCCTGTTATGCACTCAACTTGTCGGGTCGCAGTCTCAGCGACCAGGGGACCGCTGATTTTGTTCTGGAAGAAATGGATCGATACCAGCTTGATCCCACCCGGATCAGCTTCGAAGTCACCGAAACCGCCGCGATTGATAACCTGGACGCGTGTGAACGCTTGATGCTGACGCTGCAATCACGCGGCATCCAGTTTGCGCTCGACGACTTTGGCAAGGGCCAGTCGTCGTTCGGCTACCTCAAGCGCCTGCCTGCGGCCTACCTCAAGCTTGACGGGGATTTTGTTCGCGGCCTCGATCACAACCGCGAAAGCATGGCCATCGTCAAAGCCATGCACACGTTGGCGCATGAGCTTGGCAAGCAAACAATCGCCGAACAGGTCGAAACCGAGTCGGAACTGGCTTGCCTGAAAAAGCTCGGCGTGGATTTCGTCCAGGGGTATTTGCTGCATCGACCCGAGCCCCTGCAACTGGATTAGGCGCCCACGTGATCGTGGCGAGACTGCTGTAGTGTGGTGCGGCCCGAGTGGGGCTGTCAGCGTGCCAGCGTGATAATCTCGCCGCAGCCCCTCAACGTATCTTCTCCCGACAGCGCATGAGTTCCATTGCATCCATGAACGATCGACCCACGTCGCAAAGCGTCAATATTCTCTGTCTCAAATGGGGTACCCGCTACGGCCCGCATTACGTAAACATGCTTTATCGCGCTGTCAGCCGCAATCTGGACCGGCCGTTCAGGTTTTTCTGCTGCACAGACGATGCCAGTGGCTTGGATGCGGGTGTGGAGACGATCCCTTTCCCCGAGAATCCGGGCGTCAAGCGCGGCTGGCCGGATATTCTGGTCAAGCTGGCGATTCTGCGGGATGGTTTTGGAGGATTGCAGGGGCCGACGCTTTTTCTTGATCTGGATGTGGCGATCACCGGATCGATCGATTGCTTCTTTGACTACAAGCCTGGCGAATTCTGCATCATTCACAACTGGGTGCACTGGCGAAAGGCAATTTTGGGGCGGCGCCCCAAGGTGGGTAACTCTTCTGTTTTCCGCTTTGAAGCCGGCAAATCCCAGTACGCTTACGATACATTTCTGCGTGAAATGAGCCGTGCCGAGGATCGAGCGGTTTTCAATACCGAGCAGGTTTTTTTGACCTATGCGCTGGGGGATCCGCAATGGTGGCCGGATGCATGGGTGAAAAGCTATAAATGGAATTGCCGCCCGCTTTTTCCGCTCAACCTGTTCCAGACTCCCAAGTTGCCGGAAGGCTGCCGGATTCTGGTTTTCCATGGTCGCCCAGACCCGGATGAAGCCATACAGGGATACAAGGGTCGCAGGATCCACCACCGCACGCTTCCAGCCCCCTGGATTGCGGATTACTGGAAGCTTTAATCCTTTCAGGCAAGTTTGGCTGAAGATTGACTCAAAATTTTCCAAGGATCTGGCCATGCCATCTTGCGTAAATTGTTTGGTGACTTGGGTTGGCAGGTCAGGGATTTCCACCCCAGATTCTCCGGGGTGGCCGATTGGGAAGCGAGGCTATATCGCTTACCCAAGCCCGATCTGGTGTGGGTGCCTTGTTTCAGACAGCGCGACTTGGCCGCAGCGAGCCGGTGGGCAAAAAGTCATCATGTCCCATTGATTTTTGACCCCCTTATCTCTGCCTACGATAAACAGGTGGATGAGCGCGGAAAGCTGGATGCGAGCAGTTCGCGAGCCCAACGTCTGCTTGCATGGGAGAGGGCTTTGCTGCAACGGGCCGACAAGCTTGTTGCGGATACTCCAGCCCATGCCGACTATTTTTCACAGGTACTTGGAGTCGCCCGGGAAAACATATCGGTTGTCTATGTTGGCGCAGAAGAAACGCTCTTCAAGCCTCACCCTCCCGCATTGGATGCCGGGGACGCGCCCATTGAGGTTCTGTTTTACGGGAGCTTCATTCCGTTGCAGGCACCTCAGGTCGTAATCGAAGCTGCCCGGCTGTATCAGGGGCCACCGGTAAAGTGGGTGCTTCTTGGACAGGGGCCATTGCGCAGCATGTGCGAAGAAGCTGCCCGGGACGTGGCAAACGTGACGTTTGAAAACTGGATGGCCTACGAAAAGCTGCCGGCCCGGATTCATCAGGCCGACATTTTACTGGGCGTGTTCGGCACGACGCCGAAGGCCGGCAGGGTCATTCCCAACAAGGTTTTCCAGTCGCTGGCCTGTGGCAAGCCTGTCATAACACGCTCGGCCAATTCCTATCCGGATGAACTGCTTGCTGCAGAAAATAGCGGCCTCGTCTGGGTCCCGGCGGGCGATGCCCGGTCTTTGGCCGACTGTGTGGCGAACCTGGCAATGCATCCGGACACGCTGAACTTGCTCAGCGAGGGGGCTACCCATACCAGCCGACACTATTTTTCAGGGTCGGTGGTGCGCCATCAATTGACCGAAGCGCTTGCTGACCTGCGCATTTGAAAGCATATGCCTGGCGGTCTTTGATCCTGCTTTAAAGATTCCAGCATAATGCGCGAGATGCCTCGCCTTGTCCGTGTGGACATACCCGGTTAACGGATCGCTTCCTTTCGCGTAGCGATTAACCACAAAAAAATTCGATACGCTCCATCACGCTTATGACTCGATCGCTTAAAGCACAGACTTTTACCTGGCTTGTTTTTTCCTGCTTCCTGCTGTTTCCGTTCAAACGATCAATTGAATTGCCCATTCTGATCATGACGATTGGCGGAGGCGTGCTCGCATACCACTATGGCAGGGCATTTTTTCAGGAGCCGGCAATCAGGCTTTTTACGCTCTTGTTTGCCTGTATCTGGATTCCCATGCTGATTTCTTTTCCGGACAGCTACGACCTCAGAAAATCTGGCGGAACCGTTCTGGTGTTTCTTCGTTATTACCTCACCGGATTGTTTGTTATCTGGGCCTTGAGCAGGGCGGATCAGGTGCCCCTGCTGGTCAAACTCATGGCCGGGTTGACTGCATTCTGGGTGGTGGATGCCTTGTTTCAGATGGCGACGGGGCAGGACTTTTTTGGCTGGTCGCAGATCCCCTCCAGGCTCAATGGCATTTTTGGCGAGAGGCAACTGCGACTTGGTAATGCCTTGCCGGTGATGGCGCCTTTTCTCCTGCTTGCGCTTCGCAACCGGCTTGTCTTGATGGTTCTGGCTGCCGTTTTGACTGGCGCGGTCGTCATCCTCGCCGGTAGCCGGGGGGGCTGGGTCAGTTTCGGTCTGGTGTGCGTTTGGCTGGTTTATTCTGAAACCCGGCGGCGTGGGGTCCATCCCTGGAAAATGGGGGTGGCAGTTGTGTTGATTGCTCTAGTCGGCACTTTTGCCGCATTCGAGAACCCGGGCGCAAAACAACGCCTGGATCAAACGTTATTACTTTTCTCTGGAGATGAAGCCAAAATCGACCAGGCGCTTTCTCTTCGCTGGACGCTTTGGAAAGACGTCTTTTCCATGGTCGACGCTCATCCGGTTAACGGGGTAGGCGTACGGGCTTTTCGTTATGCGTACCCGGAGTTTGCCCAGCCAAGGGATCCCTTTCTGGCTGTCGATGAAAAATCCGGCAGGCCCACCGGCGCGTTCTATGCGCACCAGATCGTGCTCGAAGTGATGGCTGAAACAGGCTTGATTGGCGTGGCTGGACTGGTCGTGTTTTATGGCTTGCTGGTCGGGTATTGGCGCCAGGCAAATCTGGATCGGCGGATGCTTGCCCTGCCATTTGCCATGGGCGCGCTGGCCTGGTTATTCCCCTTCAACACTCACCCGTCTTTTTATACGGCGCAGTGGTCGGTCATGATCTGGCTCATGATTGCGATGCTGTGCGCGACGCTGCTTCCCATGCAAAAGGACTTTCATAAGCAGTCAAACGAGGAAAAGGGATGACTGATCCCTGCCGCTTGCGCATCAAGTTTCTGGGCAAGTCGAAACCAGGTCAGGACGGCGCGGGCTGGTTGAAATGTTTTCCGGGCAGGCAGCCGCGCTGGGGAAACTGCGATTTCATTTTCGACCGCGATTGTCGCGATTACGATTGGCTGGTGGTCTACGATGACCTGCCTTCGGTTGCTGGCGAGCGCCACCCGCTGTGGGTCGAAGAACTGGCCTGCCCGCCTGAAAACACCCTGTTGATTACCGTCGAGCCGTCTTCGATCAAGACCTATGGCAGAACCTACCTGCGCCAATTCAACTGGTTGCTGACCACGCAGGAGCCGTGGGCGACGGGCAAGCATAAGGGATTGATTTTTCAGCAGCCCGCACTGATCTGGTTTTATGCCGACAGCTCGCCACGCGGCGACTACGACAGCCTGCTGACCCATGTACCGCTGACCAAAACAGCAGACCTGTCCACGGTGTGCTCCAGTAAACGGCAGGGTCATACGCTGCACCGCAAGCGCTATGACTTCACCCAGGCACTCAAGCTGAAGTTGCCGTTTATGGAAATCTATGGTCACGGCGTGCGACCGATGGTCGACAAAGCCGACGCGCTCGACCCCTACCGTTACCACTTGGCAATTGAAAACCATCTGGGGCTGCATCATTGGACAGAAAAGCTGGCCGATCCGTTTATTGGTGCCTGCATGCCCATTTATTACGGCTGCCCGAACGCCGAGGACTACTTTCCGTCGGAAAGCTTTATCCGCATTGATATCGCTGATGTCGAGGGTGCGGCTGACATTATCCAGCGCGCCATCCGCGACAAACTATGGGAAAAAAACCTGCCGGCCATACTCGAAAGTCGTCGGCGCGTGCTGGAACAATACGGACCGATTGCCACGGTGGTGCGGTTGGTCAATGAACGGCACGTCGTCAACCGTGCCTTGCCGGCAGCACCTGTTTATATCCAGAGCCGCAGGCGCCTGCACCGGCAATGGTTACCGGGACTGCGTTACGGCCTGGAAAAATTATATGTGCGCAACCGTCATCGCTGGACGGGTGACTGATGTAAAAAGGCACGGATCGGTGTCGGCTTTAGCCCACATCGATCCGCGCCAAGCCGCCCGCAGCTTAAAGCGCTTGCATTAATTTAAAACGGCAGCACCAGTTCAGGCGCTGCCTGCTTGAATACACGGCGGAAATCAGCCTGGATTTTTTCCAGGGCTTCGGTGGTGTCGGCCTCAAAGCGCAGCACGATCACCGGCGTGGTGTTGGAGGGGCGGGCGAGTCCGAAGCCATCGGCGTATTCCACGCGCAAACCGTCGAGGGTGATGACTTCCTCGGCGTTGGGGAAGGTCGCGGTATTCTGCAGTGTATCCATCAGCGTGTAATGCGCGCCCTCCGCCATCTGGATATTCAGTTCGG
>NCCT01000026.1:28675-45659 GCA_002279795.1 Hydrogenophilales bacterium 12-61-10
ACTGTGCAGGGTGGCGTTGATGTCGGCCTGCTTGGAGAGGTATTCGAGCAGGCGGGCGCCGGCGTACATGCCGTCGTCAAAACCGAACCAGCGTTCCTTGAAGAAGACGTGGCCGGACATTTCGCCGGCCAGCAGGGCGCCGGTTTCCTTCATCTTGGCCTTGATGAAGCTGTGGCCGGTTTTCCACAGCAGCGGGCGGCCGCCGCGGTCCGTGATCCAGCTGAACAGCTTGCGCGTCGATTTGACGTCGAAAATGATTTCGGCGCCGGGGTTGCGGCTCAATACATCGTCGGCGAACAGCATCAGCTGGCGGTCGGGGAAAATGATGCTGCCGTCCTTGGTGACCACCCCCAAACGGTCGCCGTCGCCGTCGAACGCCAAACCGATTTCGGCGTCGCTGGTTTTAAGCGCGGCGATCAGGTCCTGCAGGTTTTTCGGCTGCGAAGGATCAGGGTGGTGGTTGGGGAAAGTGCCGTCGACTTCACAGAACAGCTCTTCCACCTGGCAGCCCATGTTGCGGTAAAGCTGGGGGGCGAAGGCGCCGGGCACGCCGTTGCCGCAATCGACGATGATTTTCATCGGCCGCGCCAGTTTGACGTCGGAGACGATGCGGGTGAGGTATTCCTCGGCAATTTCATACTGGCGGTAGCCGCCTTCACCGTGCACCAGATCGTTGTTGACCAGCCGCTCGCGCAGTTTCTGGATCGTGTCGCCGGACAGGGTTTCACCGCCGAGCACCATTTTCAGACCGTTGTAGTCGGGCGGGTTGTGGCTGCCGGTGACCATGACCGCGCTGTGGGTGTTCAATTGATAGGCTGCGAAATAGGTCATCGGCGTGGCGACCATGCCGAGGTCCACCACGCCGATGCCGGCTTTGCGGATGCCGCGCGCGAGCGCGGCGGCAAGGTCGGGACCGGACAGGCGGCCATCGCGGCCGATGCAGATTTCGGTTTGCTTGCGGGCGACGGCTTCGGAGCCGATAGCATGGCCGATGGCTTCGACGATTTCGGGGGTGAGGGTTTTGTCGACGATGCCGCGAATGTCGTAAGCCTTGAAGATTTCCTTGGGGTATTCCACAGCGCGCTCCGTGATGGGTAATGTGCCGATTCTACCTGTGCTGGGCGTCGAAATGCTTCATCAAACGCCGGGGCAGCCAGTCGATGTTGCCGGGAAAGGGGCCGGAAGGAAACGCAACATGGCCGCCGGTTTCCGGTTGCTCCAGCGTGACGGAAGGCGAGACGTCGGCGGCCGCTGGCAGCGCAGCGCTTGGCAGGAAGGGGTCGTTTCTGGCGTTGATGACCAGCGTGGGAATGCTGATCGCGGGTAATACCGGCTTGGCGGATGCCCGCAGCCAGTAGTCGCCGGCATCGCGATACCCATGCAGGCGTGCGGTCACCAGGGTGTCGAATTCGCGGAAGGTGGTGGCGGCGGCAATCGCGTCGGCATCGAGTGTGCCGGGAAACTGCGCGGCCTTGCGCAGCGCCTTGGCTTTGAGCGTGACGAGGAAGCGCGCGGTATACACGCTGCGATTGAATCCCTGATCCAGCGCGTTGCCCGCAGCCGTGAGGTCGAGCGGGGCCGAGACGGCAGCCGCGCGCCCGACCAGATCCGCTGCGGCCTCGCCCGATTCGCCCAGCCAGCGCAACAGCGCATTGCCGCCCAGCGAGACGCCGACGGCATACAGCGGCGCGTCGGGTGTGTGGCCTTTGACATGGCGCAGGATGCGTTCGATTTCGGCGCTGTCGCCGGCGAAATAGGCACGCGGCAGGCGGTTGTCTTCGCCCGAGCAACCCCGGAAATGCGCCACCACGCCGTTCCAGCCTTTCTGTCTGACATGGCTCATCAGGTCATGCGCGTAGTGGCTGGAAGAATCACCTTCGAGCCCGTGAAACAGCACGACGACCGGTTGGCCGGGCGTGCCGTCTACCCAGTCGAAGTCGAGAAAGTCGCCGTCATCCAGCTCCAGTCGCTCGCGCCGGTAAGTGACCGGCGGCACGCTGATGATCAGGCTGGTGTAAATCGTCTGCAGGTGGCCGCCGGGGAGCCAGGCGGGCGCAACATAGGGATCGGGCACATTCGGGGCAGGCGCAAGCGGCAAGGAGGGGGCGGCATGAACAGGCATGGCCGCCATGATGGCGGTGAACGCCAGACCCAGGCAAGCCAGCCGGCCGGCGCGCATTCGACCCCGCGCCATCACCCTTGCAGGCCGGCACGAACTGGACGCAGGGTTTTGAGTGTTGGTCCGCATCCATCCGGTTTTAACGGAGCTGGGTGCAGGCCTGAACAAGAGTGGCACATCGCGGGGCGCCATTCTTATGGAGCCTCAATGCAGCGCCCGGGATGGGGTGCGCGCAGGCGGCGACCCGCCGACCTGCAGCGGCGAGGCATGGTGCAACACCATGCGCCAGCCATCGGCTTCGTGGTGGTACACGTTGGTCGCCAGAATGGGCGCGCGCGGTTCGCTTTCGAGGCCGATGAGCAGGTATTCGCGCACGATGCGAATGACACGGTCGGCCTCGCGTATTTCATGCGCAAGCTCCACTTGCACGCGGAACTGTCCGGCCGCCTCGAACATGCTGTGCCAGCCTGCCGCGACAGCCGCGCGCCCGTTCAGCGGCGCCACCAGCGGATGGATGCAGGCAATGTGATCGTGGCTGGACCAGACTGCCATCATGGCGTCGAGGTCGCGAGATTCAAACGCCATGTAGAAAGCGGTTTCGGCTGATTCTGGTGTGTCGAACATGAGTGGCTTCAAAGCATTGATCTGATTGGGTTGTCGCGGGATGGCGTTAGTTGGCCTGGATTTTGCTGATATGGGCTGCAAACATCTCTGGGTTAACTGTCCTTTTCTATGAAGCCTGAATATCGCTCACTCCACCGTGCCCGGCAAGCAGTCATTCTGCTGTTTCTGGCGTGCGGGGTGTGGTACCTGAACTGGCGGCTGGGTAGTTTCAACGCGGCCCATCCGATTTTCTCCGCCTTGCTTTATAGCGCCGAGCTGTTCGGCTTCATGACGGCCTGCCTCAATGTGTTCATGACCTGGCGGCTGTCGGTACGCGTTGCGCCTTTGCCGGCGGCCGGCCTGAAGGTCGATGTATTCATTCCGACCTACAACGAGGACGTCGATCTGGTGCGGCGTACGGCGATGGCGGCGCAGGCGATGGATTATCCGCACGAAACATGGATTCTCGACGATGGCAACCGGGAAGCCATGCGCAACCTGGCGCAATCGCTGGGGCTGCGCTATCTGGCGCGGACCGACAATGCGCACGCCAAGGCAGGCAATCTCAACCATGCGCTGGCGCACAGCACGGCGGATCTGATCGCCACGTTTGATGCCGATCACGCGCCGCGGCGTGATTTTCTGACCAAAACCCTCGGCTATTTTGCCGATCCCCTGGTGGCGTTCGTGCAGACGCCGCAGGATTTCTACAACCTGGATTCCTACCAAAACCGGACCGACGCCGGCAGCCGTATGGCCTGGTCCGAGCAGTCCTTGTTCTTCCGGGTGATTCAGCGTGGCAAGGACTACTGGAACGCCGCGTTCTATTGCGGCAGCTGTGCGGTGATTCGCCGCCAGTCGCTCGATACGATAGGCGGCTTTGCGACCGGCACGGTGACGGAAGACATCCACACCAGTCTGCTGCTGCATAAAAAAGGCTTGCGATCGGTCTACCACGACGAGGCGCTGGCGTATGGCGTGGCACCGGCCAAAATCGAGCCGTTTCTCAAGCAGCGGGTGCGCTGGGGCGTCGGCGCGATGAACGTGTGGCGCAAGGAAGGCATCCTGTTTGCGCGTGGCCTGACGCTGGCGCAGCGGCTGAATTATCTGGCCACGGTGCTGGCGTATTTCGACGGCTGGCAAAAGGCATTTTTCTACTTTGCGCCGGTGTATGTGCTGATGGCGGGCGCCATGCCGGTCGCCGCGGATGGCTGGGTGTTCCTGCTGCATTTTCTGCCGTATTACCTGCTCAACTTTCTGGCGTTCGAGGAAATCTCGCGTGGCTATGGTCGCAGCGTGATGATCGAGCAATACAACATGGCGCGCTTCGCCAGCTTCGCCTGGTCGACGCTGGGCTTGTTCAGGATACGCACGCGTTTTGGGGTGACGGCCAAGCATCTGGAAGCGCGCACCTCCAGCCTCGGCTTTCTGCTGCCGCAGCTCGCGGTGGTGAGCCTCAATGTGCTGGCCATACCGGTCGGAATTGCGCTGTTCTACGCCCAGGGCCATCTACCCGCGGATGGCATGTGGGCAAACGTGGTGTGGGCGGCGATCAACATCTGGCTGGCGGTGCTGGTGGTGAGTTTCACCCTGGCGCGCGGAATCAACCGGCGCAATGATTACCGCTTCGCCATGCCGCTGGCCGCGCGCCTCGATGGGGTGCTGGGAACGGTCGACGACCTGTCGCCCAACGGCCTCAAGTTTTATGGTTTGCTGCGGCCGGTTTCGGCATACGAGGTGATGCCGGTTACCTTGTATTTGCCGGATGGCGTGCTCAACGCCACCCTGGAAATTCGCAAGCTGGAGCAGGCGCAGTCGGGCGATGAGACCTACACCCGATCGATCGGCGGGGTTTTCCAGAACCTGTCGCAGGCATCGATCCAGCGCATCGAACAGTTTTTGTATGGCACGGATGCGCAATGGCGGATCAACCGTTATCACGAAGACAGCCTGACGCCCTTGCAACGGCTTGGGGTGATCAGCAAGCCGCGGCCGCTGCCGTTGCAGGTCAACCATTGGGCGGGGTGCGAGGTGGTGAATGAGTCGGCGAGCACACAGATCAGCCTGATCGGCCTGGTCGATTCGGTACTGGAAAACGGCGAAATCCGGCTGCTGGTCGATCAAGTGCTGAGCGTCGATCGCTACTACCGGATTCAGGCGCATAGCCGCTCGGGGCTGCGCACCCTGCAGGTCGTTTCCGGTCAATACGAAACGATTCTGACCGGCCTTGGCAGTTTGTATCTGTACCGGATGACCCTGCTGAGGCAATCTGTTGCGACGGCCGAAGATCCGCTGCCGCTGACAGCCGCGGCGCCAGAGTCCGGCATGGCGATTGCCGCGTGATGGCAGACGCGATCCCCCAATTTTTAAAGCGAAGCTGTCCATGAAAGCGATACCAGCGGTAGCGGGCCTGTTGAGCGTCTTGCTGGCGGCACTGTGGGGCATGCCCGCATGGGCACGGGACGGCGTCATTCTGACTGGCGTGGAAGGCAGTCGCGATAACCATTCGGCCTATCTGGGCACGGTACTGCCGCTGTTTGGCCAGCATCTGGGTCAGGGACTCGTGCAGCGCTACTGGCTTGACTACACAGGCTACCGTTACGAAAAGCAGCCGTTCAGGACCATCGATTCAGAAGTGGCGGGCTATCTGGGTGCGCATTATTCCGATACGCGCCTGAGTCCAGGCGATCCGGATAACGACAACCAGGGCAAGCAATTGCACGCCAAGCTGCAATTCGAGGGCGAAACCGATCTCGCCGCAGGCTGGCGCGGCAACGGCATCGTGAGTTATCTGCTGGGGGACTTCAATTACTGGGCGCGCCTGCGTGTGCAGACCACGCTGGCAAACAGGCTGCATGTCGGGCCCGAACTGGTCGTGCAGGGCGACGCGTATTACGATGCCTACAAGCTGGGCCTGTTTATGGGCAATATCCCGCTGGGCGAGCGCAGCGCCCTCACCCTCAAGGGCGGTGTGAGTCAGACTTTGAATGAGACGGCGTCGCTGTATCTTGGAACCGAGTTTTATATTCCGTTCTGAGTCGCAGGAGGGGTTGCCGGGTGTTGGGATTTCGGCGCTTTTGGCAACACGCTGGCAGGGTCAGGCGAATAAAAAGGGGCGGCCATGGGCCGCCCCTTCAGCGTGGGTCGCAGCGTTCAGGCAGCCGTCACACGGCGGCGAACACCCCAGGCCACGGCCAGAATGCCCAAGGCCAGCATCGGCGCCATGGCGGGTTCCGGCACCATCGATACATGCACGTTGTCTAGGCCCCAGCTTTCGTCGCCCATCGCCTGCAGCCCGTAGCCACTGAAATCGAGCGTGAGCTGGTCGCTGCTGTGACTGAAGGTGTAGCTCAGCTTGTAGACCGAATCCATGACTTGCGAATCGGCAAGGATGCTGTTGGGAACCACGTAACCGAGCGAATAGGTTTCGGCTGCGCCGGTGAACTGGGGGTTGACGGCGGCGGGGCCGAAGCGCTGGCCCGCCGGATTGCCGTTGCTGAAGGTCGTGTCCAGCAATACCGGGCCGTTGGTCACGGCGACCTTGAAACTGTCGTTGCCAAAATCGAACGCGGTGCCGCTCGAACTGCCGTCCCAGGTGCGGATCAGGTAGAGATCGAACGACAGCGTCAGAGCGTTGTGGGATGTCAGTCCGGACAAATTGAGCGAAACCGTGTCATTGCCGAATTCGCCCAAAAAGCTGCGCGGCCCAAAGGAGTAGGGTGTGGGCGCATCTTGCAGCGTGGCGTGCGACCACTCGCTGCCGACAGGCGACTGAAAGTTGTTTTCATAGACGACCACGGCCTGCGATGCGGTGGCGTTGAACATCAATGCGCTGAACAGCAGATAAGGGGTGAAGGATTGCGGTTTCATGGTGTTTTCTCGTTATGGATTAAAGGACTTCCCTTAACGAGTTAAGAGCAATACTCATGCCAGACGCTTGGCTGCGGCGTGAGGGTGAGGAGGGCGAACGTGACTGCGCCCCTCCGGGCGGTTCGCACGGAGGGGCGCAGTCAGGGCAGGCCTTTTAGTGCGAGCCGCCGCTGGGTTTGCCTTTCAGGCGATAGAGCGTGCCGCAATACGGACACAGCGCGTCACCGCGCGCTTCGATTGGCAAGTAGACGCGCGGATGGGCGTTCCAGTCCGCGTGTCGCGGCATCGGACAGTGCAGGGGCAAATCGTCCTCGGAAACCTCAATGACGCGCTGGGTGTTGTCAGGCAATTCGCTCATGCCGGCCACGCTTACTTGACGGGGCTCAGCCAGCCGGTATGGGCAGCCGCGCGGCCATGCACGCAGTCGAAATACATCGCCTGCAATTTTGCCGTGAGCGGGCCGCGGGTGCCTTCGCCGATGGCGCGGTTGTCGAGTTCGCGGATGGGGGTGACTTCGGCTGCCGTTCCCGTAAAGAACGCTTCGTCGGCGGAATACACTTCATCGCGGGTGATGCGTTTTTCCACCAGGGGCAGGCCGATTTCGGCGGCGAGCTGGATGATGGTGTCGCGGGTAATGCCTTCCAGCGCGCTGGTGAGGTCGGGCGTGTAAAGCTTGCCGTTGCGGATGATGAATACGTTCTCGCCCGAGCCTTCGGCGACGAAGCCGTCGACATCCAGCAGCAGCGCTTCGTCGTAGCCATCCGTCTCGGCTTCCTTGTACGCCAGGATCGAGTTCATGTAGTTGCCGTTAGCCTTGGCCTTGCACATGGTGATGTTGACGTGGTGACGCGAGAACGAGCTGGTTTTCACGCGAATGCCTTTGTCCAGCGCTTCCTGCCCCAGATAGGTTCCCCACGGCCAGGCGGCGACGATGACGTGCACCGACAGGTTCTTCGCTGAAATGCCCATGGCTTCCGAACCGAAAAATGCCATCGGGCGCAGGTAGCCGGATTCGAGTCCGTTTTCGCGCACCACGGTACGTTGCGCTTCGGAAATCGTGGCTTTGTCGTAGGGCAGTTTCATGCCCAGGATGTGGGCCGAGCGGAACAGGCGGTCGGTGTGTTCCTGCAGGCGGAAAATGGCCGTGCCTTGTTCAGCCTTGTATGCGCGAACGCCTTCAAATACGCCCATGCCGTAGTGCAGGGTGTGCGTGAGGACGTGGGTGGTGGCTTCGCGCCAGGGGACTAGCTTGCCGTCGTACCAGATGACGCCGTCGCGGTCGGCCATGGACATGATGGGGGTCTCGTAACAATGGGAAAAGCCGGATTTTACCGGAATCCATGCGGCGCGCAGTGCGCGACGGCATGATTCTGTCGCCAGGAATTTCCGCAGCCGAGGCCAGCCTGCCCGGACAGTGTGATGGAATGCTTTACAGCTAGGCGCGGGCTTCTTCCCCGGGGTCGGGTAAGCCTGCCACCCGCCAAGCGCTGCGTGGATTGGGGAACAGGTGCTGCATGCAATCTGCGCTTTGGCCGGTGAGGTGGCAGACGTGGCTGAGTGCGGTGACGCAGTCGCGTTTGGCGTACTCGTTGCGCAGGGCGTGCAGCAGGCCGATCTGCAGCGCGTTCAACTCGCCCAGACCGTCGGCCTGGGCAATGCGGTCAGCGAGGGTCGGGCTCCATGCGCTGGGGTCGAGCAGAAATCCGTTGGTATCGAAAAGCGCGGGGTTGGGAGTGGGGGCGATCATGGCAACGCCTTGACCAGAGATTTCGGACTTCTTTATAGCAATGCCCGGTCGATCTGCCAGCACCGGTTCAAGGCTGATTCGGGCTGGCTCCAAGTACGGCCTGAACCGGCTGGGGACGGCCAAAGTGGTAGCCCTGCGCAAAGTCGATGCCCAATGCAGTAACGCGTTTGAGGATGGCCTCGTTTTCGACATACTCCGCCACCGCCTGCTTGCCGTAGCCATGGATCGCCTCGACCAGGGCCTTGACGAACAACTGGTCGTCCTCGCTTTGATCCAGCGTGCGGATGAACGAGCCGTCGATTTTGACGAAGTCCACTGGCAGATGCTTAAGGTACTGGAAGGTCGAAAATCCAACCCCGAAATCATCGAGCGCCAGTTTGCAGCCCAGCGCCTTGATGCCGCTGAGCAGGGCTTCGGCGTGCGCAAGATGATTGAGCGCCGCGGTTTCGGTGATTTCCAGCGTCAACTGCTGCGGATCGACCTGGTGTTCCTGCAGCAGGCTGCGCAACAGGGTGGGCAGCTCGGGATTGTCGAGACTGCGCGCAGACAGGTTGGCGGCCAGATGCAGCCCCGGCCAGCGTGCGATCAGCTCGATGACATGCTGCAGCACCCAGAGGTCGATTTCACGGATCAGGCCGGAGACTTCGGCTGCGGCGATCAAGGGCGCCGGGGGGAGCGTGCGGCCATCAGCGGTGTGGACGCGCAGCAGGGCTTCGTAGTGCGCCGGCTGCCCGGATTTCACGTCGATGATGGGTTGCAGGTAGAGCTCGAGCCGGTTGTTGTGCAGGGCATCGGTTATCAGCGCGAGCTGCTCGGTGCGGTCGAGCAGGTTTTCACGGATGCCGTCGTTGGGGTTGTACAGGTGCCAGTTGCTGCGGCCCTTGCTGCGTGCCTGCGACAGTGCCAGATCGGCCTGTCCCATCAGGGTCTCGGTATCCGCACCCGTGCCGTTAGGCGTCAGTGTGGTGATGCCGATGCAGGCCGTGGCGATGTGCTGGTTTTGCTCGCCCTTGCACAGCAGGCGTGCCGTTTGCAGCAGCGAGGCATCGGGCATGGGGTCGAAAAACAGCGCAAATTCATCGCCGCCGAGACGGGCCGCGAGGCGTGGCTCGGGCTTGAGACCGCGCAGCCGCTCGGCCATGTGCTGGATCACGCTGTCGCCCGCGCTGTGGCCGGCCAGGTCGTTGATGGCCTTGAAGTCGTCGAGGTCGATTAGCAGCAGCGCGCCACCCTGTGCGCCGAGCAGGATCTGGGTCAGCCGGCGCTGAAAGCCCTGGCGATTGTAGAGGCCGGTCAGGGTGTCGTAATCCGACAGGTAACTGGCGCGCGCCTGGGCGCTTTTGAGTTCGGTCAGGTCGAGGCCGACCGACAGGATGAGCGGATCGTTGCCGCTGGCCTGGCCGATCAGAGAATGCACCCAGGTAATGTTGCGCAGGCCGCTTGCGGTGACCAGCGGCGCTTCGAACCGCAGCGGCGCCGGGTCGCGTGTGAAATGGGTGAGCAGGCGCGCACGCCATTCCTGCCGCTCCTGCTGGGCGACCATCAACTCGAAGTAGTCCTGGCCGATCAGCTGGTTTTCCGTCAGGCCGGTGAGGCTTTCGCAGTAGTGGTTGGCCATGCGGATGACGCCGCGCTGATCCTGGGTCAGGATCAGTGCCTGGGCGGTGTCGAGCAGTCCGCTGATGAAGTCGCGCTCGTGTGACAGGGTGTCCACCAGCTTGCCGAGGTCGTTTTGTTGGTCGCGCGTCGCGGTGTCGAGCGTCTCGAGCTGGCCGGCCAGCGCGAGCGCGGCGTCTTTCAGGGTGGAGATTTCGTCGCGCGGCGCTTTGTCCGGGATCCGCAGGTATTGCCGAACCTGCTGCCAGTTGCCCTGGCCGAGCAGGGGCAGGCAGGAGCTGACCCGGTTCATGCGCCGCATGAACCAGATGAGCGCCAGCAACAGCATGAGTTCAGCCAGCACAAAAACGCTGACCCCGGTGATCAGGTTGCTCAGGAACACGCGTTTGATCGCCCGCTCGTCGGCGGTCACATCCTTGCGTGCGACGAATAGCGGCGTATTGGGCGCGGCAGGCAGCGGCCGCAGCTTTTGCCATTCATAGGTCTTGTTGTCGTGGTGGCTGAGCGCGGATTCGATGCGCACAAGCTGCGGATAGGGGGTGAAATCAATCGAGTTGAACTGGTCTTTAAGGGCGGGTGACGTGGCCGTTAGCAGGCGGGTCGCTGCTGCATCATCGACCGCCACGGCCAGGTCGCGTCCGCTGCTTTGCCTGAATGCGCTCAGCAAGCCCGACAGGTCCATGCTCACCACGACCGCGCCGATGGTGATGCCGCGATGCAACACGGGAACCATGCCGACGAACTGGCAGGTTTGAGCGCAATGCAGCACGCTGTCGGGCCGCTCCCTGGCCAGGACTTTCCCCAGCTTGACGTGAACGCGCGCGTCGGATGCAGCCGCGCTGCCGAAGCCGATGATCAACTGCTGATTCGCATCGTATAAACGCAGGCTTTGAAAGCCCTGGTTTAAACTGAGCTGATCCCAGTAAGGCTGCAGGAAGGACGCCGACTCCAGCCCGAGTGCATCGCTGTTACCAATGACCAGAAAATCGGCCAGTGCCGAGCCGGCATCCAGCAGTTGGCGTTCGTTCTGCTGGATCAAAAAGCGCAGTAGCGCTTCATTGCGCAGGGCATCATCACGCCGCGTCTGTTCGAGGGTGTGACGGAGATTGGTGTCGTTGACCCAGGTCAGCGTGACCGTGCCGACCGCCATGGCGAGCGTGAGCGGCAGCAGCAGCTTCCATTTGAGGCTGATGAAACGAGGAAAGGCCATGCTTAAAAGCGGTATGCCGCTTGCAGCAAACCCATGTTCCAGCGCTGCTCGGTGGCAAAAATATCCGTATTGTCCAGCCCCGGCAACCAGCTGGTGCCGTTGACGTGGTGGTACTCGGCACGCAGCATCAGACTGGGCGTGACATCCCAGCGCAAGCCAATCACCCAGTCGTCGGTGTACAGCAAGTGTGCGGGCAAACCCGTTGCAGCCTGTAGTTTCTTGCCGGATCGGTCATCCTGGTCGCGATAGTTGATCTCATTGCGTACGACCAGCTCCCATTCGGGATGAAAGCGCCATTCGGCCTGCAGGTAATACGTGAGCGAGTCGCGGACGCCATCAGGAAACGCTGCGCCGAATCCGGCACGACTGTTACGCGGTTCGTTGTATTCAGCGGTGAGCGTGACGGTGTCGAAACGTTGTTGAATGGACGCGAGCACGTTGCGGACCCGTATCGAGCCGGCTGCCAGATAGTCGGCGCTGGCAGGCTCATAGTCTGCTTTGGCGTCGATGTAGGTCAGCATGAACGTGGTGTCGGTCGGCGCATCCCAGCGCAAGCTGGTGCTGAATGCGGAGGTGCCTTTCAGATTGCCGGGCCGGTTGGCACCCAGAAACACGACTTCGACCGCTTCACTGTCGAAATCGGGGCGCGCCCAGCCCATCGTGGCGTCAAAGTTGCCGTATGCGTTGTCCGTGCTGCCATGAAAGATCGCACCGGGTGCCGCGATCAGCACGCTGCGCGAGTTGTCCAGATAGATCGCTTGCGGCAGCAGGATGCTGGGGCGGGTGAACGGTACGTCGCGCGTTTCGTTGTAAAGGCCGTAGGGGATCTTGACCTTGCCGAGCCTGACGCCAAGCTGGGTGGAGTCGTCCTGGTAAAACCGCCAGTCTGCCTGCGCGTAATCCAGTCGCAGGCCTTCCTGATCACTCTCGCCCGCCTGACGGTACAAAATCTGGCCGGACAGCTGCAGGGCGTCGAGCGGCAGCCAGAAACCCTGGAGTCCGATTTCGGTGAAATCAGTGCTGACAACATCGCGGCTCTCACCCAAAAAGTTATTGTTGGTGCTGCTGATCAGGGTCTGCGCGGCAAACCCCTGGATGCGGTAGCGCGTGTCTGCAAAGCTGTCGCCGAGACTGTCGGCAGCGGCGGCCGAAGCACCCAGTAAGCCGGCCAGCAGCAGGCTACTCCAGCGTGATTGTCTTGATGCCGTCATGGCGGGTGTCCTTGCCTGCGTCCTGGTTGAGATATCCGATTGCGCCGGGCGTGGCGCGTACCCGGGCACGAAGCTCGTTTTCATTCTTGACTTCTATCGGCGCGCGCGCCATTCCGCTGTAACTGAGGCGGTCCCAGATCTGGCGCAGCCGATACGGATAGAGGCCGAGTTTTTCCTTGGTGAAGGCTTCGTGCACGGGGTGGTCGTCTGGCAGCACGAAAACGACGATGGCCTGACCGCCAGGCCAGCTGGTCTGGCGCAGGGTATAAATATTGCGCAAGCTGGCTGCGCTGAGGCTGCGAACGTTGACGCCGGGGTTGACGATGATGTCTGCCATGACCAGCGCCGAACCGGCCAGCAAGGCCAATCCGAGCATTAAACAGAAAGCACGACGTACAAGGGTCACTGGCCGTGGCGGGGTCGAAAATGAACTTGCCGATTTATAGCATGGGGATCGTGAATCGCGCATGGTGTGGCATTCAGTCACGTGTAAGCTGAGCCACGAGCGTGCGGATGGGCGCCGGCAGGGCTGCGCCCAGCGCGTCGGCCGGTGACAGCCAGATTTGTCCTGCAGGGGTTGCATGGCGGGGAGCCAGATACAGCTGAACGGGGTGAATGTGCAGCTTGAAATGGGTGAAGCTGTGGCTCAGTCCGGGCCAGGTTTGCTGCGATCGTGTGGTCAGCCCAAACTGCTCCCGGCAATGCCGGGCCGGATCGTGGTCGACAGCGAGTTCGGGCAGGCTCCACATGCCGCCCCAGATGCCCCGTGGCGGGCGTTTTTCCAGCAGCAATTCTCCGCGATCGAGCAGCAACAGCATCTGTATCCGCCTTTCAGGCAGCGGCTTTTTCGGGCGCGGCGTGGGCAGTTCGTTGGTGCGCTGCTGGTTGTAGGCGATGCAGTCGGCGTGCAGGGGACAATCCGCACAGGCCGGCTGGCTGCGGGTGCAGACCAGCGCGCCCAGATCCATCATGCCCTGGGTGTAGGTCGCAATGGCGCCCGTGCCGTGCTGCGCGACGGTCGGCAAAAGCGATTCCGCCAGACGCCACAACTCGGTTTCTATTTTCTTGTCTCCCGGCCAGCCCGTCACCCCGCCATGGCGCGCCAGCACGCGTCTGACGTTGCCATCGAGAATGGCGCAATGCTGGCCGAATGCCAGTGCCGCTACCGCAGCCGCGGTGGAGCGGCCCACGCCTGGCAGTTGGGCGATCTGTTCCGCCGTGTCAGGAAAACCGTCAGGGTGGCTGGTCAGGATGATGCGGGAGGCTGCATGCAGATTGCGCGCACGGCTGTAATAGCCCAGCCCGCTCCACAGCCTCGTCTTCGTGCGCAGCAGCCAGCGTGGGCAGGCTGGGAAAGCGTGCGACAAATCGCTCGAAATAGGGAATGACCGTGGCAACCTGGGTCTGCTGCAACATGATTTCGGACAGCCAGATGCGGTAAGGGTCGCGATCGATTTGCCAGGGCAGGGCATGGCGGCCGTGGCGCTGTTGCCAGTGGATAACGCGGGAAGCAAAGGGTTTCACAGAGTCAGGGTAACACCCACCCCGGGCTTGGGCGCAGGGTGGGGTGGTTCAGATGCTGCTGAGTTTCTGGCGGAACAGATTCATGAGCTTGCCAAAGGCCGATTCGGTGATGGATTTGCGCTCGACCAGCACGGCCTCGCCTTTGCGCAGCTTGTCGGCCAGGCGCTGCAGGCTGATGGAAAAGCTGTTCATGCCGTCCTGATCCGAGAACAGATAAGTGTTCTTGACGCCACTCACCCAGCCCAGTCGTGCCCAGCGGATGGTGCTGTCGTCATAATGGAATTCCACCCAGTCGCCCTTGTTGAGCGAGCGGGCACGCAGGCTGAAGAGGTCTTCAAATTCAGGTGCGGTGGGTTCCGGCTCGGCATCGGTTAAGGCGGACGTTTCCGCCAGGCTGGCTTCGGCCTCGAGTTGTTGAACGGCGGCCACTTCCTCGATCCGTTCTGCCGGGGTCGCCTCGGGCAGGGGAACTGGCTGCGTGTTGGGTCGCACTGCGTTGGCATGCAGGATCACCAGCGTGGCGTAGAAGCGGTCGGCGAGCTTGGCCGGGAAGTTGATCTTGGTGGTGCCCTCGCGCAGCCGCTTCAAAAGCCCCGGCAAAATGCGGACCAGCATGAGCCGCGCGTCCATGTCGGCCTTGGACTGCACGCTCCAGACCAGTTCGCGCATGGTTTCGAGGCTGCTGTTGAAGTGCGCGCCCTGCTCGCCCTCTTCGATGAAGTCCTGCATGAGCAACCGTGACCAGTCACGCCGCAGGAATTCACGCACGGCCTCTGGCACCGGCTGGTTTTGATTTCCTTCAGGCTGCTTGAGAGCCCGGTTGATGAAGTCATGCACAACGACCGGAGCGAGTTCGGCTCGTTCGGCTTGCTTGATCTGGGCGATGTCCTCCTGCAGGCCGATGTCGACTGTTTCTTCCAGATTTTCTTCGAGGAGGACCGCCATTTCTTCAAGCTCTGCAGCAGCAGAGTCGAACACGGCGATATCCTGTTCGAAGGTGTCGAGCACCCGGCTTACGACAGCTGAAATGGCGTCCAGGCGCGTGTTGCCGGTTTCGTTTTCGGGCAAGTGAATGGACAGCGTGGCGATCGCATCCAGCATGCGGCGCACCGGATGGTTCTGCTCCGAGAAGAAATTGCGGTCCAGCATGGCCGCTTTTAAAACCGGGATTTGCAGGCGCGCGATCTGCGCTTTCAGGCGGTCGGGGATCGCGGCCTCGTCGAACACCACGTCGAACAGCATTGCAACGGCATCCACCAGCACTGCGTCGAGCGGACTCGCAGATTGCATGACAGGACTTTGCTGCAAGCTGCGCAGCACGTTGCGGATCGAGGCCGCGTCCAGCAGGGGGAGCTCGAAACTGCCGCCATCGGGCAGCGGCATGGCACCAAGTTGCAATTGGCTCAGCGAATCGAGCAGGTTGAACTGAGCGGCCACGCCCGGCGCGCCGCCGGCGTGGCCGCCGATTCCGCCACCTCCCGGTCCGGCATGGCCGCCTGACCCACCGGCAACGCCCCGCCCTCCGGCCAGTTGCTCAAACAGGTTGAACATCTCGCCCCCGGTCGACGATTGCGCGGCAGCAGTGTCCGCTATCGACGGAGCACGTCCTGGCTGGCTCTGGGCGCGGCTCTGGCTACCGACCTTGAGATCGGGCAGCACGCCGTGATTGACCAGGTAGCGGTTGATGGACTGATAAATGCCGGCGAGCTCGGTGGTGAGCACCAGATTGAACTGGTTCAACAAGACGATCTGGATGTTTTGCGCCACGTCCATGCGGGCGATGCCATCCAACAAAGCCTCGCACAGCGCGCGCGGGCCGAGCGGGTTGTCGTTTTCGTTCAGACTTGGGCGCGCCATCAGATGCGCGACGCGTGCATCCAGGGCGACCAGCTCTTCGGCACAGTTGAAGCGCAGGCGCGAGGTGGCCTTGTCGACCGCGAGGGTGATTTCAAAGTCCTGATCACCCACCAGGGAAAGCTCTGAAAGATCAAAGCTAACGGGCTTTTCCCGACCGAGGGTAAATTGACTGAAGGTCTGGCAATACGCTTCCTTGCAGGCGCTCAGAAGTTCGTTGGCCTGCTTGTTGAGGATGCCCTGGGCGCCGTAATAAATATTGCGTGTGTCCAGCAGGGGGGCCCGGTCGGCCATTGCCAGCAGCGTGCTTTCGATGCCTTCGACCTGGTGGGTGAGGGTACGGGTCGCCCCTTCGATCAGCTGGTCGCGGCAATCGTGCAGCAGGGTCAGCGTCTCGGCAGAGGCTTGTGTGCCGGCGCCGCCCGTGTTGCGACGCGAGCGTTCGAATTGATTGAGGTTGACTACGACTGAGTTGTCAGGCATTTCGCGCTCCATGGGATCACCTCGCTGCATGTGCGATGTGCCAACCGGCGAACGAAGGGGGGGTGGATCAATCCGGAGTGTTGCCGGCAGTCCCGCTATCTCGACCTGCCGGGGAGGCATGATCGAGGCCGGAAACTTTGCGTCCCCGTCTCGCGGCGGGTTTGCCCTGTTCGGTGGTCAGCGGGTAAACCCGAAATTCGGATGCACCATCGCATAGCTGATGTATCGGATGGCGCCGGTGAAACTTGAGTGGTTTACGCCAGAATTTCAGGCGGCGTCTTCCAATAATTGATTTTTGAGACGCAGCATGGCCTTTCGCGTAAGTGACTGCTCCGGAATACGCGCACGTCCGGCACGGATTTCCGTTGCGAGTTGCGTGCAGTCAAGCGAAAAACGTTGCTCCTCGGTCTCGTCGCAAAAAAGGAGATAGCCGTGTACGCCCACCCAGGCCACGCGTGCGGTTGTCAGACCCTCGAATGGCGGATCGAAATCCACCCAGTCGCCTTCGAGCAATTGCCCGGCCTGTTGCAGGATCGGGTCGTTGGAAGCGGGGGACAATTGTCGTGCCAGTAATTCGACCTGATTCGGCGAAATGGGCTGAGGCACAAAGGTACTGACCACACTGACAGGCTGGCTGACATCCGGGCGTATCCAGCATTCCTGCGTGCGGGTGATGGCGCTGAAAAAATCCTTCAACTGCCCGGAATCGGCGCCTTGTGCCAGCAAGCCGCGTCTTAACGAGGTAT
>NCCT01000124.1 GCA_002279795.1 Hydrogenophilales bacterium 12-61-10
TGCACTAAAGAATGCTCGCGATGAGCCGTCAATAATGGCGTCAAGGATTCAACAGCCCTGCTGTGCGGGGCAATAACGGAGAAACGGGATGAAATTGAAGCGCTTCACCACCCAGCTGGTGGCCGCAGGGCTGATTACCGTGCCCCTCATGGTGCAGGCTGCCGGGCTCGGTAAAATGTCAGTCAACTCGGCGCTGGGACAACCGCTCGCTGCCGAGATTGAACTGTTTGCGGCAGATAGGGCGGAACTCGAAAGCCTGTCGGCCAGCCTCGCTTCCGATCAGGCTTTTCGGGATGCGAACGTCGAGTTCGCTCCAGTCTTGTCTTCGTTGCGTTTTTCCGTAGAGACCAAACCCAACGGCAAATCGGTATTGAAGGTGACTTCAAACCGTCCTGTGAACGACCCTTTTGTGGACATGTTGATCGAACTGAACTGGGCATCTGGCCGTCTGGTTCGTGAGTACACGATGCTGCTCGATCCGCCCGGCATGGCGCCGCAGCAATCGGTTGCGCCTGTCGTCGTGGCCCCGGTGAAGCCGCCCGTGACCCGCCGCGCGCCCGCTGCTGATCAGGCACCGGCCGCAAGCAAACCCGCCGCACCGGTAGCCGCCAAAGCGGCCGAACCCGCAACGCAACCCGTCGCAGCGCCGGATCAGGTGACGGTCAAGCGTGGCGACACGCTTAGCCGGATAGCCCGGCAGGTCAAACCGGCCGGCGTCAGTCTTGAGCAGACGCTGGTCGGCTTGTATCGCGAAAACCCACGCGCCTTCGATGGCAACATGAACCGCATGAAAGCGGATACGACGCTGGCGGTTCCCTCGTCAGAAAAGGCAGCCAGCATTCCGCAGCAGGACGCTGTGCGTGAAATCAAGTTGCAATCGGACGACTGGCGTGCGTATCGCCAGAGCCTCGCCGGCAAGGTCCAGGAAGCACCTGCGGCCAAGCCCGCACCGACCCAGGCCAGCAGCGGCAAGCTGACCCCCAAGGTAGAAGATCGTGCCAAACCGGCGCAGGAAGCCCAGAAGGACGTGTTGAAGCTGTCCAAGGTCACGCCGCCGGCTACCGCCGCAGCAGGCAAGCTGGATGAAAAGCGTGCTGCCCAGGAAAAGCAGGACAAGTTGCGCGCGCTGGAAGAAGATGCAATTGCCCGTCAAAAGGCGCTTAAAGAATCCGAACAGCGGGCGGCCATGCTGGAGAAGCAAATTCAGGATGCGCAGAAGCTGATCGAGATGAAAGAAAAGGCGAATGCAGCTGCGGCTGCGGCACCTGGACCTGCCGTCGTGGCGGTCGCGCCTGTGGTGCCGGCCCCCACCCCTGCACCCGTCGTTCCGAAACCGGCGCCCGTTGCTGCCGTCGAGGCACCTGTCGAGAGCACCGAAAACTGGTTCACGCCCCTGCTGGCCAATCCGCTGTATTGGGGGGGTGCGCTGGTCGCGCTGGGCTTGGGTGGCGCCTTGTGGTGGATGATGGCAGGCGGTGGTGGTCGTCGTCGCAAAACCGGTACTGCGCTGGATGACAGCATCATGAGCGGCGGCGATGTGCGGCCGACTTCGGTCATCGGCGGGGCGGCATCGGGTGGCAGCATCAACACTGGCGACACTTCTTTCCTCACCGATTTCAGCCAGGCCGGGTTGGGCACGATCGACACGCATGATGTCGATCCGATCGCAGAAGCCGAGGTTTACATGGCTTACGGACGCGATGCGCAAGCCGAGGAAATCCTCAAGGAAGCCATCAGCAAAAATCCGGATCGCCCTGAAGTTCGCGTCAAGCTGCTGGAAGTGTATGCCGCGCGCCGCAATACCGCAGCCTTCGAGTCGGTCGCCGGCGAACTCTATGCCGCGCTGGGCAACAAGCAGAGCCCGCTGTGGGACAAGGCGTGTGAAATGGGCCGCAGCATTGATCCGACCAACCCGCTATACGGTGGTGTCCAGTCGGCAGCCCCGGCCGTTGCGGTTGGAACCGTCGTGGCGGCAACCGATGTCATCGCGGGTGGCGCGGTAGCCGTCGAGCCGGAACCGTTTGCAGCGGCGCCGTTTGGCGCAGCCGCAGACGAGATGAAAGAAGCTGATATCGAGCCCGTGCCAGAATCCGACCCGGTCACAAATGCACCCCTCGAGTTCGAATCGGCCGGGCATGTCCTGAATTTCGATGCACAGCCTGCGGCGACGGCTGCTCCGACTTACCAGGAAGCGGATACGCATGGTCTGGATTTTGATTTGCCCGACCTCGACTTGCCTGCAAGCGCTACCGACGATTCGAAGCTGGATCTGGATCTTGATCTCGGCCTTGAAGAAGACAATGGTCCGGTCAGCAAATTCGATTTCAGCGGGCTCGACCTCGACCTCGGCGATTCGGGCGGTAACGAACTGGAACTCGACGAAGTCGGCACCAAGCTCGATCTGGCTCGCGCCTACGTTGAAATGGGCGACAAGGAAGGCGCGCGCGAAATCCTGACCGAAGTCCTGGCCGAAGGCAGCGACAAGCAAATAGCCGACGCGAAAGGCCTGATGAGTTCGCTTGCTTAATTGCCCTCATCCGGCTGCCCGCATCCTGTTGTGGTGCGGGTGGGCAGTCGCGGTGGAACGCGCTGCCCTGCCTGAACTGACTTTACTGGCCGTCGTCTCATCGACGGCCTTTCTGTTTGCGCCTGTTCGGATTCAGTTGTTGCGATTGCTGCGGCGCACCCGCTGGTTATTGGCTGTCTTGTTGCTGACGTACGCGTTTTCCTCGCCCGGTGTCGCGTTATGGCCCGCACTTGGTTGGGCCAGCCCCAGTATCGACGGCCTGCAGCAGGGGGGGTTACGAGTCGGGCGCGTGATCCTGTTGCTTGCGGGCCTGGCGACGTTGCTGGCTGGCACGACGCGTCCGCAGCTGATTTATGGCCTGTATGTGCTGGCAAGGCCGTTGAGCTGGCTGGGGTTTGACCGGCGCGCGCTTGCCGTGCGGCTGGGACTCACGCTGGATTACGTCGAACAGGCGCCCAGGCCCGCGCGATGGCAGGATGCGCTGCTGGCGCCCTTGCCGGAAGCATCGACACCCACGCTCTACACCCTGCAGGTGGCGCGCTGGCAAAGCTGCGACGTCGCCGTCATACTCGCGGGCTTGTTGCTTGCCGTGTTGAGTTGATCTGCTCGTATGAGAATTGTCTTGGGTCTGGAATATTGCGGCGTTGGCTTTTGCGGCTGGCAGTCGCAGCTGCAGGGCTGCGGCGTACAGGACGCACTGGAAACCGCCATGGCGGCAATTGCGGGCGAAAAGATCCGCGTCACGACGGCTGGCCGTACCGATACCGGTGTCCACGCGGCGTTTCAGGTGGTGCATTTCGATACCGAAGTCAGGCGTCCCCTGACGGCTTGGGTGCGCGGCGTCAACAGCCACCTGCCGGCGGGCGTGGCCGTGCTGTGGGCGCGTGAAGTGGGCGAGGATTTTCATGCGCGCTTCGGCGCCATGCAGCGGGGCTACCGCTATGTGCTGTTGAACCATGCGGTGCGTCCCGGCCTGAATCAGGGCCTGATCGGCTGGCATCACAATCCGCTCGATGAAGTCGCCATGAACGAGGCTGCAGCCCTGTTGATCGGCCAGCACGACTTCACCGCGTTTCGGGCGGCTGAATGCCAGGCCAAATCGCCGGTCAAGCATCTGCAGCGGCTGCAGATAGAGCGGCGCGGCGACTATCTGTTGTGCGACTTTCGCGCCGACGGGTTTTTGCACCACATGGTGCGCAATCTCATGGGCAGCCTGATCCAGGTCGGCGCCGGCACGCATCCGCCGGCGTGGGCCCGTGAGATTCTGGACGGCCGCGACCGCGCCCGCGCCGCACCGACCTTCGACGCAGCCGGGTTATATCTCACCCACATCCGCTATCCTGCGCACTTTGCCTTGCCGGAAACCTCACAACGATGGCTGTTCGCGTAAAAATCTGCGGCATTACCCGTTTACCGGACCTGCACGCGGCCTGTGACGCCGGGGCGGATGCGCTGGGCTTTGTTTTTTATGAGAAAAGTCCGCGCAACGTATCGGCTGAAACCGCTGCCGCCTTGCTGCGTGCCATGCCGCCTTTCGTGCAGTCCGTCGGCCTGTTCGTCGACGCCGATCCGGCCTTTGTCGAAGCCGTGCTCAAGACCGTTCCGCTCGATTTGCTGCAGTTTCACGGCGACGAAACGCCCGCCGACTGCGAACGCTACGGCCGACCCTATATCAAGGCGGTGCGCGTCAATCGGGACACGGATTTGTTAAAATGCGCGGCCGAGTTTGCGCATGCCCGTGGCCTGCTGCTCGATGCCCATGTACCGGGCATCGCAGGGGGTACCGGCGAACGCTTCGACTGGGGCCTGATTCCGCCGGGCCTGGCTGGGGCTATCGTTTTGTCGGGAGGTTTGACGCCGGACAATATTGCCGCAGCCGTGCGCCAGGTGCGCCCCTGGGCAGTCGATGTGTCTTCTGGCGTGGAAGCAGGCAAAGGCATCAAGGACGCGCATAAACTTGCGCAATTCATAGCGAAGGCGAAAGCATCATGAATCTGACTGATTTTCCCGATTCCCATGGCCATTTTGGTCCCTA
>NCCT01000027.1 GCA_002279795.1 Hydrogenophilales bacterium 12-61-10
GCCGGCTACGGCTATGGCTACGAGCGCCGCCAGCAACAGGACCAGGCTGACGGTAAAGACCGCGAGCCGCGTCCGCCGCGCCGCTAACCCCAATCATCCACACGTACCACTTTGAATCACACAAGGAGAGTCAACATGACATCACGCACCCTCAACACCGCACTGATCGCCGCGCTGCTCGCAGCCAGCGGCGCGGCCCAGGCCGACCGCCGCCTCGACGACGAAATGATCGTACGTGCACCTGTCGTGGACAGCGTGCCGGTGTACGACACCGTCAACGAACCGCGCCGGGAGTGCTGGACCGAAACCACCGGCTATGAAACGCAAACTTACCGCAACGCCAACAGCCCCGGCGGCGCCATTATCGGTGCCATCGCAGGCGGCCTGCTCGGCTCCACGGTCGGCAAGGGCGATGGCCGGGTGGCCGCCGCCGCAGTCGGCGCCGCCACCGGTGCCGTGGTGGGCGACCGCTGGAATGGTCGTGGTGTGACCACCGAGTCGCGCCCCACTCAGGTCGAGCGTTGCACCCTCCACGACAACCCCCGCCAGGTGCTGGTCGGATACGACGTGCGCTACCGCTTCAACGGTCGCGAATTCATGGCTCGCCTGCCGTATGACCCGGGCGATTACCTCAAACTCAACGTGTCATACAGCATCGCAGAAGACCAGCGCGGCAATGGCTGGAAAAAAGGCCGGCGCAGTTGAACCGTCCGCGCAATCCCTCTCCACTTCATGAAAGGAAACAGACCATGTTACGCACCACTTTGATTGCTGCTGCACTCTTGCTCACGCCTGTCGCTGCACTCGCCTCAGGTGACCGTCACGGTTACGGCGACGGTTACGGCGACCGTTACAGCGCCCCAAGCCGCGTTGTCGTAGCCCAGCCGCGCGTTGCTATCTCCATCGGCGGCGCGCCGTTCAACGGGTATTACCAGAGCGGCCCGCGCCATGTCGTCGCGGCACCGTATTACTACGCGCCGGTGGTTGTACGTGAACCCTATTACCGGGGACATCGCGCCCACCATCGTCATGAACGCAGGGACTGGCATGACGACCGGCGGTATTACCGTGACCATGACCGCGACCGCGATCGCCGTCACGACAACCGCCGTGGCTGGGATGATTGAATCCTGCTGACCGGAAGTAAATAAGCCGCCTCAATTCGAGGCGGCTTTTTCATGGGTGGGACTTATTCATGATGGACGACGAAAGCCAGTTCGGTACTGAAGTTGCCCACGCCGCGATGATTGGTCAGCGTCCAGCCACTGTCCTTGAGGTACGTCGTCATCTCGCGCGTCATCTCCGGGTTGCCGCAAATCATCACACGGTCGTGCTCGGGGTCGGGCAAGGGCAGTCCGAGACTGTGCGACAGCCCTCCGGAGCGGAACAAATCGGCACCACGCCCGGACGTGGCAAAGGCTTCGCGCGTTACCGTCGGCACATAATGCAACTGCGGGTTGCCCATCGTTTCGAGTTCGGCGCGGTAGGCCAGTTCGGCCACGCTGCGCACCGAATGCACCAGCACCACCTGTTCAAACTGCGCATAGGTGGCTGGATCGCGCACCAGGCTGATGAAGGGCGCGAGGCCGGTGCCGGTCGCCAGCATGTACAGCGTGCGTCCGGGAAGCACGTGGTTCAGGGTGAGCGATCCGGTGGCCTTGCTGTTCACCCACACCGAACTGCCCGGCTGGACCTGCACCAGCTGGCTGGTGAGCGGGCCATCCGGCACGTGAATGCTGAGAAACTCCAGATGGTCGCGGTCGGCGGTCGACACGATGGAATACGCCCGCGCCACCAGCTTGCCTTCACGCTTGAGGCCCAGGGTGACGAACTCGCCGTTGGCGAAGTCAAAATCCTGCGGCCGGCTGAGGGTGAAGCTGAAAGTCTTGTCCGACCACGTACGCACGGACTGCACGGTTTGTTCACTGTAGGGCATGGTGGTTCCTCAACGTAATTGTTTCCAGGCATCGATTGCTGCCGCGCGTGCGCGGAATACCGCTTCGCGCACCTTGTCGGGTGCGGATGCCCGCGCAACGGCGCCGGCGTCGACTGCACGCGCAACTGCAAGCGCCTGTGCCAAAAAGCTCACCGCGGGGAAATCCCGCGTTTCGTAGCCGGGCCGGCCCCGAAAATCGCATTCGCAGGCCTGCAAAAATTCAGCGAAGCGGTCCGGACGGCGAAACGCATCGACGCGTTCAAGCAATTCGACGATCGTGGCTGAGCGAAGTTCCAGCGCTCGATGCGCGTTACCGTGGTCGCGCGCGACCGCGACAGCCAGGTCGCGGCAGTCGGCCGGCACGCGGATACGCGTGCACAGGGCGCGCACCAGGTCGACGCTTTTCGCTTCGTGGCCATGATGTTTTGGCCACAGCTCGGGCGGGGTCACGCCTTTGCCGAGGTCGTGGGTCAGTGCGGCAAAGCGCACCGGCAAGCTGTAGCCCTGCGCCGCCGCCCAGTCGACGACAAGCATGACGTGAATGCCGGTATCGATCTCCGGGTGGTGCGCCGGCGGCTGCGGCACGCCAAACAGACGGTCGATTTCGGGTAGCAATCGGGCCAGCGCGCCGCAATCGCGCAGTACGTGGAACATGCGCGAGGGCTGCACTTCCATCAGCCCGCGCGCGATTTCCTGCCACACGCGTTCGGGCACCAGCGCATCGACTTCACCGTTGTCCACCATCTGCCGCATCAGTGCGTTGGTTTCTGCCGCTACGGTGAAGGCGGTGAAGCGCGCAGCAAAACGCGCCACCCGCAGGATGCGAACCGGGTCTTCGGCAAACGCCTCGCTGACATGGCGGAAGGTGCGCGCAGCCAGATCGCGCTGGCCGCCGTAGGGATCGATCAGGGCGCCGTCGCTGTCCTCGGCGATGGCGTTGATGGTGAGATCGCGCCGCGACAGGTCTTCCTCCAGCGTGACGTCAGGCGCGGCATGAACGGTAAACCCCTTGTAGCCAGCGCCGGACTTGCGCTCGGTGCGCGCCAGCGCATATTCGGCGTGGGTCTCGGGGTGCAAAAAAACCGGGAAGTCCTTGCCGACCGGCTGATAGCCCAGCGCCACCATCTGCTCGGGGCTGGCGCCGACCACCACGTAATCGCGGTCGGCTACCGGCAGGCCCAGCAAACGGTCGCGTACGGCGCCGCCGACGATGTAGGTTTTCATAGCGTGAAAGCGGGTTTGGGCCGCGAGACGACGTGACAGGGTCCGGCAGCAAAGGGGCAATGCGTGTACGACATGAGGGTTCGCTTACGGCAGCGCGATGGTTTCAGTCCGCGTGATCTCGGCAGTGACCGAGTAGAAGTGGCGCATATCCAGCGTGCCGTCGCGGTTGCTGTCGACCTCGGCCTGCGTCAACTTGCCCAGCCGGTAGCGCTCGACGCGCAGCGGCCAGCCGCTGGCGGGGTCGATGTATTCGGCCGAGTCAAGCGCGCCATGCGTATAGGTGGTTCGGAAATCGGCGTAGCCGTCGCCATCGGTATCGGCTTCACCCGTGGCAACGCTGCCGTTTTTGAACCGGTAGCGGGTTTCGAACACGCCGTCGAAATTATCGTCGGCCTCGGCCGTGTCGATCTCGCCTTGGGGGTCGAAATGGCTGGTGTAATCGACCCGGGTATCCAGATTGCGGTCCATCGTGCTCTTCAGCACCGACCCGCTGGGTGCGTAGACCCAGCGTTCGTCGAGCACGCCGTCGCGGTTGTAATCCACACCCGAATCGGTGACCGGGGTGCGAAAATAGGCCAACGCACCGGTCACGCCAATCGCCACGCCGAGCAGGGCGCTCATCCAGCTTTTTGAAGACGCTTGCGCGCAGCTGGATGCGGGCGTTGCTGCGTCGGCAGCCTCGCTGCTTTCCCAGCGCGCGATGGCTGCGCGGGCGCGCTCGACGTCCGCCTCATCCGCCACCAGGCGAACAAAGCCCTGGGCGGCCAGTTCACCCACTGCGCCCTGCAGATAAGCGCCTTCTACCCGGGTAGCGATGCCTTCCTGCTGCAGGTAGCCCTGCAGCATATGGGCTTCAACCGCATTCGACGCCTCGTATACGGTTTGCATGAGGCTTAGCGGCGCGCGCCTTCACGGTAGGCGTCGTAACGCGCACGCGGCGAATCGTCGTTGAGGTATTCGGGCGCGATCGCTTCGAGCGCGACCGGCTGGAAGCCGAACACGTCCGGCCAGCCGCCCTTGCAGACGTTGTCGGTGCACATGGCGTAGTGGTTGTCGCGCGTCATCAGCTTTTTGCCGGGCTTGAACTCCAGCGCCCAGGCCTGCAGAAAAGACGCAAACCTGCCCAGCGGAATCAGGCTGCGCTTCTTGCCGATGACTTCGCCGACGTAGCTCACCAGCTCTTGCAACGAATAGGCCCTGGGGCCGCACAAATCATAGGACTGGCCATAGGTTGCGGTGTTGTCGAGGCTGTCGGCAAAGGCGCGGGCGACGTCGTCAACGTGCACCGGTGCGAAGCGTGCACTTGCATTGGCCAGCGGCATGATGGGGAAGGCTTTGAGCAGGCTGGCGAACATGTTGAGGAAGGAATCGCCGCGACCAAATATGACCGACGGACGGAAAATCGTCACGTTCAGGCCATAACCGTGAATCAGCTTGGGGCCGTTGAGATACCAGCTTTCGTGTTCAACATGCTGGACGCCGGACTCACGTACCAGGAACTCGGCCACGCCCTTGGAGCGCTGATAGGCTGAACGCGAATTGGGGTTGGCGCCGAGCGCGCTCATGTGCAGCAGACGGCGAACGCCGGCTTCGCCGCAGGCGTGAATCACCTTGCGCGTCAGCTCGATATGGGTCTGGTGGAAATCACCGCGGCGCGCGCTCGGCAGGTCGACGCGGCCGATGGTGTTCTCGTGCAGGATGCCGACCAGATTGATCACGGCATCCATGCCGCGGAAATGACGGATCAGGTCCTGCTGGTCGTGCACGTCGGCCTCGACCACTTCCACCGTGGGCAGCAGGATCAGCTCCTTGGCTATTTCGCGGCGGTGGCTCAACACGCGCACCTTGAGGCCGCGGGCAGCAAGCTGGCTGACGAGATGGGAACCGACGAAGCCTGAACCCCCCAATATGCAAATGCGTTCGATCTTCATGATTATTTAAGGTTATCTGTATATAAGGCGACGCTGATTTTAGCGCGGAACACCTGCATTGCGCGCTATTCGTCCCCGGCTGGCGTAGCGGCAAGCGGAGTTTTGCGCGGCGGCACCACGCCCAGGCGGTCTTTCAGCAAGACCGAGGGCTGCCCAAAACGCGCGGCGTAATACATGGCGTTGCTCATCACTTTCTTGACGTAATCGCGCGTTTCGGCAAAAGGGATCGACTCGATGTAGACAGCGGCTTCCATCGGCTGGCTGGTGCGCCAGCGCTGCGCCCGCCCCGGACCGGCGTTATAGGCTGCGGTGGCGAGCACCGGCGAACCGTCGAGGCTGTTCTGCACGTGCTTCAGGTAATACGAACCGAATTGGATGTTGCGCGCAGGGTCCTGCATTTCACGGGTATCGAAGCCCTTGATGCCCAGCCGCTGTGCAATCCAGCGCGCAGTGGCGGGCATGATCTGCATCAGTCCGGATGCCCCGACCCCGGAGCGGGCAACATTGATGAAGCGGCTTTCCTGCCGCATCAGGCCGAACACCCAGGCCTCGTCGATCTGGTTGTCGCGCGCGGCCTGCTGCGCCAGTTCGCGATACGGCGCCAGGAAGCGCAACTCGAAGTCGTGCAGTTCGCGGGTGCGTTCTGCAGTGTTGATGGCGCGGTCGTACCACGCCATCTGTCGCGCCAGTTCGGCTGCGGACAGCAGCTCGATGTCGGAGAAATTCCGGATCGCCCAGTTCCATTCCAGCGTGGCCTCGCTGCGCATGCCCAATGCATACAGGGCCTGCGCCCGCGCAATGCCGGGATTGCGCGCGATCGCAGCCACGTTCTCGCCGCCGGTTTTGACATTGATCTGCGGCGCCTGCATCACCGGGCCCAGTTCCTCCTGCGCCAGCTGGCCGTAGTAATGATGCTCGCGCGACAGCGCCAGAAAAATCGCGTTCGCAGCCAGCCGCTGGCCGTTGGCCTGCAGCGCGCGCGCGCGCCAGTAACGCCAGGCCGGCTCCGCCCGGGTCGACTCGCCCATGCTTTCGATCACCCGCTGCACGGTCTTCCAGTCGCCCGCGCGCAACGCCGCGCGCACCCACCATTCACGTTGGAAATCGGTGACGGCGACATAGCCTGCCTGCTGAAAGCGATCGAGCGCGCCCGTCTCGTGGCGGCGCGCCGCCCAGGTGGCGAGCCGCGCCCAGGCCACCTGCTGCTCGGCCTCGCTCAGTTTCGGGGTGATTTTCTGCAAGGCCGACTCAGCCGCACGGGAGTTGCTTTTGGCGGCCTGGTCCAGCGCATAAATCGCCAACTCGCGCTCGCCGCGCTGGCCGGCATCCAGTTTTCCACTGTTCAACCAGCGTACCGGGTCACGCGCCACCTGGTCAAAACTGCTCGCGGCGGGGCGCTGCGCGACGGGCAGGGCGCGCGACACGGCCTGGGCAACGCGCAGATTGCCGGCATCCAGTGCCAGCCGCATGCGCCGCCACACATCTTCTTCATTGATCAGCCCTGCCTCCATCAATTGGCTGAACAGCGGGTCGCATGCGTTAGGCAAGTCGCGCCCGCTGAACCACAGGGACACCGCCTCGCGCGTGTGACTGCGGTTTCCCTGCGCCCACTCGGCACGATAGGCATAACACTGATGGCCAACATCGGGTTTTTCCAGACGCGGATACTCCGCCAGGTATTGCGGCCAGGCAGCCCGCGCGCCCAGCGACTTGAGCCAGTCGGCACGGACGGATTCGGCCACGCGGCTGCCCGGATAGCGCGCCAGAAAATCAGCGATGCGGGCCTCGTCGCTGCGGCCGGACAGCATCAAGCGCCAATATTCGACATACGGCGCCAGCACATGATCGGCCGGCACCTCCGCTGCGGCACGGTCGAGGCTGGCCACCTGCCGCGCGCCATAAGCGGCACGGGCGCGCTCGACCGCCGTATCGCCCGCGTCGGCCCATGCGGGCAGCGCCATCAGCAAACTCAGGAGAAAACCGGTTATCAATTCACGCATGAGTCGAGGTTAACACGCAGCTCCGCGCCCTTGCATGGCACGTCCTTGCCAGACAGCGGGACAATGCGGCCCGGAATTTCACCTCCCGAACCCGGCGTACACGGCCCCCGCTGGCCTTCTGCCCCTTGACGCCCCGCTGAAAAAAAGCGGCGATGGATTCGCATGCTCCGCGATCGAAAAGTCCACTATATTGCTTGCGGCCACCCTGCCGTCTTCTCAAAATCACCCATGACTCCGCACGCAGTCACAACCGAATACACGGCGCTGGCGATACGCCTCGCCGATTTCCCATCCCTGCAAAACCTGCCGGCCGATTTGCAGGACCGCCTGATCCGCGCTCTCCAGTGGGTTCAGGTTCCACGCGATGCCTTGCTATTTGCGGCGGGCGATGTCTGCCAGGGGTTTCCCCTGCTGGTTGCGGGCGAAGTCCAGGTGATGCGCAGCACGCCAGACGGTCACGAAATCGAGTTGTATCGGGTTCGCCCAGGCGAGTCCTGCATCGTCAGTACCAGTTGCCTGTTGGGCGAAACGTTTTATCCGGCGCGCGGCCAGGCGCTCTCCGGCGTGGAGCTTGCCGTGTTGCCACACGACCTGTTTGACGCCCTGATTGCTCGCCACGCGCCGTTTCGGCGCTACGTGTTCGGCCGCTTCGCCGAACGGCTGGCGCAAATGATGCAGCGGGTGGAAGAAGTGGCGTTTCGGTCTTTGACGCGGCGGATTGCAGCGCTGCTGCTGTCCACGCCGGAAGACTATCTGGCCATCACCCACGAAAAACTGGCTGCGCAGATCGGTGCCAGCCGCGAAGCGGTGAGCCGGGCGCTGAAAAAACTGGAAGACGCAGGCTGCATCATGCTGACGCGCGGACGCATCGAAACGGCTGACCGCGCCCGGCTGCAGGCAGAGGCCTGAGCCGGTTTGGTGACGAACGTCACAGACCGGAAGGCAAGCGCTCCTTATAGTGGGATCACCTCATTGAGGCCATCCCCTTATTTCAGGAGCACACCATGTCATGCAATGTTGGTAGTACCGATCGCATCATCCGGATTCTGGCCGGCCTCGCCCTCATCGCCTGGGCGCTGACGGGCGGCCCGGTGTGGGCGTGGGTCGGCATCGTTCCCCTCGCCACCGGCCTGTTCAAGTTCTGCCCCGCCTACACCCTGCTCGGCATGAACACCTGCGGCAGCAAGAAGTAATCAGGCCAGAAAAAGCGTGTAGGCCGGATTGCCGGATTCGTCCCAGTAGAGGTAACCCAGCCCATCCAGAAATGTCTGGAAGCTGGGCTTGTCCTTGTCCGGCACCTGGATGCCCACCAGCACGCGGCCATAATCCGCGCCATGGTTGCGGTAATGAAACAGGCTGATGTTCCAGCCCTGGCTCATGCTTTCGAGAAAGCGCATCAGTGCGCCCGGGCGCTCGGGGAATTCGAAGCGGTACAGCACCTCGTTGACCGCGTCGGGGGCGCGGCCGCCAACCAGATGGCGGATGTGCAGCTTGGCCATTTCGTTGTCCGATAGATCGAGCGCATCGATGCCGTGGCGCTTGAGCAGTTCGACCACCCGCTTGCCCTCGCCCGCACCCGGCACCGACAGACCGACAAACACGCGCGCGGTTTTGGGGTCGGAATAACGGTAGTTGAATTCGGTAATATTGCGCGCACCCAGCAGATCGCAAAAGGTCTTGAAGCTGCCCGGCGTTTCGGGAATGGTCACCGCCAGCACGGCTTCGCGCTTTTCGCCGAGCTCGGCGCGTTCGGCGATGTAACGCAGGCGGTCGAAATTCATGTTCGCGCCCGATGCCACCGCAACCAGCGTTTTGCCCTTGAGCTTGCCGCTGGCAATGGCCGCCTTCATGCCGGCAATCGACAAGGCGCCGGCAGGTTCGAGAATCGAACGGGTGTCCTCGAACACATCCTTGATCGCCGCGCAGATCGCATCGTTGTTGACGCGGATGATTTCGTCCACATACAACTGAGTCAGGCGAAAGGTTTCCTTGCCGACTGTTTTCACCGCCACGCCGTCGGCAAAAATGCCCACGCGCGACAGGGTGACCCGCTCGCCCGCTTCCAGCGAGCACGCCATTGCATCGGCATCCTCCGGCTCGACGCCGACGATCCGGATCTCCGGACGCAGACGCTTGATATAGGCCGCCATGCCGGCAATCAGGCCGCCGCCACCGACCGGTATATAGATCGAATGGATCGGTCCGGGATGCTGCCGTAGCACCTCCATCGCCACCGTACCTTGGCCGGCGATGACATCAGGATCGTCATAGGGGTGAACAAAGGTGGCCTTGGCCTCCTTGGCAAATTGTGTGGCATGGGCGTAGGCATCGTCATAACTGTCGCCATGCAGGATGACCTGGGCGTTGCGCGCCAGCACGGCATCCACCTTGATCTTGGGCGTGGTGGCCGGCATCACGATGGTGGCCATCACGCCCAGCTTCTGGGCAGCCAGCGCCACACCCTGCGCGTGATTCCCGGCAGACGCCGCAACCACGCCACGGGCCAGTTGCGATGTCGTCAAGCGGGCCATCTTGTTGTAGGCACCCCGGCATTTGAACGAGAACACCGGCTGCAGATCTTCGCGCTTCAACAGAATCGTGTTGCCCAGACGGCGCGACAGGTTGTGTGCTGGATCGAGCGGCGACTCGACAGCGACATCGTAGACGCACGAGGTCAGGATACGTTCGAGGTAATCGTCTGGGTGACTCATGGCGGTGGTTTGAAAAAAGACGGCGATGCCGCTATCTTAGCGGGCTGAATCCAAATCGACGAAACCAAAATGACTCAAGATGAAATGAAGCAAGCGGTGGCGCGAGCTGCAGTGGAATACGCCCGGGGCGGCATCATCGGGGTGGGCACCGGCTCGACCGCAAACTACTTCATCGACGCTCTGGCGGACGTGAAGGGCCGCATCGACGGCGCGGTCGCCAGCTCGGAAGCGACCGCCAATCGCCTGAAAAGTCATGGCATCCAGGTGCTCGATCTCAACAGCGTGGGCGAACTCGAAATCTACGTCGACGGGGCCGATGAAATCACCGAGCACTTCGCGATGATCAAGGGCGGCGGCGGCGCGCTGACGCGCGAAAAGATCGTCGCAGCCTGCAGCAAGCAGTTCATCTGCATCGCCGACGAAAGCAAGCTGGTGGATGTGATGGGCCAGTTTCCGCTACCGGTCGAGGTGATTCCGATGGCACGCTCGTATGTGGCGCGCGAGCTGGTGAAACTGGGCGGACAACCGCGCCTGCGCGAAGGCTTCACCACGGATAACGGCAATATCATTCTCGATGTGCACGGCCTGTCAATCATCGACCCGGTTTCGCTGGAAACCGCGATCAATCACCTTGTCGGCGTGGTCACCAACGGCCTGTTTGCGCGGCGCGGCGCGGATGTGCTGTTGCTGGGCACCGCCAGCGGCGTCAAGACTTACACGAAATAAACCGGGTTCGCTTGCGCTTTATTGCGCAAGCGGTGGCGTTTCTTTGGACTCCGGCTCCTGCTCTACGGCGGGTACGCGATATTTTTCGGCGGCCCACTGTCCCAGATCGATCAACTTGCAGCGTTCGCTGCAAAACGGTTTCCAGCGGTTTTCGGCCGTCCAGTTCACTGACGCGTCGCAAGTTGGACAATGCACGACAGGCGTATTCATAACGTGCAAAAGGTCAGGTCAAAGTCGATCGCGAGATCGGAGCAGACGCGTACCGGCCCGAAACCTACCTGCACAAAGCGGATGTTGAGCATGTATTTGTTGGCGGAAATCTCCGGCACACATGGCAGCGCGTCGTCCAGCGCCACGCGGATCAATTGCGGGTTACGCGATTCCAGCATGCGCTGGTAGCCGCCGTTGTCCGCACGCTGCTGTTCGGGTCGACCGCTGTCGCGCAACAGCCCCAACACGATATCAATGGCGGAGTGGATGGAGGCAAACGGCAACAGCCAATTTTGCAGTTGCTGCATGCGCTCCTCGGCAGGGCGATGCCGCCAGTAGTGGTAGGACGGCAAATCAAATTCGCTCATCCCCCCCGGGATGGCCGAACGCTGCTTGACCGCCATCAGCCATTCGTCCTCGCGCAAATGCTGACCGACTTTTCCGGGCGTCCGGTGAATCTTCTGATGCGTCGATTCAATAGCCGTCAGCACCTGCTCCAGCGTGGTGTCCTGCACATGCGGATTACCGCGCAGTGCAGCCAGCACGCTTTTCTGCCGGTCCAGTTCCTGCAGCAAGTCCGACTTGAGGTCTGCGCGCGCAGCGACCTCCGCCAGCTCGAACAGCGTCAGCAAGGCAGCATGATGCGCATACGGATCAGGCGAGCCGGCAAAGGCGTCGAAACGGTCGAACAGGTCTTCCAGCCGCAACAGGGTGCGGATGCGTTCACTCAGGGGATATTCGTAATGGATCACACCGCGGCGCACAGATTTGAATCAACCGATTGTCGCCGATTCAACTGAAAAATCAAGGCATCTTCTCTGCCGCAAGCGCCAGATAGCGCTGATTCAGCCTGGATACTTCGGCGCGCAAGTCATCGATCGACGTCGCATTGGTGATGACGTCATCCGCGACTGCCAAGCGCTCGGTGCGCGTCGCCTGCGCAGCAAGAATAGTCATCACCTCTTCACGCGCCAGCCCGTTACGGGACATGACCCGCGCAACCTGGGTTTGTTCGGGGCAATCCACCACCAGGATGCGCTTGACCACATCCTGGTACGCACGGGTTTCCACCAGCAGCGGAATCACCAGCAACGCGTAGCGTGCGGTCAAACGCGCCAACCTCTGCTCGACTTGCTGGCGGATGGCAGGATGCAGGATGGCTTCGAGTCGACGTCTTGCATCATCATCGGCGAACACACGGTGACGCAAAGCTGCACGATCCAGCGCACCATCGGCCTGCATCACGGCGTCACCAAACGTTGCGCGTATGGCCTCCAGCGCAACGCAACCCGGCGCAGTCAGTTCACGTGCGATGACATCCGTATCGATCACCGGCACGCCCAGTGCCGAAAAAGCGTCAGAAACCGTCGATTTGCCGGACCCGATCCCGCCGGTCATGCCCACCACGAACATCAGAATTGGCCGAGATAGGCCTGGGTCATGTCAGCGCCGAAGAACAGCGCAACCACCCCGCCACCGGCCAGATACGGGCCGAATGGAATCGGCACGCGCCGGTCATGCTTGACCAGAACGATCATGGCAATGCCGATGGCCGCCCCCACCACCGACGACAGCAGCAAGGTGACAGGCAACATCTGCCACCCGAGCCATGCGCCCAATGCCGCAAGAAGCTTGAAATCGCCATATCCCATGCCGTCCTTGCCGGTCGCCAGCTTGAACAACCAGTAAACCGACCACAGCACCAGGTAGCCCGCCATCGCGCCAATGAGCGCATCCGGCAGACTGGCAAACGTACCGCTCAAGTTCAGCAGCAGCCCCAGCCACAGCAACGGTTGAGTCAGGCTGTCCGGCAACAGGGTGGTGTCGAGGTCAATGAAGGCCAGCGCAACCAGTGTCCAGATCAGCAGCAGCGCACCCCCGGTCTGCAGGCTTACCCCCCATTTCCAGGCAGCCGCAGCCGACAGCAGCGCCGTCAGCAATTCGACCAGCGGGTAGCGGGCGCTGATGGGCGCGGCGCAGGACGAGCAGCGCCCGCGCAGCCACAACCAGGACAGCAGCGGAATGTTTTCCAGCGCGGTAATGCGATGACTACAATGCGGGCACGCCGAGCGCGGAACCGCAAGGTTGTAGGGTGCCGAAGCCGCCGCTGGCGCTTCGCCGCGCAACTCGGCGCACTGCGCGTGCCACTCGGACTCCATCATTTTCGGCAAGCGATGAATGACGACGTTGAGGAAACTGCCCACCAGCAGGCTGAATAAAAACACCAGCCCAGCGAACAGGACGGGTCCTCCGGACAGCAAATCCATCAAACCACCGAACCCATTTTGAAGATCGGCAGATACATGGCCACAACCATGCCACCAATCAGCGTACCCAATACCACCATGATGATCGGCTCCATCAGGCTCGACAGCGCGGCCACCGCATCGTCCACCTCGGCTTCGTAGAAGTCGGCCACCTTGTTGAGCATGGAATCCAGCGAACCGGATTCCTCACCGATTGCGGCCATTTGCAGCACCATGTTCGGAAAAAGTTCGGCGTTTTGCATCGCCACGGTCAGCGCCGTGCCAGTGGAGACTTCGGCCCGGATTTTCTGCGTCGCCTCGACATACACTTGATTGCCCGATGCGCCACCCACTGATTCGAGTGCTTCAACCAGCGGCACGCCCGCCGCGAACATAGTCGCCAGGGTTCGCGTCCAGCGCGCAATGGTGGCTTTTTCGATCACCGCGCCAAAAATCGGCAGCTTGAGCATGACGCGATCCATGAACATCTGCACCTTGCGCGAGCGTTTCCACGCCTGCAGCAGGAAATAAATGCCACCGCCAATGCCGCCGAAGATCGCCCACCACCACTGAACGAAGAAGTCCGACATCGCCATCACCACCAGGGTCGGTCCCGGCAAATCGGCGCCGAAACTGCTGAACAGCTCCTTGAACGCCGGAATCACGAAAATCATGATGACGGCGGTGATGACAAACGCCACCACGATGATGGACACCGGGTAGAACAGCGCCGACTTGATCTTGCTCTTGATGGCGAGAATTTTCTCCTTGTACACCGCCAGCCGGTCCAGCACCGCCTCCAGAATACCGGCCGACTCGCCGGCACCCACCAGGTTGCAGTACAGCGCGTCGAAATACAGGGGATGACGGGCAAAAGACTGGGTGAGGCTGCTGCCCTTCTCGATATCCGCCTTGATTTCAGCCAGCAACCGCTGCACCGACGGATTGGAATGACCGCGACCGACAATGTCGAACGACTGCAGCAAGGGCACACCGGCCTTCATCATGGTCGCCAGCTGGCGGGTAAACAGGGTGATGTCCTTTTCGGTCACCTTCTTCGCGCCGCTGAACAGCGTGCTCTGTTTCTTGACCTTGGTGACCGTGATCCCCTGTTTGCGCAGCACGGAATTGACCACGGCTTCCCCGCCGGCCTGCATCTGGCCCTTGACCTTCTTGCCGCGCTTGTCCATGCCTTCCCACAGGTAGGAGGCATCCTTTTTGACGGCTTTCGCCGATATTGCTTTTGCCGCTGTTGCCATAGAAGTGTTCCTTAAAGATTAGTGACGGCCTCGACCTCTTCCAGCGAAGTCAGCCCGGCTTTAACTTTCAGCAGCCCCGCCTGGCGCAGATCGACCACGCCTTCGAGCCGCGCCTGGTCTGCGATGTCGGATTCATTGCCGCCCTTGAGAATGATTCGGGTCATGGCATCGGTGATGGGCATGACCTGATAGATGCCCACCCGCCCCTTGTAGCCGGAGCCGCCGCAAATGTCGCAGCCCACGGGCTTATAGGGCCGCCAGCTGCCGTCCAGCTGGCCCTCGGTGAACCCGGCCTCCAGCATCGCTTCGCGCGGCAGATCGGTGGGCTGTTTGCACGAGCACAGCTTGCGCGCCAGTCGCTGTGCGGTAATCAGGATCACCGAAGACGCCACGTTGAACGGCGCCACCCCCATGTTGAGCAGGCGGGTCAAGGTGCCGGGCGCGTCGTTGGTGTGCAGCGTGGACATCACCATGTGGCCGGTTTGAGCGGCCTTGATGGCGATGTCTGCGGTTTCCAGGTCGCGGATTTCGCCGACCATGATGACATCGGGGTCCTGCCGTAGAAACGACTTCAAGGCCGCCGAAAAGGTCAGGCCGGCCTTGTCGTTGACGTTGACCTGGTTGATGCCGGGAAGCTGAATTTCCGCCGGGTCTTCCGCCGTCGAGATATTCACATCGGGCTTGTTGAGAATGTTCAGGCAGGTGTAGAGCGACACGGTTTTACCCGAGCCGGTCGGGCCGGTCACCAGCACCATGCCGTAGGGACGCTGCACCGCGTTCAGCAGCAGCTCTTTCTGGAACGGCTCATACCCCAGCGCCTCGATTCCGAGTTGCGCGCTGGTCGGGTCGAGAATACGCATGACGATCTTCTCGCCATACAGCGTAGGCAGTGTGCTGACCCGGAAATCGATGGCGCGATTCTTCGACAGCACCAGCTTCATCCGGCCGTCCTGAGGCACGCGCTTTTCAGAAATATCCAGCCGCGATAAAACCTTGATCCGCGATGCGACCTTGTCCTTGATGGCCATCGGCGGTTGCGCCACTTCGGCCAGAATGCCGTCACGGCGGTAGCGGATGCGGTAATACTTTTCGTAGGGTTCCAGGTGGATATCGGATGCGCCCTGATTGATCGCATCAAGCATGATCTTTTGCAGGTAACGCACCACGGGCGCATCGTCGATTTCGATACCTGGCGCATCCTGCTGCGCTGAAGCGGCTTCATCATCGACAAAGTCGAGGTTCAGGTCTTCCGCGTTCAACACCGCCATGGTGTTGTCTGCCGCCTCGCTCACCCGCGCAACCAGCTTGGCCAGCTTGTCGTCTTCCACCACGACCGGCTCGACCGCCTGGTTGGTCTGGAATTTGACTTCATCCAGCGCTTGCAGGTGGGTGGGGTCGGAGGTCGCGACATAGAGCTTGTTGCCGCGCTGGTACAGCGCGATCACACGCCGTTTCTGCACCAGCTTGGCGTCGAGCAGCCCTTGCGGCAGGCTGTCGGCGTCCATCGCATTCAAATCCAGGTAGGGGAAGCCGAACGAAATGGCAGCAAATTCAGCGATTTGATCCGCTTTGAAACGCTTGCCCTTGATCAGCTCGGTGACGAAGGAATCACCCGACTGACTGGCGCGCTTGCCGACCCCGTCAGCATCGGCCTCGGACATCCAGCCATTGTTGACCATGGCCCGCGCCAGCCCGGTTAAGTTATTGGAGATAGACACATCGGCCATAGCTCGATCCAAAAAGTCCTGAGTCAGTTTATCGCCCACACCGGCCAGGCGGCCGGCGGGGAGTCTCTGGCTTTAACGGCAAGGATTGGTTTAAGTTGAGCCGACCCCGACATCGGCTGTCGGCAGATAAATACGCGCCATCTTGACCGCCCGGTCCTGCGTTTGCACGATTTCCACCGGGACATCGCCCAGCTTCAGGCTGACGCCCACTTCCGGAATATCCTCGAACTGTTCCAGCAGCAAGCCATTGAGCGTTTTCGGCCCGTCCAGCGGCAGCGTCAGCCCCAGGGTGCGGTTCAAATGACGCAGCAGCACGCTCCCCTCGGCCAGCCAGCTGCCATCGGCCTCGCGCCGCAAGTACCCCATGTCCGACGGCGCTTGCGTGGTGAATTCGCCGATCATTTCTTCCAGCAGATCCTCCAGGGTCACCAGGCCTTGCAGCTCGCCATATTCATCCACGACCAGCGCCAACCGACGGCGCCCCTGCTGGAAGTTACGCAGCTGGGTGAATAACGGGGTGCCCGCCGGAACAAAATAAGGGGCTTCCAGGTTTTCCTTCAGCGTCTCCGGATCCAGTTCGTCGCCAGTCAAGGCATGCAACACCCGACGCACATGCAGCACGCCGAGCAGGGTGTCCTTTGAGCCTTGCTGAACGATCAGCCGGGTATGGTGGCTGGTGGAAATCTGCTGGCGAAGCCGCTCGGGGTCGTCTTCGATATCGATCGCCTCGATCTGGTTGCGCGGCGTCATCACGTCGTCCACCGTGATGTCTTCCAGCTCCAGCATGTTCATCAGGATCCGGTGGTGTTCGCGCGGCATTCTGCTGGACGACTCCAGCACGATGGTGCGCAGCTCCTCCAGTCCCAGACTGTTGCCTTGGCCGGGATCCGGCTGCTTGATGCGCAACAAGCCCAGAATACCCTGCACAAACAGGTTGACGAACCACACAACCGGATACGCCAGCTTCAGCAGCGGCGTCAGCAGCCAGGTCGCCGGATAGGCCACGCGCTCGGGAAAAGCAGCGCCCAGCACCTTGGGGGTGACCTCGCTGAACACCAGGATCAGGAAGGTCAGCAGCAGGGTCGCCACCATCAGCACGACCTCCCCGTCGCCAAACAGACGAATCGCCAGCACCGTGGACAAGGTGCCCGAAGCCGCATTGACGAGATTGTTACCCAGCAGAATCACGCCCAGCAGCTTGTCGGTTCGGTCCAGCAGCGCCTGCGCCCGCATCGCTCCGCGATGGCCGGTATCGGCAGCATGACGCAGACGATAGCGGTTGATCGCCATCATCGCGGTCTCGGATGCGGAGAAAAAAGCCGAGGTCAGCAACAAAACGGCAAGCACGGCAAACAGCGTGCTGGTGGCGATACTATCCAAGCAGCATCACCTCAACGTTGGAGAATGACTTCCAGCACGAACTGCGTGCCTAAATAAGCCAGCAGCAGCAACGTGAAACCGGTAATGGTCCAGACCAGCGCCGTACGACCGCGCCAGCCGCGAAAATGCCGCCCCAGCAGCAAGCCGCCGAACACCAGCCAGGACAGCAGCGCAAACACGGTTTTATGGGAAATCTGCAGCGCTTTGCCGAATAGTTCTTCCGAAAAGAACACCCCGCTAAAAACGGATAGCGTCAGCAACGCAAAACCGATTCCGATGGTCCTGAACAGCATCGCTTCGAGTGTCAGCAAAGGCGGGGCGCCATTTTGCAACATGCCGCCACGATGCAGTTTTTTCTCCAGCATGGTCATCAGCACGGCATGCAGCGCTGCCACGGCCAGCAGGCCGTAGGCCAGAAACGAGACCAGTAGATGCATGCGCAAAGCCAGAGCCTGCGAGTTGGGGATGACATGGGTTTCGGTAAAGAACACCATCCCCAGTACGGACACGCCCGCCAGACCGCTGACCCAGGACTGCAAGCGCGCCAGTTGCATGCCCTTGCTGGACAGCCAGTAAGTCAGGGCTGTCAGCCACAAAATGGTCGACAGGGAATTACCGAAGCCCAGGCGGATATCCCCCTGCCCCAGCACCGACTGATAAATCAGCGCGCCATGAGCCAGCAAGGCCAGCGGCAACACGATGCACGCGATCTTGAACGGCGGCGTGCGCTGCAAGCGCCACGCCACCCACGCATAAAGCGCACTTACAGATAAAGTAACCAGCAATAGCGGGGACATTCGTTAAAATGAAATTCTGTTTCGGCCAGCTCATTATCCATGCCGCCCCACGCGGCAACAAGGAAACCCTGCCAGATAACCCTCATGTCACATACTCACCATGCTAGATAACCTCAGCGGACGCCTTGCCGGTGTCGTCAAACAACTGCGCGGCCAGGCCCGCATCACTGAAGCCAACGTGCAGGACACGCTGCGCCAGGTGCGTCTTGCGCTGCTGGAAGCCGACGTCGCCCTGCCCGTCGTCAAGAGCTTCATCGAAGCCGTCAAGGCGCGCGCGCTGGGTCAGGAGGTATTGACCAGCCTGTCCCCCGGCCAGGCCCTGATCGGCATCGTCCACGATGAGCTCACCCGACTGATGGGCGGCGCCAACGCCGAGCTGAACCTGGCCGCCAATCCGCCTGCGGTGATCCTGATGGCAGGCTTGCAGGGCTCGGGCAAAACCACCACCAGCGGCAAGCTCGCGCTGCTGCTGAAAAACCGCAAGAAGAAGGTCCTGCTTGCCTCAGCCGACGTCTATCGCCCCGCCGCCATCGACCAGTTGCGCCAGCTTGGCAAACAGCTCGATGTCGCCTTTTTTGAGGCTGGAGACGAACGCGATCCGCTGAAAATCGCCACCGCTGCGCAAGACCATGCACGCAAGCAGTTTTATGACGTGCTGATCGTCGACACCGCGGGTCGCCTGGCGATCGACGAAGCGATGATGGCCGAGATTCAAGCCCTGCATGCCGCCGTCAAGCCAGTCGAAACCCTGTTTGTGGTCGACGCCATGCAAGGCCAGGACGCCGTCAACGTCGCCAAGGCATTCAATGAAGCCCTGCCGCTGACCGGCATTGTGCTGACCAAGCTCGACGGCGACTCGCGCGGCGGGGCGGCTTTGTCGGTCAGCCAGATCACCGGCAAACCGCTCAAATTCATCGGTGTCGGCGAAAAGCCCAACGGCCTTGAAGCCTTCCACCCCGAGCGCATGGCGCAGCGCATCCTCGGCATGGGCGACGTACTGTCGCTGATCGAGCAGGCGCATGGCTCGGTCGACATGGCCGAAGCCAAAAAGCTGGCCGACAAGGTCAAAAAGGGCAAGGACTTCGACCTCGAAGACTTCAAAGCACAAATCCTGCAGATGAAGAAAATGGGTGGCTTATCAGCGCTGATGGACAAACTGCCCGGTGCTGGTCAGATGAACATGCCCGCGGGCGCTGACGACAAATCGATCAACCGCGTCGAAGGCATCATCAACAGCATGACCCCATTGGAACGACGCAAACCCGACCTCATCAAGGCCAGCCGCAAACGCCGCATCGCTGCGGGCGCAGGCGTGCAGGTGCAGGAAGTCAACAAACTGCTCAACCAGTTTGAACAGGCCCAGAAGATGATGAAAATGATGGGTAAAGGCGGTCTGTCCAAAATGATGCGCGGCATGAAGGGCATGATGCCCGGCATGCGTTGAACCACACCCTGAAAGCCAGGCGGGCTGAAGCGAACCCACTCCGCACACGAACCAGCTTTGCAAGAATGTGGCAAGCGAATTGTTTTTGAGTATAATTCGCGGTTTTCTCCGTTTGCCCGGTGGGTTAAATCATGGTCGTTATTCGTCTTTCGCGCGGCGGCGCTAAAAACCGTCCTTTCTACAACGTGGTGGTCGCGGATTCACGCTGCCGTCGTGATGGCCGCTTCATTGAGCGCGTCGGTTTCTACAACCCGGTCGCAGCGGAAGGCTCAGAAGCCCTCCGCCTGAATGCAGAGCGCATCGGCTACTGGGTCAGCAACGGCGCACAGCTTTCTGACACCGTCGCACGTCTGGTCAAGCAGAACAAACCCGCTGTCGCTGTTGCCGCCTGATTTGCCGGAACAACTGCCCAAGCAGTTGGAACAGGACAGCGAGTGGATCGTGATGGGGCGCATCGCTGCCCCATTCGGCATCAAGGGCTGGGTCAAGGTCCAGTCCTTCAGCGACGATCCCGGCACGTTGATGGATTTTGATTCCTGGCGTATCGGACGCGGCGACAAGCACACGGTCTTCCATGTCGATACCGTTCAGGACCATAGCAACACACTGGTTGCAAAACTGGACGGAATCGACGACCGCGATGCGGCTTTTGCCTTGCGCG
>NCCT01000125.1 GCA_002279795.1 Hydrogenophilales bacterium 12-61-10
TCGCTGGCCGGCGTCATCCTGCGCATGAAGACGCTCGGCCTCGGCGACGTGGTGGGCTTTCCCTTCATCGACCCGCCGAGCACGCGGCTGGTGAGCGACGGCTATCAGCTGCTGGCCGAACTGCACGCGCTGGACGAGCAAGGGCGGCTCACCGAGATCGGCAAGAAGCTCGGCAAGCTGCCGCTCGACCCGCGCATCGCCCGCATGCTGCTGGCGGCGGAACAGCAGCGTTGCGTCAACGAGGTGTTGATCATCGCCAGCGCGCTGTCGGTACAGGATCCGCGCGACCGGCCGATGGAACGCGCGCAGGCGGCGGACGAAAAGCACAAGCTGTTTGCCGACGAACGCTCTGATTTCATGGGCTGGCTGAAGCTGTGGCGCTGGTACGAAGAACAGGTGAAGCACAAGAAAACCAACCGTCAGCTGCAAACCTTGCTGCAGGATCATTTCCTGTCGCCGCGGCGGATGCGCGAATGGCGCGACATTCACGGCCAGCTGCACGCGCAGGTCGCCGAACTCGGGTTGCGCGAGAACGAAAAGGACGCCGGTTACGACACGATCCATCAGGCCTTGTTGACCGGCCTGCTCGGCAACATCGGCTTCAAGTCAGATGACGTCAAAGCACGCGCCAAGCCGGGCGAAGGCAATTATCAGGGCGCACGCGGCATCAAGCTGTCGATCCACCCCGGCTCGGCGCTGGCGAAAAAAGGCCCGAAGTGGGTGATGGCCGCCGAGCTGACAGATACCGGGCGGCTGCTCGCGCGCACCGTCGCCGAAGTGCGGCCGGAATGGATCGAGGCAGCGGGCCGCCATCTGCTTACGCGCATGTTCATTGAGCCGCACTGGGAGAAGGAAGGCGCGCGCGTGGTGGCGTTCGAGCGTGTCAGCCTGTACGGCATCACCCTGGTGGCACGGCGCAAGATTCACTACGGCAGCATCGATCCCGAGCTGTCGCGCGAGCTGTTCATCCGCGGCGCGCTGGTGGCGGGTGAATACGACACACAAGCGAAATGGCTGCCGCACAATCGGGCACTGGTCCAGGAAATCGAAGAACTCGAACACAAGGCGCGCAAGTCGGGCGTGTGGCTGGACGAGGAGCGCATCTTCCGCGTGTTCGACGCGCGCATCCCCGCCGACATTCACAACGGTGCGGCGTTCGAGAAATGGCGGCAGCAGGCCGAGGTCGTGAACCCGAAAATCCTGTACCTGCAACGTGAGGACATCCTCGGCGAAGGCCTGGGTGCGGATCACACCCTGTTTCCCGAGACCATGCTGGTCGACGGCGTCGCGTGCAAGCTCAAATACCGCTTCGAGCCCGGCCATCCGCTCGACGGCGTGACGCTGCAGCTGCCGCTCTACCTGCTCAACCGCATCGAGGCAGCGCAGGCAGACTGGCTGGTGCCGGGCCTGATTCGTGAAAAACTTACCGCCTTGTTGAAGCTGCTGCCCAAGGACAAGCGCCGTCCGCTGATTCCGCTGCCCGATACGGTGACGGCCTTTCTCAGCGTAGCGAAGCCGGGTGAGCAGGTGTTGACTCAGGCACTTGCGGCATATATCCGCAAGAAAACCGGCACCGACATTCATCCGGATGAATGGTCGGGCGAGTTTTTAGCCCATCTGAAAATGAACTTCAGCGTGATCGACGATAGCGGGCAGGAACTTGCCTGCGGGCGCGATCTTGCCGCCCTGCGTCAGCAGCTGGGCGGCGCGGCGCGCATCACCTATGGCGGTGGCGCAGAAGACAGCGAGTTCGAGCGCACGGGTCTGGTGGAATGGAGTTTCGGCGACCTGCCGGAGCAGGTGAAATTCAAGCGCGGTGGCCGCGAACTGGTCGGCTATCCCGCGCTGGTCGATAACGGCGAAAGCGTCGACCTGCGCCTGCTCGATACGGCCGATGCGGCTACTGGAGAAACCCGGCGCGGGGTGGTGCGACTGTTACGCATCGCGCTCGCCGCCCAGTTCAAGCAGCTCGACAAGGACCTGTCGCGCGAGACGGCGCTTGCGCTCAAATTCCGCAACTTTGGCAGCGCCGATGTCTTGCGAGAGGCGCTGACCAAGGCGATCGCCACCCGCGCCTTGATGGGTGACGACGACACGCCGCGCAAGCTGAAGGAATTTGACAAGCAAAAAGAACGCGCCAAGCCGAGGGTTGCAGTAGTCAAGCAGGCACTGCTGCGAGACGTTGCGGAGATTCTCGACCTGCACGCGCAGGTCACGGCGCGCCTGAATGCCAAGCCGCAATTCACCGCTGCCATGCGTGATGAAACGAGTCATCTGGCTGCATTGGTTCCGGCTGATTTCATCACCGCCACTTCATGGGCTCACCTGCGCGACCTGCCGCGTTATTTGCGCGGGATACTTAAACGGCTGGAAAAGCTGCCCGCATCTGAAGTGCGGGATTCGCGCGGCATGGCCAGCGTGCTGACGTTGCAGAACAAATTTCTGGCGCGGCGTTCGCAGGTGCGGGGCGAGTTGCCGCTAGCGCTGGACGATTTCCGCTGGCAGCTGGAGGAATTACGGATTTCGCTGTTTGCGCAGGAACTGAAAACACCGTATCCCGTGTCTGCCAAGCGCCTCGACAAACTGTGGGACGAGCTTGCCAGGCAGCCTCTGGTTTGATTAGGGTATAGCCATGCGAGAGCGCGTGTTCAATCTGCCGAACGTCATATCAATGCTGCGGCTGGCCGCCGTGCCGGTTGTCGCGTGGTTGATCCTGCAGGGGCGCTGGGAGCCTGCCTGCTGGCTGTTTCTGGCGGCGGCCGTTTCAGATGGCATCGACGGCCTGCTGGCGCGCTGGCTCAATCAGATGACGCAGTTGGGTGCCGCCCTCGATACCGTTGCCGACAAGGCGCTGGGCGTTGTGACACTGGTGTTGCTGACGCTGGTGGGCGTGATTCCGTTGTGGGTGACGCTGACGATTCTGCTGCGCGACAGCATCATCGTGCTGGGCGCCTTGAGCTATCGGGGAATGGCAGGTTATCTGGAAATCCATCCCACCTGGCTCGGCAAGACGCACATGTTTGCCGAGTTTGCCTTGCTGGCGCTGGTGCTCGCGGATCTGGCCCGGCTAATCAGTATTGACGCGTGGTTGACTCCATTGTTCGGGGTCGTGTTTTTTATTGCCGTGGTGTCCGGCGTGCAATACGTCTGGATCTGGAGCGCAAAGGCGCGCCATGAACGCGCGCTGCAACGTTCAAAGCCTCACTGATTTGATCGCTGCAGGCTTCGCAAAGTCTGCGCTACTTCCTTGGCGTGGCTTGTTGGGTTGACCTTGTCGAAGCGCGCCGCGATGCGGCCATCCGGGCCGATGATGAAGGTGCGGCGACGGGCAAATTTCATCACACCCAGATTCAGCAGGCTGTCGTAGCCAGCCGCCGTGCGCCCATCCGGATCGGACAGCAACGGAAACGGTAGTTGGTATTTTTTGGCAAACTCGGCGTGCGAGCGGCTGTCATCCAGGCTCACGCCCAACACCGACGCACCGAGGTCGCCCAGCACGCCGATGTCATCGCGAAAGTGACAGGCTTCCTTGGTGCAGCCCGGCGTATCGTCTTTTGGATAGAAATACAGCACAAGCCAGCGTCCGGCGTAATCACCCAGGCGATGCGTTTTTCCATGCTGATCCATCAATGCGAAGTCCGGCGCGACGCTGCCTTCCACGCGTTGCGAACCCGGTCGCAGCATCCACAGCACAGCGCTTGCCAGCACCAGCAACGCAGCGAATCCACCCAGCATCAGTTTAGTCATGAGTTCTCCAGAGATCCGCCAATTTAACGCATGTTAATCGCGGATTCAGCGCGGTTCGGTAATCCTTCGAGGATTCGGTAGAATGCGCGCCACGCCTCGGTAGCTCAGTGGATAGAGCGACCCCCTCCTAAGGGGTAGGTCGGACGTTCGATTCGTCTTCGGGGCACCACTTGCATATCACAGACACGAAAAAAACATGGCTTAATTAATGCCATGTGTTTGCATGCTGTTTGTATGAATTTGTCACGATCCTGAAAGGATGGTGGCGTCCCCACGGGGATTCGAACCCCGGTACCTACCGTGAAAGGGTAGTGTCCTAGGCCTCTAGACGATGGGGACCTGGACGACGGTGTAAACCTAAACCGTCTAGCTTTTACTACTCCGACTTGCGTCGTTACTGCTTGTTTGAAAGCTGCGTTAAGGTGACGCCGAGCAACAATCCGACGAACCCCAATGGTACCAGCCCGAGCCACATTTCGGCCAGTTCGACACCATGCAACATTTTCCAAAACCCGACTATCAATCCGACGATACTCAGAATCAACCCCAGCAAAGTGGTGATGACGCCTAATGTGTGCATCGGACTTCCTGTTAGTTGGTGGAGGTAAGCGGGATCGAACCGCTGACCTCTTGCATGCCATGCAAGCGCTCTCCCAGCTGAGCTATACCCCCAACGAAGCCGCGCATTCTATTTGAGAAGGCCAAGCGGATCGAACTGTTGCTTGATCGACCGCATGATGGCGAGCGTGGCGGGGTCGATTTCCTGGGAGATGAAGCGGCGCTTTTCGGTGCCGATGCCATGCTCGCCAGAGAGGGTTCCACCCAGTTTCAGTACGCGCTGCACGATGGCATCAAGCGCATGGTGGGCGCGCGTCATTTCGTCGCTGTCGTCCGGGTGCACCATGATGTTGATGTGCAGGTTGCCGTTACCGGCGTGTCCGAATGAGACGACTGCCAGTTGACAGGCTTGTGCGGTGTGGTCGATGAAGTCGACAAAGTCGGCCAGCAGGGACACGGGCACCACGACATCCTCGTTGATCTTGAGTGGCGCAATTCGTTTGACGGCATGGGACAGCGACTTGCGTGCGCTCCATAGCTGGACGATTTCTTCGCGTTTAAAGGCGCTTCGCAGTTCAAGCAGTCCGTCGCCTGCCAAGGCTTCTTTCAAAGCGGCAATCTGGCGCGGCAAGTCTTGTATTGCGCCGTCTGCTTCCACCATTAGCAACGCACGCGTGCCGGGTGGCAGATCGCTTGCTGCACCCGTAGGCAGGATGGCGTCGATAGCGCGGTGATCCATGAATTCGAGCGCGCAGGGTACGACTGGCTGCTGCATGATGCGACCGACTGCGTTGAGCGCCGCGCGGTTGCTGGCAAAACAGACACGGAGGGTGGCAATCGATTCGGGCGCGGGCAAGAGTTTGAGTGTGGCTTCGGTGATGAGGGCGAGCGTGCCTTCGGAGCCAATCAGCAGGCGGGTGAGGTCGTAGCCGGTGACGCCCTTGGTAGTGCGGCAGCCGGTACGGATGGTTTCGCCGCTGCCGGTTACGGCACGCAGTCCCAGAACATGATCGCGCGTGACGCCGTATTTGACGGCTCGCGGGCCGGCGGCATTCATCGCGAGGTTGCCGCCAATACGGCAGTAGGCGCTGCTGCCCGGATCCGGCGGATAAAACAGGCCGGCGGCGCGCGTGATGCGATTGATGTCGTCGGTGACGACGCCCGCTTCGACGACAATGAGCCGGTCATCCGGATTGAATTCGAGCACGCGCTGCATGCATTCAAAGCTGACAACAACGCTTCCTGTTGCGGGCAGTGCGCCACCGACGTTCCCTGAACCTGCGCCTCGCGGAGTGAGGGCTATCCGATGTTTGAACGCAATCTTGGCGAGCGCGACAACGTGTTCGTGTGAAGTTGGAAACAGCACTGCTTCAGGTGTAATCCTGCGCGGTGTTTCATCGTGGGCATACACTGCAAGCGTGGTCGCATCGTTAAATACGCGATCCTCTCCCAGGGCAGAGCGAAACTCGGCGAGCGTATGTTCGGGCAGCATGGCAGCGATCAAGCCGAATGCTCGGGCGGGAGTTGGGCGATCAACTGGCCGATCATGTCGGCATCAAAGTCCATGCCGATATCCCAGCCGGGATTGAGCGCGATCGGAACACCTCCGCCGATGCGGCGTAACAGCCACGAAAATTCAGTCAGGATGCCGCCTGAAAAACCAGGGTAGTGCTCGACAAAAGGTTTTGCGCGCTCGGGGCTGGTGAACACCACCAGCACGCGCTCGCCTTCTTCGTCTTCAATGATCAACAGGTCGGCCTGGGTCGAACGCTGAAAGCCCTGGATGGGGTTTTTCTCGTCACGCACCGGCATGAATAGTTGTTGGTCGATGAGGTGCAAGACAAAGGTTTCGGGATCGAGCGAACCTGCATGAACGGCAGCCAGCTGTTCTTCAAGTGCGTTGTGGGGGATGAAGTTCATGGGTCACGGGCTCGCGCGGGGGGTGGGGAATAAAGTGTAACCGATGGCTTGTTGGGGATGGCTGCCCGTATTGGCGAGTCAGGGTTTCCAGTGCTCGGGGTGGGCCCAGAAGCGCGCATTGAGCCAGTCCGGAACCGTTTTATAACTGTCCAGATCGTAGTGAAAAATGCGCATGGCATCGGTAGTGTCTGTTGGAGACTGCATGAAACCGAGTGCGCGGAAAGCGGTGTCGTCCAGAACCGAGCTTTTCGGGACTGCGAGCAGGATGCGCGGAGCCCTGTACATGCGCGTCTGGTTGATCAGTTGCCGGGCTTCCTGCGCACTCAAACCAGACAGGATGTCGATTCCCAGTGCCAGCGCGCAGGGCGAATCCGGTGGCGTGTCGCAGGTATAAACCAATGTGTTTGGCAGCACATCCTTTATCAGCCGGTAAGCCGTATTATCCAGGGCGTATGCGGTTTCTGGATGCTGCTCCAGCAAGTGGTTGCGCAGGTGGTCGCGCCAATGCATGGCTAGGTCTTGCGTGGCTCACGAACGAGTCGCGTACCGACGATGCGGTCGTGAAAGAACTGCCGGTCGCGGTCGAACAACGCCCACCAGAAACCCGCACCGGCCAGCAGCAAACCCGTCAGGGCCAGTACAAAACGCAGCGCAGCCTGTTTGAGCGTAACGGCATCGCCGCTCGGATTGACCAGGCGAATGCGCCAGGTTTTCATTGCCAGCGTTTGGCCGCTGCGTAACCAAAAGGCGCTGAAGTAGGTAAATAACACGCCCACCAGATAAAGCTGGAATAGATGGTGCACCCAGCCCGTCTGCGCGTTGCCGACCGTATATAAAAAAGGCAGGGCCGCGACGAATATCACGGCGGTAACCAGCAGCAATTCATAAATCATCGCCGCGATTCGAATTGCCAGCGGGGCGGAGGCGGGGGCTATTGCGTTGTCTTGCATGGTGGCTCTATATTGCAGCTTGGCGCGACAAATTGCCACAACGGGCTAAGCAAGATCAAGCCGTAAGAAAACATAAATTGGAGGAGGCTCGATGAATATCGTAAAGCAACTCATGGCTATTCCCGGTGTGATTGCCGCAGGCGAGTTTGCGTTTCGCGGTGACCGTTTCTCGTACGAAGGCGCGCTGACCGACGAATTTGCCCGGATGGCGTCGATTCTGTGTCGTGCCAATACCCTGGCAATCAACATGCAAACCGAAATCATCGACTCTTTCGCTGAAGGATGCGGATGTCGTCCTGTGCAGGGCTGGATTGCGCACGGCAATCTGGTCACCATCTGCGCGGTCGGCAATTACTTTGCCTTCATCGAAAATCGTGACGAGTTGCTGAATGACGTAATGACCATCATGCGTGCCAAAGTGGGTGACATCCGTGATGACTTGCTGGCAAATCTGTATTCCAAGCTGGGTGGTGATACCAAGGAAGCGCTGTACTGACCTGTACTGAAATCGATACTAAAGGAGACGCGGAATGAATCTGGAAAAAATGATGGATTTGCCGGGCGCGATGGCAGCGTTCACGTATTCCGACAAGGGGGATTTGCAATCACACCTTGTTCGTGAAGGAACCGAGCTCACGGCACAGGTGCTGGATTTGCTTGCGCATTCATGTGTTGCCAATCTGGCTATTGCCAACATGGAGGCACGTGGCTGGGAGGCCGTCACTGGGCAGGGCGGATTTCAGCCGCTCAAGGGGTTTTCAGTCGTCGGCCTCGAGTGGTCGGTGGTTGTGAATGGCAATCGCGGCGTGGTTGTGCGTAATCGTGATGCCGATTATGAAGCTGCTTTTTCAGCCTTGCAGGCTGCCTGAGGAGCGCATATGTCGCTGAAAAAAATCCTGGTTCTGGATGGCGTAACAGCGGTATGCCGCTTTCGTGACGATGGTGTCGTCATGGAGGCCGAAGGTGTACTGCCTCCCGAACTGCTGGAGCGTCTGGCAAAATTTGCCCAGTGGTATCGCCGAATGGTTTCAGGCAATACCGATCTCTTGTCCTTGTTTTCGCAAATGCGGGGCTGGTCGCCCTCGCAGGGGTGGATCGTGCAGGGCGATTCCGTTACGGTGTGCAGCGCAGGCAACATGGTTTGCCTGTTTGATAACGCGCAGGGGTCGCTTAATCAAATCATGCAGGCCTTGTCCGAAGCTGCGCATGAATAATGGGCGGCAGGCTTTTGCTGCGCGGTAATGCAGCAACGGGCAAATGTCCCTGGCCCTCCCATTGCGGAGGGCTTTTTACATTCCGGATTTGGATTCGCAGGGATAAACCAGTTGAAATTGCATGAAATTCTGTGAATTGGCCTGCAGGCCATGAATTCTTGACCGGAACAGGACAAAACGATTACTCTCACAGGTCCACCAATGAATTGATTTTTTGCCAGATTGATTTTTTGCCAGTTTATGGAAGTTACGGGCGCTGAGATCGTCGTACGTTGTCTGGCTGAAGAAGGGGTCGAATTTGTATTCGGTTATCCCGGCGGTGCCGTGCTTAACATTTACGATGCGATCTTCAAGCAGGACAAATTCAAGCATGTGCTGGTTCGGCACGAGCAGGCCGCCGTGCATGCTGCGGACGCCTACGCGCGCGCAACCGGTCGCGTAGGCGTGGCTCTGGTCACGTCGGGGCCAGGCGTCACGAACGCCGTGACCGGCATTGCCACAGCCTATATGGACTCGATCCCCATCGTGGTTGTGAGCGGTCAGGTGCCAACGGCGGCCATTGGTCTTGATGCGTTTCAGGAAGTCGACGCGGTTGGCATCACGCGCCCCTGCGTCAAGCACAACTTCCTGGTCAAGGATATCAAGGACCTGGCAGAGACATTCAAGAAGGCTTTCCACATCGCGGCCTCCGGTCGTCCCGGGCCGGTCCTGATCGATGTGCCCAAGGATGTGACCGCCCATTTGGCCGAATTTGTTTATCCCCCGACGGTCGAGATGCGTTCCTACAACCCGGTTGTGAAGGGTCATAGCGGGCAATTGAAGCGCGCCGTGCAGATGCTGCTCGAAGCCAAGCGGCCGATGGTTTATGCCGGTGGCGGCGTGGTGCTGGGCGATGCGGCGACGCAGTTGACCGAGCTTACCCGTTTGCTGGGCTTCCCCTGTACCAACACGCTGATGGGGCTGGGCGGTTATCCCGCTACCGACAGGCAGAACCTCGGCATGCTCGGCATGCATGGCACCTACGAAGCCAACATGGCGATGCAGCACTGCGACGTGCTGATTGCCGTGGGCGCGCGGTTTGATGATCGCGTGATTGGCAATCCGGCTCATTTCGCACGCGAGCAGCGTCGCATCATTCACATTGATGTCGATCCGTCATCGATTTCCAAACGCGTCAAGGTCGATGTCCCCATCGTTGGCGACGTCAAGAGCGTACTCGACGACCTGCTGGTCCTGCTGAAGCAGTCCAGGGAAAAGAACGACGCTGCTGCGCTGAATGCCTGGTGGACGCAGATCGAACTCTGGCGCTCCAAAGACTGCCTCAAATACAACCGCAACGGCAGCATTATCAAGCCGCAGTATGTGGTTGAAAAGCTCTGGGAAGTCACCAACGGCGATGCCTACGTCACCTCCGACGTCGGCCAGCACCAGATGTGGGCAGCGCAGTATTACAAGTTCGACAAGCCGCGCCGCTGGATCAACTCGGGTGGCTTGGGCACCATGGGCGTCGGTCTGCCGTACGCGATGGGCGTGCAGCTTGCGTTCCCCGATGCGCAGGTCGCCTGCATCACCGGCGAGTCGAGCATCCAGATGTGTATCCAGGAACTGTCGACCTGCAAGCAGTACCGTATTCCGGTCAAGGTCATCACGCTCAATAACCGCTACATGGGCATGGTGCGGCAGTGGCAGGAATTCTTCTACGGCAGCCGCTACGCCGAGTCCTACATGGAATCGCTGCCCGACTTCGTGAAACTGGCTGAAGCCTATGGTCACGTCGGCATGCGCATCGACAAGCCCGAAGACGTCGAAGCTGCGCTGAAAGAAGCCTTCTCGCCCGCGCTGAAGGAGCGTCTGGTGTTCATGGACTTCCAGACCGACCAGACCGAGAACGTCTTCCCCATGGTGGAGGGCGGCAAAGGCCTGTCTGAAATGATTCTGGCGGAGGAACTGTGATGGTGCGCCGCCATATTATTTCGCTGTTGATGGAAAACGAAGCGGGTGCGCTGTCGCGCGTGGCCGGCCTGTTTTCAGCGCGTGCTTACAATATCGAATCCCTGACGGTCGCGCCGACCGAAGACGCGACACTGTCGCGCATGACCATTGTTACGGTGGGTTCGGAAGAAGTCATCGAACAGATCACCAAACAGCTGAACAAGCTGGTGGACGTGATCAAGGTGATGGACCTGACCGAAGGCAGCCACATCGAGCGTGAGCTGATGCTGGTCAAGGTCAAGGCGGTGGGGCTGGGGCGCGAGGAAATGAAGCGCACTGCCGACATTTTTCGTGGCCGCATTATCGACGTCACCGACGCCACTTATACCATCGAGCTGACCGGCACCGGCTCCAAGCTCGATGCGTTCCTGGAGGCGATCGATCCCATTTTCATTATTGAAACCGTGCGCACCGGCGCGTCTGGCATCGGACGTGGCGAGCGCAGTCTCAAAGCCTGATTTTTAAATCGCAGTATTCAATCCATATTTAATCCATTCATTTTTTGCCCGGGAATTCATCATGAAAGTTTTTTACGACAAGGACGCAGACCTCTCCCTCATCAAGAAGCGCAAGGTCGCGATCATCGGCTACGGCTCGCAGGGTCACGCCCACGCCAACAACCTGAAGGACTCTGGCGTCAAGGTCAGCGTCGGTCTGCGTAAAGGCGGCGCATCGTGGGACAAGGCCAAGAAGGCTGGCCTCGACGTCAAGGAAATCGCCGATGCAGTCAAAGCAGCCGACTTCGTGATGATCCTGATCCCCGATGAACTGATGGCGGGCACCTACTACAGCGACATCGAGCCCAACCTGAAAAAAGGCGCGACGCTGGCCTTCGCTCACGGCTTCAACGTCCACTACAACCAGATTAACCCGCGCGCCGATCTCGACGTCGTGATGATTGCTCCCAAAGGTCCTGGCCATCTGGTGCGTTCAACTTACACCCAAGGCGGCGGCGTGCCCTCGCTGATCGCCGTGTATCAGGACAAGTCCGGCAAGGCGCGTGACCTTGCCTTGTCCTACTCCGCAGCAAACGGCGGCACCAAGGGTGGCGTGATCGAAACCTCGTTCCGCGAAGAAACCGAAACCGACCTGTTCGGCGAGCAGGCCGTGTTATG
>NCCT01000028.1 GCA_002279795.1 Hydrogenophilales bacterium 12-61-10
AGTTGCCGACATGAATACCGCTTGCCATTACGCCATTGTTCGCTTTATGCCTTTCGTCGAGACGGGGGAGTTCGCCAACGTCGGCGTGGTCATGTTCGCGCCCAATGCGCGCTACTTCGGCTTCAAGCTGCTGGGCAACCGTTATGCGCGGGTGACGAATTTCTTCGAGCAAATGGACGCGAAGGTTTTTCGCGCATCCATGAGCACTTTCCGTGAAGAGTTGCAGCGCATCGACGGTATGTTGAAGCAGATGGGCACCGACCGACGCTTGAAGACTCTGGACCGGGATGGGGCTGTGCGTTTGTGGGGCGAGATCATCAAGCCCCGCGAAACCATGCTGCGCTTCAGCGATTCGCGCGTGGTGCTGGCCGAAGAGCCCCGTGCCAAGATGCTGGCGTTGTTCGAATATTACGTTGAGCGCAATTTTGTAAACCGCGAGTATCAAGAGCAGGCTCTGGAACGCGGGGTGCGTGGCTGGCTGCGCGACGCAAAACTGCTGAATCAGTTTCATGCTGGCCGTGTAGGTAACGATGAGTACCACGCGCAGTTTCCGTTCGTGGCTGGACCGGATGACAAGCCGGAAAAAATCATCAAACCACTCAATCTGGATTACGCAGAAGCGTCCAAAATTATCGACCATGGCGGTCAGTGGGTGGTGCGGGTCAATGCACTGAAAAAGCGCCAGTTGTTACCGGACCAGGTTCTATTCGCGGTGAGCGGGCCTGTTGATGCCACCGCTCGCGGCAAAGCGCGTCGCGAAGTAGTGGATGAGCTCGAAGAGGCCGGTGTGATAGTAGCGCCCTATAACCAGGCGCAGGCGGTTATCGACTTCGCTAAACGATAGCGCGATTTATTCACCCTGGCGGCCATGGTTTGGAGATCTAAATGTCGAGCTCTAAAGACCATTTATCGCGCTTCATTCGCAGCGCCGAAAAAGAGCGCGGATAAATGTGTCAGACCCATTTATCCCCGGGGTAGGCGGATTAAGGCGGGGGAGCCCCGCTTTTGCAGAAAGACGAACAACTGCAGTGTGACGTACCGCCCAGGTTAAAGAATTTCTCTTCCTTCTTTTTGTAATACAGGGCTGCCACCGCTTCGGTTTGTTCACTGTAGGGGTCTGCCAATACATCGTGCAGCGTGTGCACGAGACTGAAATCACCGCTGTCGGTGGCGCTGCGATAGGCTTCTACCAGCATCCATTCTCTGGGGATGTATTTGGGGTTGGTTCGCTTCATGGCTGCCGAGACGTCCATCGGGTTGCGGCCTTCTTGTTGCAAGGCGTTGTGCCATTTTTCCAGCCATGCATCCCAGCGTGCATCGATTGACGCGCTGTTTTGCACGTAGCCTCCGCGCGTTTCATAAAAGCTGGTTTGCAGTGCGGCCACTTGCATGGGCAGGTTTGAGAGCTCGCGCCAGAAGAGGGTGTAGTCCACCGGGGTTTCTGACATGAGCGTGTGCAGCTCGGTGAAAAGCGCGGCATTAAATTCGGCCAGGCCCATTTTGCTTGCCCACATATGATTCATTTCGCGCTGCATGTTAGCTGGCAGTTCATTCAGGATGGCCTGCAGTGATTGAATCGCGCTTTCGTTTTGCTGCAGCAGCGGCACGAGGGCAATGCAGAACATTCTGAAATTTTCCATGGCGGCCATGGGCTGGTTCATGAAGGAGAAGTGTTCGCCGCCGCCTGTCCACATTTGAAACGCCGGGTCATACGCTTCGATAAAGCCGAAAGGGCCGTAGTCCAGCGTGCGCCCGCCCAAGGCGCAGTTGTCGCTGTTGAAGTTGCCCTGGCAATAGCCCACGCGTATCCAGTGCGCAATCAGTTGTGAAAGGCGCACGGCAAACGCTCGCGAGACGGCCAGGACTTTGTCGCTCAGGGTTGCGGCGGTTTGGCTGAGTTGTACGGCGAGGTCGGAGTATTCTCGTTCGAGCACATGCTGGAAAATGGCTTCGAGCTCGGCGAGGGCGTTGGGGTGTTCGTTATTTCTGGCGCGGCGCCCAAATAATTCGAGCTGACCCACGCGCAGAAAAGAGGGGGCGACGCGGGTGGTGATGGCGGCCGGTTCGTCCACCATGCGGTCCGGGTCCCAGGTTTGGGCGTTGGGGGAATACCAGGGGCGGGTGATGGTTTCGCTCTGCGAGACATACAGGCAGAGGGCGCGGGTGGTGGGCACACCCAGTGCGGCCATGGCTTCTGACACCAGAAATTCACGAATGCTGGAGCGCAAGATGGCGCGTCCATCGCCACCGCGACAATAGGGCGTGGTGCCGCCGCCCTTGAGCTGAAACTCCCAGCGTTGATCCTTGGCCAGCAATACCTCAAGCACAGAAATGGCGCGGCCGTCGCCGTAACCATTGCCGGTTTTGAATGGGCAGTTTTGAACCATCTCTTGCCCGTAGATGCTCAGCGCGTAGCCGCTCGCCCAGCCGCTTGTTCGAATAGCTTGCGTGTCGATACCCGCATTGGTGCACTCCACTGCAAGCGTGGGGGTGCCGGTAAAAAACTGCATGAAGGCTTCTTCACGGGCCAGGCTATCGGGCAAATTCAGCTCGTTGAAGAAACGTCGGCTATGGATGACGTAAAGCGGATTGGGCAGGGGGGTAGGTTCCACCTCGACGTAATGGCCGGATTTGACTTCGCGCATCCTTTTGTTGGGGTGGTGGCGAGCCTGTTCGGGGTCTGCTGTCAGCGAGCGCAGCAGCGAATAATCTGCGCGCTGCAGAAAATCGCTAAAGGTGATCGGGGTGGAAGTGGGCATTGTGTGAGGTGCGATCGGTTTTACAAGTAAGGGATTGGATAAGTGCTGCGGCCTTGAAGTTCAAGATGGTAGCGGGGTCCGTACACAAATAGAGCCAGATTCCATATTTAAGGCTGGCCCCACCCCTCATTTCGCCCCGTCGAATCGTCCCGATCCCGGCTTCGCAGCCTTGGCCAAGGGCCTTGGTTTTATTACGCCGGACGGCGGTGGCGATGATCTCTTCGCTCACTTCTCGGAAATTCAGGCAGGCGGCTTCAAGTCGCTGCAGGAAAACCAGCGCGTCAGCTTCGAAATCCCCGCGGACCCCAAGGGCACGCAGGCTGCAAATATCCAGCCTGCGTAAATTCGCTTTGGTTGAATCAAAAAACCCCGGTTAGCCGGGGTTTTTTGTTGCCTGCGTCTGCAGGGTGGCGGGGGGGGGGCGAACTGAAAACCATCAGCCATGAGGCATGGCTTGCCTGAATTCAGCAAAAGGCTGACGCCCTTTGCTCAGGCCCTCAAGCGCACCCGGTTCTCCACCGTCAGCACATCGCCTGCCGCATCGACCACAGCATAAAGCCTGGGCTTCGGGTTGCTGCCCCAGGTCAGACTGGGGGTGGGGCTGTCCAGGTACACCACCTGCGCGCCGTCGAACTGCTTTTCGACCTGGCCGTGGGCGAGCAAATGGTTGAGGGCGTCGATGGATATGCCGCGCTGCTTCATCCGGCTGAAGGCGAGGGCCGCGCTGCTTCATCCGGCTGAAGGCGAGGGGGCTGATCTTTCCGAGTTTCATCATGGGGGTTCTCCTGTTTGCCTGCGCGGGCGGGATGGCGCCGCGTCTGGCGTTTTACGGATTCGGTATTTATACTGTATGCACATACAACTGTACATGCATACAGTACTTTGAGGAAGCCCCATGCGAGAACTCACCCCCCGCCAGGAAGAAATCCTGAACCTGATCCGCGAGTGGATCGAAACGACCGGCCTGCCGCCGACGCGCGTGGAGATCGCGAAGCACTTTGGCTTTAGCTCGCCGAACGCGGCCGAGGCGCATCTCAAGGTGCTGGCCAAGAAGGGCGTGCTGGATCTGGTGCCGGGCACGTCGCGCGGCATCCGGCTCAAGGGCGGTGGCGGTCTGCCGCTGGTGGGCCAGGTGGCGGCGGGCAGCCCGATCCTGGCGCAAGAAAACATCGAGCGGCATTACCAGCTCGACGCCGCGATGTTTTCGCCGCACGCGGATTACCTGCTCAAGGTGCGCGGCATGAGCATGAGGGATGCCGGCATCCTCGACGGCGACCTGCTCGCGGTGCATCGCAGCGTCGAAGCCAAGGCAGGGCAGGTGGTGGTGGCGCGCATCGACGACGAGGTCACGGTGAAGCGCTTTGAACAGCGCGGCCATATCGTGCGGCTGCTGCCGGAAAACCCTGATTTCGAGCCTATCGTCGTCGACCTCGCGCGGCAGGAGCTGGTGATCGAAGGCATCGCAGTCGGGGTGATCCGGAGCGGAATGGCCTCATGAGCACGGCCTGATCGGTCAACAGCCTTTACCGGGTTGCGTCGACGGCGTACACGGGTCGGCCGCGAGGCGATGGGCATCATCGCGCCATCCTGGCGCGATTGCAGATATACCCTGCAAGGTCTCGCAAACAGTCTATTTTTGAAACGAATTCCTTTGCGTCACGCCCGGACCATCGGTCGCCCCGCTGTTGAAATGAACCAGGAGAACCTAAATGCTGAACACCACATTTGACCGTTTGGCCCTGGCGGTGCTTGCCACGCTTCTGGGCGCCTGCGCTACAACCGATGTCGTGGTGCCGATTGATACGGCGCAGATCGTGGCGGGCAGACAGGATGCCTCCCAAGAGGTGCAAGTTGAGGTGACGGATATCCGCCGGGAAGCGAACTTCGAACGCACCACGATTGGTGGCTTGTCGATGGGGCGGATCACGCTGAAGCCGCCAGCCCCGGAACTCGTGCAGACGGTCGTCGAGGCAAGCGCAGGCAAGGTGCTTGCCAGCCGCGGGATAACCGGGCCGCAGACCGTGCTCTGCGGGATACGCGTGTTCGAGATCGCGACGCCGGCCACCCCGCTGTACTGGGATATCAACACGAAGATCGAGCTGGTGCTGCGGGTTCATGGGCAGGATCGCATCGTTTCGGGGACGGCGACCGAGCGCACGTTCGTCTGGCCGTCGGAGGCGTTGATCGGGCGGGTGACGGCCGCAGCCTTGCGCCAGGTCGGCGCCGAGTCGGAACAGGCGGTGGAGGCGTTATTCGCGTTGCCGCGCTGACTCGGGTTCCTGTGGTTTTACGGCCTGTTCGGCGGCGGTCTGGCGGATCGCGCGCGCAATCTGGCTGCCGAGTTCGTGGCACGCTTGAGCCTTGGTGCGGGCCGGAATCGGAATCGGCAGGATGAATGCAGGCATCACGAATGTTCCCTCGATTTTGACGTCTTCGCGCCGAATCCTGACGCCGTCGTCGAGCGACCAGAGCGCGGCGTCGAGCGCGGTGGTTTCGCCCTGCCAACTGAAGCCAAGACATCCGCCGCCCCCGTAGCCAGCGCCGCACAGGATAAAACCGCCTGGCTTTTTCTTGAGGGTTCCGCCACTGAAAACGATCAGGTACTGCAGTCCATGACGCGTCAGGCGTGCGCGAACCTCCTCGCGGGCGAGCAGTGCGGCGAAACCGGCTTCGGTCGCCGGCTGCGTCGCGGGTTCGAGCAGCGGAAACAGCATGTCGCGGACCGTGCGCTGCGGGGTCACGATGATTTCGGGCGCGACTTCGCGAATGCGTGCGCTCAGGCACGCCTCGATATCACCGCCCAATGCGTACAGGGCGTCTGCCGGATCGGCTGGCCACCAGACCATGCCGACGGCTAAGGCAGTTGCTGACGCTGTTTCTGCCTGTGCGGGCAGCGATGTGCAGAAAAAGCAGATTGCTGCAACGAGTGTGCGTGCAGGGCGCATGCGCATCATGGCGAAATCCGCTGCCGGGAAATGCCTGCCGACCAGGCTTTCAACGCAGGATCATGTTCAGCTTCCAGCATGAAGCGCGCAATTGCTTCGCGCAGGGTGATGTCGACTTCCTGAATGATGCAATCCTTTAGGGACTCGGTGAACCGGCGCGTGTGCCGCTGCTGTGCCGACGGGGTCCAGCATTTGATTTCAATGCCGTCCGGCGCGTAGAGACAGACCCGATAGGCGATGCGTACGTAGTCGTGGTCGCGGTTTGCACTGTCGGCGAGCAAGAGTTCTGCGTCTGTGTGCTCGAGCACGATCACGCCGTCGAGGCCGGTTATGCCTTCGCGCCAGGGGGGCCAGTCCGGCAGTTCGATCGCCTGGGTGAACATGCTGGCGAAGACCTGCTCGAAACGGGCGACGCTTGCCTTGCCCACTTCGATGCGCATGATGGGATTGACGAGAACCGGGATGCGTGCGGCGCTCGCGTAAACGACCCCCACCCGCGCATCGATGCGCGGAAAAATCGGCGGATCGGCTGGCGGTGGTGCGAGCGGAACGGTTCCGCATGCGGCGAGCGCAAGCGACACAAGCGCGGCACATGCGGGCAGGGTCCCGAATGGCGCAGTGAGCGTGCGCAACAGCCTGATTGGCAGCGGAAGCGCGCAAGCATGGGCGATGGACGCGTTCATGGCAGCGGGGCGATGACGAGCGGCACGGTCATTTCCGCTGCAGTGAGTCCGCCATGCACGCCGATGTGGGTGTGGCGCGCCTCGCCCATCAGCCAGTCGCGCAGGATGCTGCGACCGCGGGGGATGAGGACGTAATCTCCAATGCGGTCGCGCAGGGCAGGGTGGGCTTCGCCCGGCCCCAGCCAGCCATATTGCAGGATGTCTTCGCTTTTGAGCAGCAGGATCCGGTCGCCCAGATGCTCGCGCAGGTAATGCTCGAACTGCGCTTCCCGGCCTTCGCGCACGTAGGCGAAGGCCATGCGCGGCTCCCCGCACAGCGGCAGCAGCAGGGTCTCGCGCAGGCCGGGATGGTCGTCGAGGTCGATGGTCTCAGCTGCCGAGGTATCGATGAAGCCATGATCAGCGGTGACGATGACGCGGCTGCCGCTGTCGCGCGCGACGTCCACCAAGCGCGCGAAACCGGCGTCGAGCGCGGCGAAGGCGTCTGCCACCTGCGGACTGTGGACGCCGTATTCATGCGCCAGGCTGTCGTGCTGCGGCCAGTAGGCATGGATGTAGCTGCGCGGAGCATCGCTGCGCAACAGGCCGTTGATGCACTCGAACATCTCGTCCTGGCTTGCGTAGCCGTGCCGTGTTGCCTTGCCTGAAAGCGCGGCATTGAAATCCGAATGAATGATGTGCTGCGGGCTGACCACGTGGCAGGGCAGGGGCAGGCGGTCGTAGAAGGGGGTGAGGCCAAACAGGCTGGATGGTGTGACGCCGGCATGGCTCAGGCTGCGGCGGCCAGCGCGGAAACGGAAGGGCAGCGGCGCGGCGATGGCGCCGATCTCGCGAAAGTACATGTGCCAGCCGGTCAGTCCGTGCTGTTGCGGGGCGAGGCCGGTGAGAAAGGTGGGGATGGCGCTCGCCGTGGTGGTGGGAAAGACCGACGTGATCGGGCAGCGCAGATGCTGGCGCAGGGCGCTGTCGCGGTCGATCAGATAGTCGTGGCCGAGTCCGTCGACGACCAGCAGCACCAGATGCCGCGCGCCGGCCAGCGCGTCGGGCGGCAGCGCCGTCAATGAGGGGTAGGGACTGCTTCCACCGAGAGCCGTGGTGATCGAGCTCATGAGGTTGACCAGACTGCCGCCGCGATAGTCAGGCAGGCTGAGGGCCGGGTCAAAGCTGGGCTGGAGGGTCATGGGGGTTTCGCTGGCTCGACCTTTTTAGGAGCAAGGGCCACATAAGGCGGGCTGCCTTATGGCGCAGCTTGCCTGAGCACCTATTCGCGGCATGGCAGGCAGAAATCAGGCCGGGCTTATTCCCTGAAAGGGGCCTTTTCCGGCTCGATGCTTTCGATCTGCGGGATGGCGTTTTGCGGATGCTGCCGGATGGCCCGCTTCAGTTCGTCGTCCATGCGAGCGCTGTGGGCAGCACTCTGTTGAATGGGGGCGTCCGGTGGGGCTGCCTGCGAAGCGGACGCGATGCGCTCGATTTCGGCTTCGGCGGCCAGCCAGTCTTCCATGTCATGCCCGTGGGCATAACCCCGCTTTGCGAAATGGTAGTAGGCCGCATCGCGAATCATCGCCTCGCGCTGTTCCAGGCTTAAAACGCCGCGCCAGGTGATGTCGGGGCCAGTGTGCGGGTCGACAGGCGGGTATGTCGGGTTTGCCATGCTTTCATCCTCCCTCGTTGACGATCAAGGCGCCCGGCGAGGGATTCTCGCCCGCAGTTCAAATATCTGCGTCTGAATAAGCTGCCTGACTCAATATAGACGCAACGCGGCCGGTCGGATTGGGGGCACAGGGTCAGGCCATCAGCCGCCCCAGGTCCGCACGCGCCCCACATCCAGATGCACAAAGTCGGATGCCGGGTAATAGCCGACACCACCGCCTTTCAGCATGAGCCCGGTCCGGCGCAGGTCGGCCAGCGCAACGCCGGGCAGGCGGATGTCGATGGCCTTGCCCTGCATATGCAGGCTGCCTTTGGCGACGCCGGAAGACTTGCCTGCCAGCATCTGGTTGCTGGCGGGCGAGCGGTAGCCGGAAATCACCTGGAATGGCTGCGATGTGCCGAGTGTCGTCTGGACGCGATGCAGCAGATCGAGCAGGCCGGTATCGATGGGGGCCACTTGATCGGTTCGGTGGTCGCGCAGCACGCGGTTGATTTCGTGCAGCGACGCCGCCACGTAATCGCCTTCGATCCAGTAAGGCAGGTCGAGCCGCTCGCCAGTATGCAGGTTGTTGAAGCCCAGCCGGCGCTCGGACACGAGCGGCCCCGGGCTGGCTAATGCCGGCAGGGGCAGCGCGGCGGCAAGCAGGCCCCATTTAAGAAAATTGCGGCGGTTGAGGGGAGCGTTCAAGGGTTTCCTTTCAATCCATTGCGTGGCAGGCGGCCGACCTCACGGGCCAGGCCGTCTTGCGCTGCGATTACTGTATTTGCGCGGGTCCAGTCGATGGCCTGGCTCAGGCCATGCAATGCAGCCAAGTCGCGAACAGTCTGCGCCATGTCCATGTTTTTATTGTAGATGTCCTGGTGAACCTCGAGCAGGATGCGGCTGTCATCGGCAACCGCGAGCAAAACCGGCTGGTAAATCAGTTGACTGGCTTCTCCGACCCGGGTGCGCTCGAAAAGTTCGGCGACATCGTCCGGGTGCAGGCGGATGCAGCCATGGCTGCGAAACTGGTACACGCTCGATGGCGCAATGGTGCCGTGTATGCCGTAGCCTGGCAGGCTCAAGCCGAGCCAGTGTCGGCCCAGGGGGTTATCTGGGCCGGGCGGCACTTCCTTGCGCACTTCTTTTCCCTCGCGGCGCATTTCTTCCTGAATCGACAGGGGTACGACCCAGGTCTTGTCCTTGACCCGCGAAATGATCTCGAACGTGCCCGCAGGCGTTGGCGTGGCGGATTTGCCGAGGCCGACGGGATACGCGCCCAGCAGGCGTCCCTGGCTGAACTGGAACAGCATGCGTTGCGGGATGTTGATGACGATGCCGTCGTCTCGGACAGCCGGAACGATATGCGGATTGTGGATGCGAAAATGCTGGCCGGGATGGAGAGTCGCGGCGTAAGGCACTGCGTTGTCCCGTGCCAACAGGGCCGGCGGGAGACCAAAACGGGCGCCGATGGCGATCATGAAATCTCCGGGCTGAACGATATAGTCGCTGTCGCCTCCGGTTAGCTGATGCGACAGCGGTGGCAGGTCTTGCGCTGAGACGGCAAGGCTGAAACCCGCAAGCAGACAGGTGATAAGGCAGCAGGCACGCAGGGTCATCGGGGTGGGTGTAGGGCCAGGGAAATCAGGGCCAGGGCAGACGCCCGGCGCATGACTGGATTTTATCCCCCAAGCGCGTGGCTTTGCCGCTTGCGACCGCCCCCGATGTGACACGTCAGCCGGCGGTCGGTATAAGGGCACATCCGCAGCCAGCGTGGGCCGTCGGCCCCAGCGCTGCTTTTGACAATCTGCACGATGCCAATTTCCCTATGAATGAGTTACTTAAACCGGGTGTACGTCGGCGCGAAGTATGGGCCTGGGCGATGTTCGACTTTGCCAATTCGGGCTACACCACCGTGGTCATCACCGCGGTATTCAGTGCCTATTTCGTCGCCGTGGTGGCGGGCAACGCGCCGTGGGCGACGTTTGCCTGGACCCTGGCCCTGTCGTTGTCCTATGCGCTGGTGATGCTGACCGCGCCGCTGATCGGCGCGCATGCCGACGCCCACGCCAGCAAGAAAAAGCTGCTCTGGTTCACCACGCTGGGCTGTGTCGGCTTTACCGCGCTGCTGTACTTTGCCGCGCCGGGCGCGCTGGTGCTGGCGATCGCTGCGCTGGTGATTTCCAATTATTTTTTTGGCACCGGCGAAAACCTGATCGCGGCATTCTTGCCCGAGCTGGCGCGGCCGCGTGCGCTCGGACGGGTGTCGGGGTGGGGCTGGTCGCTGGGCTATGTCGGCGGGCTGGTATCGCTGGGCGCGAGCCTGGCCTACATCACGCATGCGCAGGCTGATGGCCAGGGCGCATCGGACTTCGTGCCGGTCGCCATGCTCATCACGGCGGCGATTTTCATGCTGGCGAGCCTGCCTACCCTGCTGATGCTGCGCGAACGCGCCCCGGCACAACCCGATCGTCCTCCCCGCAGCGCCTGGCTGCAGGTGCGGTACACGCTGGGCCATCTCAAGCAGCTTCCCGACCTCAAGCGTTTTTTGCTGTGCACCGTGTTGTATCAGGCGGGCATACAGGCGGTGATCACGCTGGCGGCAATCTATGCCAGCCAGGTGTTTCATTTCACGACCCAGCAAACCATCCTGCTGGTGCTGGTGGTCAATATTACGGCTGCACTCGGCGCCTTCGTTTTTGGCCATGTGCAGGATCGCATCGGCCATGTGCGGGCGATCGCGCTCACCCTGGCAGGCTGGATCGTGATGATCCTGCTGGCCTGGGCGGCGCCGGACGAGCGCATGTTCTGGGTGGCCGCCAATCTGGCCGGGCTGTGCATGGGCGCGTCGCAGTCAGCGGGGCGTGCGATGGTGGGCTTGCTGGCGCCGCCAGCGCAGCAGGCCGAGTTTTTCGGCTTGTGGGGGCTGGCGGTCAAGCTCGCCTCGATACTCGGGCCGCTGACCTATGGCGCGGCCAGCTGGATGACGGCAGGCGATCACCGTCAGGCGCTGCTGATCACCGGAAGCTATTTCATTGCCGGCCTGTGGCTGTTGCGCGGCGTGCAGGCGCCGCGCGGCCATCGTGCCGCACGGCGGTTTGCGCTCGCCGAGATCTGACCATGGCAACTTTCCTGATCCACGAAACGGACTGGGCGCATGACGCGGCGTGCCTGAGCGCCGTGCGTCGCGTGGTGTTCATCGACGAGCAGGGTGTGCCCGAGGCGCTGGAGTGGGACGAGCAGGACGCCGCATCCCTGCTTTTGCTGGCCACCGGGGCGGATGGCGCCCCCATCGGTTGCGCCCGGCTGTTGCCCGACGGCCATATCGGCCGCATGGCGGTCTTGCCGGCCTGGCGCGGGCAGGGGGTGGGGCGTGCCTTATTGGCGGCGGCGATCCGCGCGGCGCAGGCGCAAGGCCACACCGCACTTCAACTCAGCGCGCAAATCCATGCGGCCGGATTCTATGAGGCGGCAGGATTTGCCGCCGAAGGTGAAACCTACGCGGAAGCCGGGATTCCGCATGTCGCCATGCGCCTCGATTTTCCTCAAAAGCGGTAGGGATAAATCCAATTTGTGGCCCGGGATTTGGGCGTAATGTTTTACTGATAAAGTGCGATTGAACGCTTATTCATCAGGTCACCCCGTGGCCATCATCATCAAGGACAGATAGCAATGGCAAGACTCCGGGCAGGCATCGTTGGCGCAGGAATAGCCGGAGCCAGCTGCGCGGGCACGCTCGCTGCGGCAGGCTGGGAAGTGGACGTATTCGACAAGGCGCGCGGAGCGGGCGGACGCCTGTCGACACGACGCCTGGAACAGGGCTGGGCAACGATGGGTTCGCCCTTCATCTCGGCCAAGCGCGACCCGTTCCGCAGCCAGCTGCGCGACTGGGTGCGCCAGGGCTGGCTTGCGCCGGTGCGGGGCGACGTGCTGTTCGGCCGCGCCAACAAGTCGTGGGCGCGGGCGCAGCTGCAAAACCATTACACCCCGCTGATCGAACCTTCGCAGATCGTGCGCCAGTTGCTGGGCAATGCGCGCCTGCACACCGAATCGCGCGTTGCGACGATCCAGCCGCGCACGATCATTCTGGAAAATGGCCAGACGCGGGGCGACTACGATTGCGTGATCTGCAGCGTGCCGGTGCCGCAGGCGGTCCCCCTGCTCGTTGCGCTGCCGCGTCTGCACGAGCGACTCGGCGAGGTGCGCTATCGCCCGGTCTGGTCCTTTCTGATGCGCTGGGAGGGCGGCCCGGCAGCCGATGTCATCAAATTCGACGATCATCTGATCGATCTGGCGGTGCGCCAGCCGAGCGGAGGCGACGGACTGTGGGCGGTGCACAGCAGCCATGAGTTTGCCGAAACCTATCGCGAAGCCTCGGCAATGGAAGCCAGCACCCGTGCCGCTTCGGCCGTGATGGGTTTGCTGGGCTTGCCGTGGCCGGTGGAGGTCGAGGCGTCGCACCTGTGGCGCTACGCGCAGCCGGATACCTCGATTGGCGGGTTCTGGCTGGGAGACCGTGAAAATCGGGTCGCCCTGATCGGCGATGGCATTGCCGGGGTAGGCGTCGAGCGTGCCTGGGAAAGCGGCATGCGCCTGGCGCAGTCGTTGATCCTGGCCAAGGACGAACTGGCTGACTGCCCGAGCGTGTCCGACTAGGTCCCCCATGCCGGAGACGTCGCAGCCCCCCGGAACTCCTGGCCATGCATCCAGTCTGGCCATGTAGACCGTAATTCCTTTCAACCGAGTTCAATCAGCACCCTGCCGACATGCTTTATATCGACCTTTTCAAGTCCCTCGAGCGCGCCCGCTGGAATATGGAAACCGATATTCCCTGGGACAGTTTCGACGCCAGCAAACTGACCGATGAACAGGCCCTGACGATCAAGCTCAATGCGATCACCGAGTGGGCTGCGTTGCCGGCGACCGAAATGTTCCTGCGCGACTTTGTGCACGACAGCGATTTTTCCGCCTTCATGTCGATCTGGTTTTACGAGGAACAGAAGCATTCATTGGTACTCATGGAGTATTTGCGCCGCTTCAAGCCCGAGTTCATGCCGACCGAGGAAGAACTGCACGCGATTCGCTTTCCGTTCGACCCTGCGCCGCCGATGGAAACCCTGATGCTGCATTTCTGCGGCGAAGTGCGCCTCACCCAGTGGTACAAGTGCGCGTCGGAATGGCACACCGAGCCGGTGATCAAGCATATCTACGAAACGATTTCGCGCGATGAAGGCCGTCATGGGGGTGCGTATCTGCAATACATGAAGCGTGCGCTGAAGCAGGGCGGGCCGGGCGTGGCGGCGGCCTTTGCCAAGATCGGCTTCCTGATGGCGTCGAGCAGCCGCTCCGACAAGGCGCTGCACCCGACCAATCTGCACGTCAACGTCACGCTGTTCCCGCTGGATACGGTGCAGTCGCGCATGCCCAACCCGGAATGGCTGGAGCACTGGTTAGACGAGCAAATCCGCTTTGATGAAACCTGGGAAAACAAGGTAGTAGGCGGCATTCTTCGCAACCTGTCGAACTTGCTGGGGCAGACTTTTACTAACGTGCGAGACCTCAATCGTTATCGCAAGCAGATGCTTGCCGCGGCCTGAGCAGGCCGGGTGGCCGGGTTTTGACGGGATCAGAACCGCTCGTCCATACGCAAATAGCGCCATTGCCCGGGCGGCACTTTGCCCAGTGACACACCCCCCAGGCGGATACGTTTCATCGACACCACCTGCAAGCCGACGGCTTCGCACAGATGGGCGATTTGCCCGATTTGCGCGCCCTTGAGCGCAACGCGCAGGCGGGTTTCATTTTGCCAGCTGACCTTGATCGCCGTCGGCGTGCGGCCGTTGTAGGGGATACCTTGATTCATCCGTTTGAGTGCATGCGGGATCATGTCTCCGCTCACTTCGACGATCAGTTCGTGTTCGATCATGGCGGCGTCTTCGCTGAGCTTGCGCGAGACATGCCAGTCCTGGGTGAAGACAACGAGGCCACTGGCATCAAGCTCGAGCGGCACGCAGGCCGTCAGCTGGGCGAAATGTTTTTTTAGCGGGGTAATGCCTGAATCGTCCTCCGCCCAGCGGTTGGCGGCAAGGAGCCATTGCGCTGCCGGCCGGTCGCCCTGAATCGCATGGTAGCCGGGTGGCTTGTGCAGCAGCAGGGTGACGGGTTCGGCCTCGCTGATGTCGGCTTTGGGGTCGATCTCGATGCGCTCGTCGGCGACGCGCGCCTGCGGCTCTTCGACCACCACGCCATTGACCCGCACCCAGCCGCCGGCGATCAGTTGTTCGGCTTCGCGACGCGAGCAGGCACGCAGTTCAGCGACGCGTTTGGCAAGGCGGATGGGGTCGGTCATGGCGGGCGTGGGTCAGCAGGAAGCCCGCAAGTTTAACGCCGCAGCGGTTGTTATTGCCGTAGGGTGCGCGGTATGCTTTTGAATCACCCTTTGGAGACGCTCATGAAAAACACCCTTGCCCTGTCGTTGCTGCTGTTTACCTCGTCCACCTATGCTGCCGTAGTTGGCAAAGACGTCAGCTATACCGCTGGCGATACGGAAATGCAGGGTTTTCTGGCCTACGACGACGCGGTCAAAGGCAAGCGCGCCGGCGTGCTGGTGGTGCCCGAATGGTGGGGCGTCAACGATTACGCGCGGAAGCGGGCGCGCATGCTGGCGAGCGAAGGCTATGTCGCGCTGGTGGTCGACATGTATGGCAAGGGCCAGACAGCCGACAACCCGGCCGATGCGGGCAAGCTGGCCGGCAGCGTGAACAAGAATCCGCCGCTGGCGCTGAGCCGCTTTCAGGCAGCCGAGCATTTTCTCGACAAGCAGCCCAACGTCAAAAAAGGCGAGTTGGCTGCGCTGGGCTACTGCTTTGGCGGCGGCGTGGTGCTCAACATGGCGCGCGCGGGCGAACCGCTGAAATCAGCGGTCAGCTATCACGGCGTGCTGGCGACCGATGTCGCGGTCAAACCCGGCAGCATCAAGACGAAACTGCGCGTGTTCCACGGCGAGGCCGACCCGGTGGTGCCACCGGAGCAGGTCGAGGCGTTCAAGCTCGAAATGAACAATGCCAAGGCCGACTACATGTTCGTGGCCTACCCGGGCGTGAAGCACACCTTTACCAACCGCGAAGCCGACAGCTATGCCACGCAGTTCGGCCTGCCGCTCAAGTACGACAACGCGGCGGATACCGATTCGTGGACGCGCACGCTCGAATTCCTCAAGTCGACCCTGAACAATGACTGACACCTGCGACCACGACGGCCACGCCCCGCATCCATCGGGCAGCCTCGGCATTCCGCAGGTCGGGCCGTTCAACCCCGCGGCGTTCGAGCAGGCGGTCAACGACATGCTCGTCGCCTGCGGTGTGGCGCCGGATTCAGTGCACACCGGACGTACCGCTCAACGCGTGCGCGAACTGTGGCAAAAGCGCCTGCTCGGCGGCTATGCCATGCATCCGGCCGAGGCGCTGGGCGAGGGCTTTGTCGATGCGCGCGACGACATGGTCGTGATACGAGGCATCGCCGTACATGGCGTCTGTCCACACCACCTGGTGCCGTTTCGCGGCGTCGCGCACGTCGCCTATATTCCCGGCGGCCGTCTGCACGGCTTTGGTCGCATTGCGCGCATGGTCGATGCCATCGGCCATCGCTTCACCTATCAGGAATGGATGACGCGCGACATCGCCGAAGCGCTGGTGACGCACGGCCTGGCGCAGGGCGCGGCGTGCATTATCGAGGCCGAGCAGTTGTGCCTGCTGCTGGGTGAAGACCGGCGCGGCGACGAGCGGGTGGTGACGCAGGCATTCACCGGCTGCTTTCGCAGCAGCGACCAGCAGCGCAACGAATTTTTGCGGGCGGTGTCGCAGTCCGATTTGCGTTGATCGCACAGAGCGTGCGCAGAACCCGGTTGTTTTCATCAGCTGTGTTTGGTTTCCTGAAACCGATTTTCTTCTTGCTTGCCATGATGGCGGTCACGCCGTTGTGCGCCGCCGACGCGCCCAACTGGAACAGCGAGCCGCCACCTGCAATTGCGATCCAGCTTGTCGAACCGGCGGCTGACGAAGTGGTGGTGGTGATCAACGACAACGCCTTCGGCGGCAATCATGCGGGCCTGTTTGCCGGCAACCTGCTGATTGACCCGGCAGGCAGCTATATGGGAGTGCGTGGTGAGGACGCGTCCTGGCAAGGACCAACGCTGGCCGATTACGCACGCTATCAAACCCTCGACGGCCCCAACATCCGGCTGTACCGGTTTCGCTTGCAGCCCCAGGCTTTCGCGCAGGTCGAGCAACGCATCCGCGCCAGCGGGTTCACGCCGCCGCTGTTTTGCGCCGTTGCGGTGCAGAATCTGCTGGAGGGGGTGTCTCCGTTCGACAGCATTGAACGTGTGGGCTGGACTTCACCCACCGCGCTGGGGCGCATACTCGATACGCTGACGCAGGGCAAAGCGGCTGCGGGGGAATGTCAGAAGCTCGACGCGACGTCGTGCTGATGTGTTTTCCGTCTGGTTGCTACGCGTTTGCTCACGTCTGATTTCCTGCAAATCAGGCAACCCGACATGGCGCACATAGAAAGACACGAACATGAAAAGTGAATTAAAGCGTCCACGCACGCTGATCTTGCCGCCCGCCCCCTATGCGGCTGCGATTTTTGGCGGCTGGTGGCTGGATCGCCATGTGCTGCCCCTGGCTTTCGATGGGGGAGTCGCATCGCGTCCGCTGGGCTGGGTATGGCTGACCGTGGGCTTGCTGTTGTTTGGCTGGACGCTATGGACGTTTCACCGTCATCACACCACGGTCAATCCCTACGCGGCCGCCTCTGCGCTTTGCACCGGCGGCCCGTTTCGGTTCAGTCGCAATCCGATTTATCTGGGCGACTGGCTCATTTTGGTCGGCATTGCGCTGCTGCTGAACACGCTATGGCCGCTGCTGTTCGCCCCGCTAATCTGGCTGACGATCCGTTTTGGCGTCATCCGCCACGAAGAATCGCATCTTGAAGCGAAATTTGGTGACGCGTACCGCGACTATAAAAAGCGCGTCAGGCGCTGGTTGTAAGCGCCTCGAACGCATCAAGCCTTAGCAGCGCACAGGCGTTTTGAGTAGTTGCCGCGGCGATGGCTTCGACCGTCGTGCCGCGCAGTTGGGCCAGCTCCGCTGCAATGCGCGGCAGTTCGGCGGGTGAGTTCCGGCCCTGGCCGATCCAACTCGGCGGCATATCGGGGCTGTCGGTTTCCAGCACGATCGCTTCGAGCGGCAGGTCAGCCGCAAGCCGGCGCAGATGATTGGCGCGTGGCCAGGTGAAGGCACCGCCGAATCCCAGTTTGAAGCCGAGCTTGATGAATTCAGCTGCCTGTTGCGCGCTGCCGTTGAAGGCATGCGCGATGCCGCCACGGGGCTTGATCTGGCGCAGGTGCTTCAACAACACATCGCTCGACTTGCGGCAGTGCAGCAGTACCGGCAAGTCGAATTCCCGGGCGAGTTTCAGTTGCTCGACGTAATAAAAAACCTGCATCGCAGGATCGAGTCCGGGCACAAAAAAATCGAGGCCGATCTCGCCGATTGCCACCGGGCGCTGCGCCCCGATCTGTGCGCGCAGATTGGCCAGGTGTTCGGGCTGGTGAATACCGATGTACATCGGGTGCATTCCCCATGCCGGCAGACAGGCAGGATAGCGCGCACAGGTGGCGGCAACCGCAGCGAAGTTGTCGCGGGTAATACTGGGAACGATCAGCATGCCAACCCCGGCGGCGCGCGCGCGTGCGTATTCGGCATCGCGATCGGCGTCGAATTCAGCCGCGTCGAAATGGCTGTGGGTATCAATGAAAAACGGCGCCTTCACAGACGCCGTTTGGTTTGCCGAGAACATGCAGCCTTAGTCGCTGCTGTTGGCAAAGCCCAGCAACTGCAGCAGGCTGGTGAACAGGTTGAAAATCGCCACGAACAGGGTGACGGTTGCCATGATGTAGTTGGTTTCGCCGCCATGGATGATTTCGCTGGTCTGGTACAGGATCAGGCCCGACATCAGCAGCACGAACATGGCCGAAACGGCCAGCGACAGGCCGGGCATCTCGAAGAAGAACGCGCCGATACCGGCCAGGAATGCGACGAGGATGCCGACCGCGAGGAAGCCGCCCATGTAGCTGAAGTTCTTGCGGGTGGTCATCACATAGGCCGACAGGCCAAGGAAAATCGCAGCCGTGCCGCCCATCGCCATCATCACGGTCTGGCTGCCGTTGGGCAGCGCGAGATAGGCGTTGAGGATGGGGCCAAGGGTGTAGCCCATGAAGCCGGTGAGGGCGAACACGAAGCCGATGCCTGCGCCGCTGTCACGGAACTTGGTGGTCAGGAACAACAGGCCGAAATAGCCGACCAGGGTGATGATGAAGCCGGGCGAAGGCAGGTTGAGCGACATCGTCACACCGGCGGTGAGCGCGGCGAAGGCCAGCGTCATCGACAGCAGCATGTAGGTATTGCGGATGACCTTGTTGGTCGACATTGCCGCAGACTGGCTGCGGCCGAGGGTGGTAACGGTTGTGTTCATGTGACCTCCATAAAATTACGAACAACAGAATGCTGCATATTGAGCGATTCTAGCCCAGCAAGTTCCGCGGGGATAGCGCGTGGCGACGACCTGGCGTCTGCGCGATCAGATGTCATCTGTGCCTTTGATGACGCGTCGGATGATCTCCGGGCTAAATCCCCGGCTCTGCATGAAACGAATATGCCGGGCTTTTTCGGCTGCATCGGCAGGGGCGGAAGCGAACTTTTTTTTCCAGACTATGCGTGCGCGATCGAGTTCGCTGTCACGGTTATCGCCCAGAACAGTATCGATAATGCCGTCGCTTACCCCATGCTGACGCAGGTCGTAGGCCAGTTTGATGCTGCCTGCGCGCGCGCGGTGATCGGCCACGTAGCTTTCGGCAAAGCGCTGGTCCGACAACCATTTTTTTGCCTCGAAACCATCCAGTAGCGTGCGGATGTCTGCCGCATCGAACCCCGCCTGTTCGAGCTTGCGGGTCAGTTCGACGCGGCTGTGTTCGCGCCGCGCCAGCAAACCCAGCGCGCGTTCGCGCAGCTTGCTGGCTTGCGGCTCGACGCCGGACTCAGGCATTGGCTTCGGTAGGCGCCATGGCCTGATTGTTGACGCCCACGGCTGCGCGCACCTTGGCTTCGATCTCGGCAGCGATTTCCGGATGCTCTTTCAGGTATTCACGTGCATTGTCCTTGCCCTGGCCGATTTTTTCGCCGTTGTAGGCGTACCAGGCGCCGGACTTGTCGACGAATTTATGGAGCACGCCGAGTTCGATGATTTCACCTTCGCGCGAGATGCCCTGGCCATACAGAATGTCGAAAAACGCTTCCTTGAATGGCGGCGAAACCTTGTTCTTGACGACCTTGACCTTGGTTTCGTTGCCGACGATTTCATCGCCTTTCTTGATCGCGCCGATGCGGCGGATGTCGAGGCGAACACTCGCATAGAATTTCAGCGCGTTGCCGCCAGTCGTGGTCTCCGGGCTGCCGAACATGACGCCGATTTTCATCCGGATCTGGTTGATGAAGATGACCAGCGTGTTGGTGCGCTTGATGTTGGCGGTGAGCTTGCGCAGCGCCTGGCTCATCAGGCGGGCTTGCAGGCCCATGTGCGAATCGCCCATTTCGCCTTCGATTTCGGCCTTGGGCGTAAGGGCGGCGACCGAGTCGATCACCACCACGTCCACGCTGCCGGAGCGCACCAGCATGTCGGCGATTTCCAGTGCCTGTTCGCCGGTGTCAGGTTGCGAGACCAGCAGGTTGTCGACGTCGACGCCGAGTTTTTGCGCATACGACGGGTCGAGCGCGTGTTCGGCGTCGATGAAGGCTGCGGTGCCACCGAGTTTTTGCATTTCGGCAATGACTTGCAGCGTCAGCGTCGTCTTGCCGCTCGACTCCGGACCGTAGATTTCGATCACCCGGCCGCGCGGCAGGCCGCCAATGCCCAGCGCAATATCGAGTCCCAGCGAGCCAGTCGATACGGACTGAATGTCCACGACTTCGTGGTCACCCAGGCGCATCACCGAGCCCTTGCCGAACTGTTTTTCGATTTGCCCGAGTGCTGCGGCAAGTGCCTTCATTTTGTCTTCGGTCATTGCGGGGGTGGCCATGTTGTCTCTCCAGAGTCGGTTGCGATGGCGTGAATGTAGGCGATACTTTTATTCATGTCAATAAAAAATATTACCTAGCTAAAAAATACCAAGTTTGTTGTTTTATTTGGGTTGCGCACGCCTATAATCTGCTGTAACCAAGGCTTGTCCGGAGCAAGCGATATGATTTCAAAAGAAAAAATGCGGCTGGATGTGAAATGGGCGACGCGCCAGCGCCTGCAGTACATCGAGATGATGGCCTGGTATGGGGGCGTGGTGACGCGGGGGGATGTGGCGAAAGCCTTCGGGATTTCGGACGCTGCGGCGACCAAGGATCTCAAGCTGTACAACGATCTGGCCCCCGGCAACCTGGGCTATCAGCATAACGTGTTTGGTTTTGTGCCCAATGACGGTTTTACGGCGGCGTTTTCAGACCTGAGTCCGGCCAAGGCCTTGCCGATTGGACCGTATGGGGCGGATCTGATTTACGGGCTGGCGAGTGCCTCGCTGCCTTTGCCGGTACGCCTGCCCAGCCACCAGATCCTGGCGCAGATCACGCGTGCCATTCATGGTCGCCGCAAGCTGCTGATTCGCTATCGGTCACTGTCTGATCGTGATATCCACGCGGGCACGGACAGCCCGCCACAGCGCCTGCTCGAACCGCATACGCTGGTCGACACTGGCACGCGCTGGCATGTGCGCGCCTATCACGAGGAAAGCTGCGACTTTCGCGATTTCGTGCTGTCGCGCATCACACAAGCCGAATGTCTGGACACGCCTGCTGAATCGGGCGAGCAGTACGACGAAGACTGGACCGAAAGCGTGAGCCTCCAGCTTGCGCCGCACAGCGGCCTGGATGCGCTCAAGCGTGAAAGCCTGTTGCTGGACTATGGCGTGGCAAAGGACGGCGTGATCGAGGTGGAGGTGCGGCGCGCCTTGCTGGGCTACATGCTGCAGCGCATGAATGTCGACACCACGCCGGACCATGCGATGAACCCGAATGCCTATCAGCTGATGCTGCTGAACCGCGATGAGATCGAGCCTTTCGCGGCGTGGGCCTTTAATTAAGGCCAAGACTCAAGGTACAAGATTCAAGACAAGTGCGACCAGGCAAACCGCATTCTTGTACCTTGAATCTATCTCATCAAGTCGATCAACCCACGCAAGGCGGCTGCCACGGCGCGCGAGCGGATTTCCTCGCGGTCGCCGTCGAGGCGGCAGGTGGACGACATATGGGTGCCGTCTGCCAGCGCCCAGCCGTAGCACACCAGGCCCACCGGTTTTTGCGGCGTGCCGCCACCGGGTCCGGCCACGCCGGAAATAGCGAGCGCCGCTTGTGCGTGGCTGTGGGCGAGGGCGCCGGCTGCCATGGCGCTGGCGGTTTCTTCGGACACCGCGCCACAGCTTTCCAGCGTGGCGGCGGGCACGCCGAGCATTTCCTGCTTCGCCGCATTGGCATAGGTGATGAAGCCGCGTTCATACCAGGCCGAACTGCCGGGAATCGAGGTGAGCAATTGCCCGACCCAGCCCCCGGTGCAGGATTCTGCGGTGGCCACCATCCAGCCGCGTGCGCGCAGCATGTCGCCCAGTTCAGCGGCAAGTTGCCGAAGTTCTTCGTCGTTTACACGAGCCATTGCAATCCTTTGATAACGGCAAGCGCGTAGCCCGCTGCCAGGAGGTCGTCGAACATGACGCCGAAGCCGTTTTTGAGACGGCGATCGGCCAGCCGGATCGGCCAGGGTTTGATGATGTCAAAAAAACGGAACAGCAGGAAGGCAAGGCCGGCCCACAGCCAGCCGGGCGGCGTGAATAGCAGAACCAGCGCAAAGGCGACGACCTCGTCCCACACCATGCCGCCATGGTCGGCGACGCCGAGCGCACGTCCGCTCTTGCCGCAGGCCCAGACGCCAAGCAGAAAGCTGGCAAGCAGCAGAACGAGCTGGGTTGGCAGGTCTGGCGTAATGGCGACAATCAGCCAGAGCAGCGGCCAGCCGAGCACGGTGCCGACCGTGCCGGGGGCTTTGGGCGCGAGGCCACTGCCAAAGCCGAAGGCGATCAGGTGGGCCGGGTGCGCGAGCAGGAATTTGAAGTCAGGCTGCAAAGTGGTCATAGCCGGTTTTGTCGTAGGGCAGCGGCTGGCCGTCGGCAGCCATCACCGTCAGGCCGGACCCAGCCGAGATTCGGCCGATGCGGCTGACGGTCACGTTGGCCTGGGTCGCGGCCGCCAGGATGGCGTCGCGCCGCTCGGCCGGCGCGGTGAAGCAGAGTTCGTAGTCGTCGCCCCCTGCCAGCACGCACTCACGCGCGACAGCTTCGTGCAGATAGGTTTGCACCACGGGCAGGGTCGGCAGGGCGTCGAATTCAAGCTGCGCGCCGACGCTGGAGCGGTCGAGAATGTGGCTGAGGTCGGCCAGCAAGCCATCGGAAATATCGATCGCGCTGTTGGCAATGCCGCGCAGCGCAACGCCCAGCGCCACGCGCGGCGTCGGCAGGTAGAGCGCGGGCAGCACTTTGGCGGCATCGATTTGTTCCATGAACAGGCGTCCCTGACGATAGGCCAGCGCCAGAGCGGCCGAACCGAGCACGCCGGATACCCAGATATCGTCGCCTGCCCGGGCGCCGTCGCGGCGCAGTGCCTGGCCGGGTGGCACGTCGCCCATCACCGTGATGCTGATCGTCAGCGCGCCGCGCGTGGTGTCGCCGCCGACCAGTTCGATGCCGTACTGGTCGGCCATGCGAAAAAACCCGCGCGCAAACGCGGTGAGCCAGGCGTCATTTTCTTCCGGCAGGGCGATGGCCAGGGTGGCCCAGCGTGGTGTCGCGCCCATCGCGGCGAGGTCGGACAGATTCACCGCCAGCGACTTGTGGCCAATCCCGGCGGGGCTGTCCTGCGGCGAAAAGTGGCGGCCTTCGAGCAGCATGTCACTTGATACCGCCAGTTGCATGCCGGGTGTCGGGGCCAGCAGCGCGCAGTCGTCGCCCACGCCCAGCACCGCGCCGGGGGTGGGGCGGGTGAAGTGCTTGGCGATGAGGGAGAATTCCATGTTGGGGAGGCGGTAAGCAGGGAGCGGTAAACGGGCAGGATGCGGACGGTAATCCTTCCGCTTACTGCTCACCACTCACGGCTTGCTGCGACGCGGCTGGCCTGCTTCCACTGCGCGCATCTCCTGCGCCAGCTTGTCGAGCACGCCATTGATGTATTTGTGGCCGTCGATGCCGCCGAAGGATTTGGCCAGTTCGACGCTTTCATTGATGACGACGCGCATCGGCACATCGGGACAGTGCAGCAGTTCATAGGCGCCGATCAGCAGGATGCTGCGCTCGACAGGCGACAACTCGGTGAGCTTGCGGTCGATGAAGCGGCCGATGTGGGTGCCGAGCAGGTCTTCTTCCTTGAGCACGCCGTAGAGCAGGGTGCGGAAATAGGCTTCGTCGGCGCGTTTGAACTGTTCGTCGTCCGCCAGGTTGGCCGCGATCAGGGTGACGTCCGCCCCGCCGATCAACCAGGCATACAGCCCTTGCAAGGTGAACGAGCGGGCGAGTTTGCGGGAACCGGCCATCTCAGATCCGCTTCAACAGGTTGGCCATTTCGATCGCCACGCGCGCGGCATCGCGGCCTTTTTCGGCGATGCGCACATGCGCCTGCTCGATGGTGTCGACGGTGAGGATGACATTGGCAATCGGCACGCCGGTTTCCAGCTGCACGTCGAGGATGCCGCGCGCCGATTCGTTGCAGACGATTTCAAAATGGTAGGTATCGCCACGCACCACCGCGCCGATGGCGATCAGCGCGTCGAACTTGCCCGACTGCGCCATTTTTTGCAGCACCAGCGGATGTTCCAGCGCGCCGGGTACATTGATCAGCAGCACGTCATCGGCTGCGACACCGAGCTTGGCCAGTTCGAGCTCGCAAAATGACAACAAGCCTTCGCAAATGTCTTTGTTGAAGCGGCTCATGACGATGCCGATTCTGAGTCCTGCGCCCTGATAAACGGGGTCGAGTTCGGAAATGTCGCTGTGGGTTCCCATGTTCGTATCCTTTGGATTAAGCCTTGTCGAGGTAGCCCGTGACTTCGAGGCCGAAGCCGTCCATCGCCGGCATTTTGCGCGGGCTGGCCAGCAGCTTCATTTTGCCGACGCCGAGGTCGCGCAGGATTTGCGCGCCAATGCCGTAGTCGCGCAGGTCGACTTTGCGATCCGAAACCGGCGCCGGGTTGATGCGGTGCAGCAGCGCATCGGCCGTTTCGGGCCGATGCAGCAGCACGATAACGCCGGTCTGCGATTCGGCAATGCGTTCCATCGCGCCCATGATCGGCCACGAGTGGCCGCCGCCGGTGACGTCGAGAAAGTCCATCACGCTCAAGGGTTCGTGCACGCGCACCAGGGTTTCCTGGTCGGCGTGGATTTCGCCCTTGACCAGCGCGAGGTGGGTTTCGCGCGCGCTGGTGTCGCGGTAAGCGATCAGACGAAAGGCGCCGTACACCGTCTGGATCAGGCGGTCGGCCACGCGTTCGACCAGGCTTTCGGTCTGGTTGCGGTAATGGATGAGGTCGGCGATGGCGCCGATCTTCAGGCCGTGTTCCTGCGCGAACGGCACCAGATCAGGCAGGCGCGCCATGGAGCCGTCGTCCTTGAGGATTTCGCAGATCACCGAGGCCGGTTGCAGCCCGGCCAGCGCAGCCAGATCGCACCCGGCCTCGGTGTGGCCAGCACGCACCAGCACGCCGCCGGGCTGCGCGCGCAGCGGGAAAATGTGGCCGGGCTGGATGATGTCGGTTGGCTTGGCGTCTTTCTTTACTGCGGCCAGGATGGTGACGGCGCGGTCGGCCGCCGAAATGCCGGTGGTGACGCCGGTCGCGGCTTCGATCGAGACGGTGAACGCGGTGCCGTGCGGTGTCTGGTTGTCGGAGACCATCTGCTTGAGGCCGAGCTGGCGGCAGCGGTCGTCGGTCAGCGTCAGGCAGATCAGGCCGCGACCGTATTTGGCCATGAAGTTGATCGCGTCCGGGGTGGCGAATTCGGCGGCCATCACCAGATCGCCCTCGTTTTCGCGGTCTTCTTCGTCCACCAGCACGACCATGCGGCCAGCCTTGAGTTCTTCGACGATTTCCAGGGTGGAGGCGAGGCTCATCAGTCTTTGTCCGTTGTTTGGGTAAATAGCGAAAGGCGCTCGACATAGCGCGCGATCATGTCGACTTCGAGATTGACCCGACTGCCTGCTCGTAAATGTTTGAGCGTGGTCATCTGCAGCGTGTGCGGAATCAGGTTGAGTGCGAAACGGACGCCATCGACGGCATTCACCGTCAGCGACACGCCGTTCACCGTGATCGAGCCCTTGCGGATGATGTAGCGCGCGAGATCAGCCGGCGCGTCGATTTCCAGCAGGTGGGACTCACCCACCGGAACAAAGCCGTGCACCGTGCCGACGCCGTCGACGTGACCCGATACCAGATGGCCACCGAGCCGGTCAGCCAGACGCAGCGCCTTTTCCAGGTTGACTTCGGCCCCCGGCAAAAAGCCTTCGGTACAGCGCAGGGTTTCGGCGGAGACGTCTACCGTGAAGCTGTCTGGCGTCAACGCCACCGCCGTCAGGCACACGCCATTGACCGCGATGCTGTCGCCCAGCGAAACGTCGGAAAAGTCCAGCCCGCCGCCACGAATCACCATGCGTGCATCCGCGCCGCGCGCGTCGTATTCGTGGATATGGCCGATGGATTGAATGATGCCGGTGAACATGCTGGGAGGCTTGCAGAAAGACCCGGCATTGTAGGCGTTTAGGCGAGGTGGGTGAACCCCGGCGCGCGCACCCGAAAAGAGTTGGCGGGCGGGTTGTGCGCCGTGCCGCTTAACTTGGCCTTGTATTGGCCGCTATCCAGTGTGCCGCGTTCTCTATTTATGCCGATAAAGGGTCTGTTTTGAAACGATTTACCGCAAAAATTGTGCAGGGAATTGCCCGGCTGGCCCGCTGGCGCAGGCCATCGGCGCCGAGTACCGAAAGCCTCGATGCACCCGACCCGGACGAGTCGCCATCAGAGGAACGGCATTCTCTGCACGATCAGACGGAACGGCGCGTTGAGCAGGATGCAGCGCCTGAACCCAAGCCATCCTTGCTGGTCCGCCTGAAGACCCTGTTCAATCGTTCGTCGCAAAGTGTTCAGCAAGATGCCGACGAAGCCGTTGCCGACATCCCGCAAGAAAAACCCTCAGCCGTCCGCGTATCCAGCGATTCGGATGCCATTGCAGCGGAGGAAGCGCCGCCCACAGGGCTGCAACAGCGTGCGCGCGTCATGCTGACCAACAAGTGGGTGCTGATATCGGGAGGCAGCGTCATGCTGATTGCGCTCGTCGCCACCCTGGCGGGGCTGCTGCTGCAGTCAGGCCAGGAGAAAGCACAACTCCAGAGCCAACTGCTTGCGGCGCAGCAAAAGCTCAAGCAGGGTGGCGTAGCGCAGAAACCTGTCGGCGTCAAGCCGGCCCCGATCAGGCCCGCCATCCACCCGACTGTCGCAAGCGCGGCCAGCGTGCCTGCCCGATCCGGGCCTGCTGCCGCAGGCGGCGAGTGCGAACTGTCCAACCCTGAAAATGCCGCCGAAAACCTCAGACGCTGCATCGACAGCTTCAACGCCATGTCCGAGTGATCACTCGTCTGAGTGATGCGCGCTCTCGAGATGTCCGTTTATTCCTCAGGCAGGTGCCGATTTCCCCACGGGTGGAATCAGCAGGACCGGCACCGCTGAGTACCTCAATGTCCGTTCAGCCATGCTCCCCAGCATGAGGTGCTGAAAGCCGCGGCGTCCGTGCGTGCCCATCACCACCAGGTCTGCGCCCCAGCGTGCAGCTTCCGCGGCAATGGCCTCTGCAACATGCTGGGCCGGCGTGTCCGTTTCGATCAGGTCGGCTTCCAGCTCAAAGTTTGCCAGCCGGGCGGTTTCGCGCGCCGCGGCGATGAGCTTTCTCCCGCACCATGCCGGGCCGCGCTCAGCGCAGTGGTATCGATGGCGATTTCCGGGCCGATGGGCAGCCAGCTCATGTCGATGACGTGCACCACGCGCACCCCAGCTGCCAGGGTCCGGGCGAGTTCGATGGCTTGCTGCAATGCTTGCCGCGACAGGTCGCTTTCGTCTATCGCCACCAGAGTTTTCGAGTACATGGTTTCACTCCCGGGTTGGATTGAAAGTTGCACCGCTCGGCTTGAAGGGTGCGCTGGGTGCCAGCAAGCGCCCTAGTGTTGTGAACCAGAAATATCGAAACATAAAACGGCGTCTTTTTCCGCATGGCGGCGTTGCTCGTCGTTGCCATAGAGGCGGCTATGTCGCCTCCTCGTGCCTTGCCATGCGAAAAAATCCATCCGTTCTATTTGTCCCGCTATTTCTGGTTCACAACATTGGCGCGTAACAAAATCTCTCGCAGTGCATCGAGAAAGCGGCGGTTGTCGTCGGGCAGCGCCGTAGTGATGCGCATGAAGCCCGGGCCGAGCGTTGAGTCGTTCAAAGGCTTGATCAGGATGTCACGGGCGCGCAGCTGATCGGCGACTTCGGCCGCGTCGTGCGGAGCGAAATTGGCCAGAAAAAAATAGGTATGCGTTGGATAGGTGCGCACGCCCAGTTCACGCAATGCTGCCGCCAGCGCTTCGGTCCAGCCGTGCAGCTGCGCGGCGCGGGCATGAATCCGGTCTTCGTGCTGCAGGGTTGCGATGGCGGCCGCCTGGCTGGGGCGGGCAAGCGGGTAGGCATCGTTATGGCCGTTCAGATCGTCGGCGATGGCCTCGGGAAAAATGCCGTAGCCAACGCGAAAACCCGCCAGGCTGTGGGCTTTGGACAGCGTGCGGGTCACCAGCAGGTTGGGATGCGCGGGTACCAGATGGGCCACCGATTGCCCGGCCAGGCCGATGAAGGCCTCATCGACCAGAAAGCGCGTCGCCGGATGGCGGCGTAGCAGATCCGGCAGAGGCGTCATGTCGAAGATGCCGCCATTGGGGTTGTTGGGATTGACGATCACCACCAGCGTGGTACCCGGCGGGATCACCAGATTGCGCAAGTCGAAGGCAAAATCCTTGTCCTCGGGCAACCGTGTTTCAGTGTAGTGCTGCGCGATTTCGGGAAACAGCACGTAGGTTGGCGTCAGCAGGTGAACCTGCTGGCCGAAGCGATCGAACAACTGGCGCAGGATCAATTCTGAACCGGCATTGATGTGAACCAGCCGTTCTGCCACGCCGAGTTGCTGACTGATCAACCGGCGCAACGGCGCGGAATAGGGCTCGGTGTAATAGTTGCTGAACGCCGCTTCGGCACAAGCCGCTGCGACCGCTTCGTCGAGCGGCGGCAGCGGGTTTTCGCACAGCAAGAGCTTGATGCCCTTGAAGCTGCCGCCGCCTTTTTCGTGGGTGCTGCTCATGATTTCTCCCAGTTGCGGCCGCCACGGCAAGTCGTCATGGCAGGCCTGCGGCAGTCACTCATCCAGGTATTTGAGTTACCCGAACCCGGCGCTCAGCTCTGGTTTTCAACGCCAGGGTTCGGCAAACCTGCGAGTTTGCAGAGCATCTGGACCGGTCCGTGAGGGAACATGTCGTACAGGAATTTTTTGTAGGCTTCAGCGTCGCTGAAGCTTTCGCCCGGGTGTTTGCCGAGTTCATTCACCAGATCATTCATGCTCGGGTGGGTCAGTTTTTCCTCGTAGTGTTCGCGGAAAAAACCAATCAGGCCCCGGGCGGTTTCATTCAGGGGCTTGTGTCCGGCCTTTTCATGCTCTGTCACCAGGGCATCGGCAACTTCTTCGCTCCAGTCATTCGGTTTGACGAGAAATCCGGCTGCGTCGGTTTTTAGGGCCTTGCCGTTTACGGTAATGCTCATAGTGGATCTCCAATTAAAAAAACGGGCTGCCTGATAAACCATAGCAGCCCGTTGCTGTTTTTTTGCCCGTGGCGCCTGCGCGGAAAAACAAAAAAGCGGGCGCATGACTGCGCCCGCCTGGACAAGCTACGCCTGTCTTATAAAGGCCGTGTGATCACGACCGCGCCACGCAATTCGCCTGCGCTATAACCGGTTGCCTGATCCAGCGGATATTCGGTGGCGAGGCGCGCTCTCACGCCTTCCGGAATCGAATCGGTCGCGCCGTGACAGGTCAGGCACATGGGCTGCATGGCGATGGCCTTGGCGTAGCGCATGTGCTTGCCGGACGCGTCGGTCACCACTTCGGCGAATTCCATGGTGTCGGGTTTTTCACCCTGCTTCATGCGTGCGGCAAACGAGGCCAGCGCCTCGGCTTCCCAGCCTTTGGCCGGGCCGGTTTCGGCATTGCGCGCACGGGTTCCCACACGGCTGACGGACCAGCCGGTTTGTTTCGACAAGTCGTTCGCGATCTGCGGGGCAATGTTTTTGCAGACGCTGACGGCTTCTGCCGGGCCGCTAGCCGTCATGGCCTCTTTCAGTTTGCCGCCGAGCTGGGAGCCCAGCGCTTTGGCGACAGCACGGGTTTCTTCGATCTGCTTGGGCTGCGCCGGTTCGACCTGGGTGACGGTGCGGGTTTCGGGTGTGGCGCAAGCGGTCAACAGCAGGGTCAGGCTGATCATCAAGGGGGTTTTCATGCTGGGAGACTCCAGTTGGTTGGTTGGAAAAGGGGTTCGATCAGGGAACGGGCGGGTTGAGGTTCAATGCCCTTCGACGCAGATTTGCTTACGTGCGACGCTCAGTGCCGTCTGCATGATCAGCACAACGACCACCAGGCACAGCACGCCAAGCAGAGCCGCGCCGAGCCAACTGTAAAAAGCCTGCCCGGTTGCCTGCGCCATCAGCAGCGTCGCGATGGTGATGGCGGCGATGGGAAAGGAATAGGCCCACCATGAAAGGAAAAACTTCAGCCGCGTGAAATAGCTGATCTGCGATGCCAGCAACAGCGTGAACAGCAGGCCGGCGAAATACAGCACGCGCGCAAAGGCATCGACTTCGCCCACCAGGTTGAACCAGGAGATGAAGCCGACTGCGGGCGGCGCAATGAAAATGAACAACGTGGGGACGAAACGGTCCGGCAGGCTGCCGTGAAAGATCAGGCGGCTAAAAATGATCGCGGTGAGGACCGGCCAGAAGAACAGGCCAATGCTGAAGAAAAACCACGACACATCAATTGGCGCGTGGTGCACGCCGGCAATCGGAATCAGGATGTTGCCGACCACGGGGATGAACCAGGCCGGGTTCAGGTGGGTGATTTCATACTGGGTGTGGTGTATCCAGGACGACAGCACATACAGCGTGATGGCCAGGTGCAGGACACTGCCGATCGACCACAGCCAGAAAGAGGCCGCAGGCGCGGTATGCAGGCAGGCGACCGAAAGCAACAGCATGCCGATGGAAAAGCTTGGCACGAAAGCGAGCTTGACCGGGTGGGTGACCTCGCCCCATACCGCTTGTGGATAGCGCACGATCTTGGCGGCATAAAGCAGGGTCAACAACGCAAAAAGCGCGGCAGTAAAAACGAGCAGGGCAGGACTGATGGCAAAGGGCAGGTTGAAGAACTGTTCGGCGCGGCCCCATGCAATGGTGAAGCCGGCCATGCCCATGACAATGGAAAACCCCGAGACGGGCAGGTTTTTCAGGCGCGAGCCAGGTTCCATCACAAGGACTTCAGACATGTCGACTCCAGCGATCACGCTTTGCGTTCAGTTACCGGATAGCGATGGCGCGGCATGCGGGTCGGCAATGCCGCGCCATGGCCCCGGACTTATGCCCCGAACTGGGTGGCTTCGCGCTCCACCGGCAGGTTGGCTTGGGTCCAGGCGTCGAATCCGCCGTGGATCGAGCGCACGCCGACATAGCCCATGCGCTGCAGGTTATACGCCGCCAGCGCTGCGCGGCCGCTGGTTTTGCAGTAGATCAGGATGTCGCGATCGCGCTGCGACAGCTGCGGGTGATCGCCGATCTTGAATTCCAGAAGGCCGCGTGGAATGTTGATCGCGCCAGGCATGTGGCCGGCGTCGAATTCGGCTGGCTCGCGCACGTCCAGCAGCAGGGAGTGCTGCATGGCGTTCTGGGCAGCGGCCAGATCGATTTCGGTAATGTGCGTTTTGGCTTCGGCAACCAGATCAAGTGCAGACATCGGCATAACAAACTCCTGAGTAATTTTAAAAGGGGGCAGTACTGCCCAGACTTATTTGGCGGCCACGCGGCCACATGCCAGATTGGCGGGGATGGCAATATCCATCAGCTTGGGGTTGTCGAGCACCAGGCTGTTCATCAGTTCGATATACGCCGCGCGCGTGGTGTTGGCCAGGCGCGGATTATGGCGTTTTTCCTCGCCGATGCTCGATGCAGTCCAGCCCTTGTAATCGTGCGCCGGGTAGACCAGCGTGTCGTCGGGCAGCGCAAACAGCTTGTCGACAATGGAATCCCACGACTTGCCCGCATCGCCGGCCTGAAAGTCGGTACGCCCGGTGCCGCGAATCAGCAGCACGTCGCCGGTGAACACCGCCTGCGGTTGGTCGGGATTCAGCAGAAAACTGAACGATTCGTTGGTGTGGCCAGGCGTGTAGATCGCGCGCAGTTTCACGCCGTCGACGTTGACCAGGTCGCCTTCGCGCACGTGTTCAGACACGCATTCAGCCTGGGTGAATTCGCCCATCATGGTGACGCAGCCGGTTTCGCTGCGCAGGTCGCCGAGACCCGTGACGTGATCGGCATGGGTATGGGTGTCGATGGCGCGCACCAGTTTGAGGTCGAGATCAGCGATGGCTTTGAGGTAATGCGGCACCATTTCCTTGACCGGGTCGATGATGAGGGCTTCGCGGCCCACACCCGATGCGATCAGGTAGGTATAGGTACTTGATTCCGATTCGAAGAATTGGCGAAACAGCATGGTTCTCTCCTTGTCCGGGGCCAGGGGCGCTGGCCGTTGATCCGATTGCGTCGGACCACGCAGGTTGAAACGCTTTTTTGCGGGCGTCTGGGTACGGCTATTGTTGAGCAAACCACTCAGGAATTAGAGCAACCTATATGCCAGATTGAGGCGCTTTAGGCAGAAATCAATAGGTCGTTGATTTATTGTAATAAATGGCGAACATCCGTTACAAAACCCGGAGCCGTTTGCGGAAGGCAGATGCCATTAGTGTCAGTGCCCGATCGGTTTGCTGTCATTCATGGCAGCAAACCGATCGGGCACACCCCGCCCAGGACGGGCGGGGATCACACGTTTACAGTGACTTCGTGCAGAAGTACCAGTCGGTGCACTCGTAGCCTTCGCCCATGCGGGCTTCGGCGGCATCAGCATCCTGCGGCGGCGGCACGATGACCTTGTCGCCGGGCTGCCAGCCTTCTGGCGTGGCGATCTTGTTCTTGTCTGAGGTCTGCAGCGCGGTCACCAGGCGCAGGAACTCGGGGATCGAGCGGCCGTTGGTCATCGGGTAATAGACCATGGCGCGCAGGATGCCTTTGGGGTCGATGATGAAAGTCGCGCGGACCGCAGACGTATCAGCAGCACCCGGGTGGATCATGCCGTAGGCTCTGGCGACATCCATCGACAGGTCTTCGATGATCGGGAACTGAATCTCGACGCCGAATTTTTCCTTGATGTTGCGCACCCAGGCGACGTGCGAGTAGTAGCTGTCGATCGACAGGCCGAGCAGGTCGCAGTTGAGTTTCTGGAAATCAGGGTAGTGCTTGGCGAAAGCGATGAACTCGGTGGTACACACCGGGGTGAAGTCGGCCGGGTGTGAAAACAGCACCAGCCATTTGCCTTCGTAGTCGGACAGTTGCTTCACGCCGTGCGTAGTGCGCGCCTTGAATTCGGGTGCGCGCTCGTTGAGGCGCGGAAATTGAGCAACAGCTTGAGTCGTTTCGGTCATGGCAATTACCTTTTTTGGGTTGAACGAATATTAGAAATTTCTAATATATTAACATCTTAGGGTGACAGGGGAAAGAGTTCCAATTGATTGTCTGAGCATAGTGCATGGATAACATCAATCGGTTACAGAAAAACATCAGCGCACGCTAGCGGCTTGAACAGCCTGGCTGCGCGCCCGAATGTTGCGCACCAGCATGCCGTGCGACCACAGGCCGGCAAACGGGATCAGCGAGGCAAAAAACACGCCTGCGCCCTTGAGCGGTGACAGATAGCCACGTGACAGCACGAACAACAACGTGGCGGTAGCCCACAAAAACAGCAGGCCGTGCGCCATGCCGACCACGCTTACGGCCACCGGCATGCCGGCAAAATACTTGAGTGGCATGGCAATGCCGAGCAGGGTCACCAGGGAGGCGCCTTCGACCAATGCTAGGAGGCTGAGTGAGCGCAGGGAAGCGGGGATAGTCATGCTGTGTGGCTCCTGTGATTCATTCGAGGACGGCGTAGTAGGTCGCGAGTTCATTGATTTCCTGCAGTGTCAGGCGCTGCGCGAACTGGCGCATGCCCTGGTTGGCATCGGTGGCGCGATGGCCTTCGCGGTAGTCGAGCATGGTACGGGTAAAGGCTGCTGGATTCTGCCCGGCCAGCGCCGGCGTGGCGTTGTTGCCGCCTTGGCCTGCCGCGCCGTGGCACGAGGCGCAGGCGGTGAGCAGGCGTTTTCGGTCGCCATGCCGGGCCAGTTGCTCGGTGCGGGCGTTGGAACGGGCGGCGCGTTCAGGCAGCGGCTGGCTGGCGTAATACGCCGCCACATCGGCCATATCCTGCCGGCTCATGCCTTTGACGGCGGCCTGCATCAGCCTGGCGCGCGGGTTTTCCAGACGGCCGCCGCGCTGGTAATCGAGCAAGCTTTTGTAGGTGTAGGCCGGTGTTTGTTTCGCCAGATTGGCCCAGTTGCGACTCGGCGCCACCCCGGTTTCACCGTGGCAGGAGGCGCACATCAGCGCCTGATTGAGCCGCTTGCCGCGGACGCTGTCACCTTTTGGCATGGCGGCGAGGGTGGCGCGCAATTCGGATGGCGTAAACCCGAGCTTGGCGGGCTGCGTTGGGTTGGCCTGGGCAAACGCAGAGAGTCCCAGCGTGAACACGCTGATGGCTAACAAACGGTTCATGCGAAGCAGTCCTCGGTAAAGGTTTTCAGCCAGGCTTGCTGGTAGACCGCGCCGAGCCGGATTTGTGCCGGTGTGGCGTCGAGCGACGCATAGCGATGACCGGAAACTTGCACGATCTTGTTGTTTTTGAGCTGGAACACATCGGCCACGAACAGGCCATAGTCGGACCCCGCCAGCGCGTAGCAGACGTTTTGCCACTTGGGCTCGTCGGGCGCGCGCCCGGCCAGCAGATTGGCCACGGCAAACGCCGTGATCTTGGCCTGGTTGTTGGCGGAGTAACCTGACTTGGGCATGACATCGGCAATGCTGGCGTCGCCGATGACGAATACGTCGCGATGCTTGCTCGACTCGAAGGTGCGGCGCTCGATCGGGCACCAGCCGCTGGCATCGGTCAGCCCCATGTCGAAGGCGAGCTTGCCCGCCTTCATCGGCGGAATGACGTTCAGTACGTCGGCCTTGATCACGCCTTGCGCGGTGGTGACGAGCAGCGAACGAACATCGATTTTCTTCGTGCTGCCGCCGTCCTTGCCGCGTATCCATTCGATCGGCGATGGCTTGCCGCTGTTTCTGACATCGGCCGGCATGCCGTTCATGAAATCCTGCGGAATGTTGTAGCCGTACAGGCGATGCCAGCCCAATTGCATGCTGGCGTCGGTGACGAAATCGTCCTTTGGATCGAGGATGATGACCTTGCCGCCGGGGTTGTGGCGGCGCATCCACTCGGTGACCAGTGCCGCGCGTTCATACGGGCCGGGCGGACACCGATACGGTTTGGGCGGCGCAATCAGCACAAACGTACCGCCCTGGCGCATCGACTTGAGCTGGCTTGCCAGCAATGCGGTTTGCGGCCCGGGAATCCAGCCTGACGGTGCGCGGGTTTCCGCCGCCGTCGCGCTGTAGCCGGGGATGGCCGAATACTGCAGGCTGATGCCGGGGCTAACGATGAGCTTGTCGTAGGCGAGAGTTTGTCTGCCTGCGGTGCGCACCTGTTTTTTGTCGGGGTCGAAACCGACCACGGTGTCGAAGACGAACTCGATGCCGTAGCGCGACTTCAGCGCGTCGTAAGACACATTCAGATCGTCCATCGCCACATGGCCGGTGATCACTTCGCTCGAGCCGTAACCCCGGATATAGGTACGGTTGGCCTCGATCACCGTCACCCGCAAGGCCGGATTGGTCAACTTGAGGTATTTGGCTGCAGTCGCACCGCCCACCCCGCCGCCGATGACGACAACATGACCTGCGCGACCGGCTGCGCGTGCCGGCAGCGCGCCGGCCAGGGCCAGCCCGGCGCCCAGCCTGAGAAATTCACGACGATTCAACATGCTCGTTTCCCCCTATTGTTTGATGCGGGCGAAGTAGCGCGCCATGGCCGCCACCTCGCGCTCGGAAAAGCCCTTCGCCAGATTGCCCATCAGGGTGGACTGGCGCTTGCCGGATCGGTAGTCGCGCATGGCGCGGATGAATTCGGCTTCGGGCATGCCGGCCAACGGCGCAAACTCGCTGGATTCCAGGCGTCCCTGGGTGCCGTGACAACCGGCGCACGTTGCGGCCATCGCCGCTCCGGTTGGGCCTGGCGCGGCCGTGGCAGCCCTGGTTGGGACCGGCGCCGCCCGGGCTGCGGCGTCAGCCGCCTGCGCCGGGCTGAAGGTGGCCGCCAGGACGGCGATTGAAAATGCCCACGTTTTCATTAGCGTGCCCATACGTAAAACCCAATGGCGAAGAACTGCACGACCCACAGCACCAGCAGGCCAATGCTCAGATTGCCGAGGCGGGTGATCGCTGCAGACGGGGTGTAGATCCCTTTCGTCTGTCCCGATTGCCACGCCACGGTCAGCAGATAGGCCAGCACCACGCCGCCCAGTACCGCGAAGGTGACGAAGAACAGCACCGTGCTGTACCAGTCGAGGTTGATCTTGTAGTCGAGCGCGTTGTAGCCATGCACGCTCATCAGGGTGACAAAGCGCAAGGCCTCGCGGGCGGCGCCGACCACGATCAGCGCGACCGCGCCGAGCGCAAAAGGTGCATAGCCCCACACGCCCTGATCCAGCTTGTTGCCGAGCAGACGCGGGAAAAAAGCGGTTGCCAGCAGGGCAACAGCGCTTGCCCAGACCCAGGCCGACGTGGCGAACCAGGTCATTTTGTCCGGCAGGGTGGCGAGCCACAGCGCGCCGCTGGCCACCGCCAGCACGCCGCCGGCGAGCATCAGCTTGTGCGCCAGTGGCAGCAGCCAGGCGAGGTAGCCCGCATCCTCGTCCGCGCGCCCCATCAGATAGCGCCGGTAGGCAAACAGCCAGGCCGCGATCACCGCCACCGACAGCAGGATGAAAAACGCAAAGCGGGTGACGCTGTAACCGTGCAGCGTGCTGCCGGACGGGTCGATCTGGCCGTTCGGCGCGTACCAGCCCATCCACTCTTCGGGCAGCAGCATCTGGTAGCTCAATACATGCATGATCCAGCCGACCACCAGCATCAATCCCAGCGACAGCATCAAATGCCAGGGGCTGCGCGCAGGCTGGCGGGCGAGGTCGGGATTGCGCGCATAAAACGTATACAGCGCCAGATAGGCTGCGATCAGGATGATGATGAAGCCGATCACCCAGCGCGCCGACAGCACGTTGGAGGTGTACCAGAACGGGTCGTAGATCACCTGCACGAACAGCAGCGGTGCGACGCCGAGCACGATGGCGACCGACACGGCCACTTTCGCCGTGGACAGCATGGCCGCAGCCAGGCGGCGCCAGTGGGCGTCGCGGCTGAACGCGCCAAAAATGGTGAGCGCGGACGCGCCCAGCATCACCTGCACGGCGGCAATATGCAGCGCCCAGGTGAGCACGCCCAGCACCAGGAAAATGACCGGGTGGGCGGGCACGCCGGCGGGGTCGCGCAGGGCATAGAGCATGGCGGCATCCATGGCTTACTCCTTGATGGGTGCGGCGGCCGCAGCCGTGCGCACGACGGGTTGCGGGGACGCCGGCGCGTTCAGCGAAACGATGAAGCGGGCCAGCGCATAGGCCTCGTCATCGTTCAGCGGAATGTGCGGCATATAGATCGTGTTGCCGGTGCCAAGCGCGCCCTGCAAATAGGTTTTCACCATGGCCACGTCGCTGTTGCCACCGAAATAGTTGGCCAGCGGGCGCATGCCGGTGGGCGACAGCGAATGGCAGTTGGAACAGGTCGTGAGCGCCAGGCTGCGGCCGGCCTCCAGCGCGTTGTGCGCCGTCACCTCGCGCAGGTTGTCAGGCACGAACACCTGACTCGGCAAAAAGCCCTGGCGTTCGATCAGCGGGATCTCGGACGCGATGCCCAGCCCCGGCACGTCGCGCGCGATCACCTGGTTGGAATACACGTACTGGCCGGCGACATAGGGCTTGCGCAGCGATTCGCGCGCCACTTCTTCCGGCCACAGGCCGAACACCAGCACCGCCACCGTCATCCCCATCGCGATCGACGGCGTGAGCAGGCGCGGCTGCAGCCAGGTGGCGGCGAACCAGGCGAAGATGCCGCCGAGCGTGACGACCAGCGACATCGCGAACCATTCGGGCAGACGGTTTTCGGCGATCACCTGCGCGCTCTCCGGCAGCGTGGCCATGTACCACTGCAGCAGCAGGCCGCCGGCGACGGTCGACACCATGCCCAGCAGCGCGAGCTTGCGGGTGATTTCCTTCTTGAATGCCGCGTCCTTGATCGCGCCGGCCACCACGCCGCCGACCACCGCGGTCATGGTGAACATGAAGGCGGTGCGCATGGCGAGTTGCGCGAAGGTATTGGCGCCGTAGAAACCGTTGAGGTAGCCGCCTTCGGTAAACCATTCGGGTTTGCCCGGCCACATCATGAACGACAGGATGCCGATGATGATCAGCATGGTGCCGTAGGAGGCGATGCCGAAAATGATCGAGATGCGCAGGTGGGTGGCGCGGTCGACCTTGCCCACCAGGTAGATGATCATGTAGACGCCGACCACCTCGATGACGAAGAACACCCACTCGGTCGCCCACTTCCAGACGAAACTGTGGATCAGCGCCGATATCCCGCGCGGGCTCGCCACCGTGGTCGAGTACCAGATGCCCGGCCCGGTGATCGAGCCCAGCACATAACTGAACACCAGCAGGAACAGGCCGTATTTCTTGATGAATTCCAGCAGCTCGGGCTGGTTGCGGCGGCTCGCCTGGGTTGCCAGATAAGCAAAGAACAGCGCCGCGCCGACCGCCGTGTGCGAAAACAGCACATGGATCGTGGCGATCAGGCCGACCACCCAGCCGCTGCCGACGCCGGGTTCGTACCACATGGGATAAAGGCCGATGTATTCCATCCTGGCTCCGTTGGATGATGAAGGGGGTCACGTCCCCCTGGGGCGAGGGCATTTGAATGTCAGGCCCAAAAGACGCTTGCTTATAGAAATAGCAATAGTCGTTCCAGTTCGGACAAGTCTGTCTTCTATTAGATAACGTGTTGAAAAGTTAAGGAATAATTAAATTCAGGCTGGTTTTATGGAGAAAGACCAAAAAAGTGAATGTCATTTTTGGCGGTCTTGAATTTGATTTTGGTCGAAATTGTCAGTGCGACCGGCTGCCCTGGGACTCAATGCCCCATGCGAAAAAACGCAATCGTCGCGATGCCCGCCAAAATCAGCCCGACCTGGATCACCGAGGACTTGAGGCGGGTGTGGCGATGCAGGTTGGGCACCAGATCGGAGACGGCGATGTAAATGAAACTGGCAGCGGAAATCGCCAGCACGAACGGAATCGCCGCACGCACATCGGCCAGCCAGAACCAGCCGAGCAGCGCGCCGGGCAGGGTGGCCAGCGACGACAGCAGGTTGTAGGCAAACGCGCGGGACTTGGACAGTCCGCTGTGCAGCAGGATGGCGAAATCGCCGAGTTCCTGCGGAATTTCGTGGGCAATGACCGCGAGCGCGGTGGCAATGCCGAGCGGCACCGAGGTCAGGAACGCGGCGGCGATCACCACGCCATCGACAAAGTTATGAAAGGCGTCGCCCAGCAGAATCAGCGCGCCGCCCTGATGCGCATGCTCCTCGCAGTCTTGATCATGGCAATGCCGCCAGATCACCAGTTTTTCCAGGATGAAAAAGCCCACCAGCCCCGCCAGCACCGTGCCCGAAATCGCCAGTGGCGAAGCGTGCTTCAGCCCCTGCGGAATCATCCCCAGAAATGCCGCGCCCAACAGGGTGCCGGTGGCGTAGGACAGCAACCAGGGCAGCAGGCGCTGCCGCATCGCGTCGGGAAACGCCAGCAGCAGCGCCGCGCCACCCATCGCGCCGACGCTGCCGAGCAGACTGAACAGGATGACGAGGGTCATGTGCGTGCGCTCCCGGCAAAGCTCAGGACTGAAGCGCAGGCAGGTGCAGGTCTGAATAAGGCGGGCACGGAAGCGATCGGATCTAAGAGAATTGTCGCGTTCAACGCCGCTTGAACAAGCCGACGAAGCCGTCGTTCAGCGCGGTTTCAAACGCTACCCTGAAAACGCTTTGCTTGCCGTCCTTGAAGCTGAGCTGATTGACCATGCCCTTGCCCTGCTCGACATTGACTGCGAGGGCGTAGACGTTGGACTTGCCGGCGAGATAGGCTGCGATGGCCTTGTCTTCGGTCGCGGCCTTTTCCACCCACTTTTTGGCGAAGACCGTCAGGTGCAGAAAAATCGCGCCCGAGTAATTGACCTTGGCAAGCTCGGCCAGCGTGTTGCGCACCGATGCCGCATTCGCTTCGTCGGCAACCTGGCCGCCGAACAGCAGCGCCACGGCGTCCTTGTCCTTGAAGCTGGCAACGGCACTGGAAGCGCTACCCGGTTCGGTGTAAGCAACAATATCGAGGCGGCGCAGCGGCTTTTCGCCCGCCTTGCTTGCGGCCAAGCCTTCTGCCAATTGAACTGTTCGCCCAGCGTCAGGGGTTGGGCCGAGACAGCCAGCGAGGCGCTCATCGACACGGCGGCCACGACGGCCAGTGCTATACGGGAAATTTTCATGGGAGACGGGCTTTCATGGAGTGAGTAAGGGGACGCCAGCTGACCGGACCTGCCAGTCGGAATGGAGCGTCGCCATTGACGCATGCGGCCCCGGGTGTGGTCAGTGACGTGCGTCACAAACCCCAGCTTGTTTGTCGCGCATATGCGGATTTCGGTCGGCGAATGCCTGGGCCAGAAAATCCAGCATGGCGCCTTCGTGCTGCAGTAGCGCATCGCTGACTTCATGCCCGCCTTCGAGCGCCAGCAGCTGCACCTGTCGCCCGGCCTCAAGGCCGGCGGCGAGCAGGCGACGGGCATCGTCAAACGGCACGCTTGCATCGTTGCGGCCGTGCGCCAGCAGCACCGGACAATGCACATTCGCGATGCTGCGCAAAGGTGCGATGGCGTCGAAGCGGTGGCCGATCAGGTGCTGCACCTGGCGCAGCACAATCCAGCCAACCGGGATGAAGGGCAGGTGGTGCTGCGCCAGCAGGCGGCGCATCACCTCGCGCGGGTGCGCAAACGCCGACACGCTCACCACGGCGGCGACATCGCGGCGGTGGCTGGCCGCCAGCAGCACGGCGCCCGCGCCGACCGAATGGCCGAGCAGAGCGATGCGACCAGGATCGACTTCCGGCTGCGCGGCGAGCCAGTCCAGCGCATGCTCGATGTCCTCGGCAAAACGCGGCAGCGAGCTGAAATCGTCGTCGTCGCTGCGGCCATGGCAGCGCGCATCCAGCAGCAGCACGACGTAGCCGGCTTCATGCAGCGGGCGAACGGAAGGCAGCATCAGCGCCGCATTGGCGCCCCAGCCGTGCATCACCAGCACCGCAGGCGCAGGCTTGCCGGATGGCGCGGCGATCAGCCAGGCGAATAATTGAGTGTGGTTGGCGCTTGCGATGGCGACTTCGCGGGACGGCAGCCCCAGCTCGGCCGGGCTGATTGCGTGCACAAGGCGCGGGGCGCGAAAACTGCGCACGATGGCTGCGCGCGTGCCTAGGTGGAGCAGGCCGCCCAGCGCCAGCACGCCGAGGATTTCCAGGATCATGGCATGGGCGGCGGCGCAGGCTTAGTGCGAAAAATACATCTTGTCCTTGTTGAGCTTGTAGCTCCACGGCAGGTTGGCGTTCTTCCAGCCGTTCACCAGACGCCAGTTTTTGCGTTCGCCGTCTTTGACGTTGCTGCCTTCAAAGCCGTCGACGACGACATAAACCGACTGGTAGCCCTTGCCTTCGAGCATCTTGGCGCTGGGTGCGCCACGCTCGCCCCCGGAGCGGCACATGAGAATGACCGGGGTGGTCTTGTCGAGGCCACGTTTGGCCAGGGTGGCGGCAATGTCCGCCTCGAACGCGGGATTGATCTCCATCGCGTACAAAGACTTCTTGTCGTTCCAGCGGCTGCGGTTGGCGATCATGAACGGGATGTTGATGTCGACCACGTCGGTAAAGCCGGTGAACATGATCTCGGTCGGGTCGCGCACATCGATGAACAGGACCTTGTCGCCCTGCTTCATTTTCATGTCATGGGCTTCGCGCGAATCCAGGTAGAGGCTCCACGACGTCCGGTTTGCCGGGTCGGCGGGTTGGTCTGCGGCCTGGAGGGCGGTTGCCAGGGTGGCGGCGAGTATGAAAGAGGCGATCAGGGAGGCTTTCATTGGGTTCCAGTCAGTTCTAAGTGGTGTGGATGAAGGATGGCGATGTGCGGTGCTCAGGCTGCGACCGCTTCGTTGCTGCAGGCATGGCTGGCTTCACCCTGATTGCGCATGTGGTCGGCTAGCTGGGCGATAGCCTCGTAGAGTTCGCTGCGCAGCGCGGCGTCGGCAACGACTTCGTCCAGCGCAAGCCGCATGCACAGCAGCCACTGGTCGCGTTCGTCGGCGCCGATCTTGAACGGCAGATGACGGCGGCGCAGCATCGGATGGCCGTACTTTTCGATGAACAGCTGCGGGCCGCCCATCCAGCCGGAGAGGAACTCGAACAGCTTGTCTGCCGAGCCCGACAGGTCTTCGCTGTGCATTTTGCGCAGGGCGTAGGTCTCCGGCAGCTCGTCCATGATTTCGTAAAAACGGCGCGTCAGCAGCCTCACGACGGCTTCGCCGCCGATGCGTTGATAGGGTGTCAGGACAGGGGATTGAGAAGTCATGGTTTTACCTTGAAAAATATTGGACATAAAAAACCAGCGCAGCGCCCATGCCCAGCCAGGCGACCAGCGGACTGAACACCATGCGTAACAAGGGGTTGCGCGGAACAAACCCGATGCCGTAGACGAATCCGGCCGACAAGCCCCACATGACGAGCGAGAGCAGGCCGTGGCTGATGGCGCTGCCATCCGCCGTGGCAAGGCCGCGTGGCATCAGGGTAATGAGCAGCATCAGCGCGATGGAGGCGGTCAGCGTGGCGCCGCGCACCCAGCGGTTGTCGAACCAGTGGTTCATGTGCGCTGAGCCTTGCGGTAGGGGCGCAGGTACTGCCATTCAAAGAAGCGCTTGGCCCAGTGGAACAGGCGGCACGGCGGCAGGATCAGCGCGCGCTTTTCGTCGCGATAGACCAGAATGCCGCGGTCGAGCGTGTCGACGATGCAGATCAGCTCGGGCTTGAAGTGTGCGACCGGCGGCTTGCCGGCCAGCGCCAGCAGCAGGTTTTCGGCCGCAGCCCTGGCCTGCAGGTCGGCGATGTGGGCCTGCTTGGGCAGCCAGTCGGGGCCGGGATAGCTGCCCGAGTCGCCGGCCACAAAAACCTTGTCTGCGCCCGCCACCTGGCAGTGCGTGTCGGCCTTGAAAAATCCGCCGTCGGACAACGGCAGTCCGGCTTCATTCGCCCAGGCCGGTCCGCTCATGCCCGGCATGAACAGGATCAGGTCGGCGGGAACCTCACCGCCTTCGGTCGTGATCGTGTCTGCCGTAAAGCCGGTGAGCTTGTGACCGAGATGAGTGGCGATGTTACGTTTCTGCATCTCGCGCAGCAGGCCCGCCACCGCCTTGTCGCCCAGGCGCTTGCCGGGTTCCTTGGCGGCATTGAAGAACACCAGCCTGAATTTGTCGCGGCGGCCCTGGCGGCGCAACAGCGTGTCGATGCCGAACAGCAGTTCGAACATCGGTCCGCCGCGCATCGCGCCTTGTTCCTTGGGGTTGGTGCCAAAACCGAGCGCAATGCTGCCGCCGTCCATGTTTGCCAGCCGTTCGCGAATGGCCTCGGCTGCGGGGGCGCCTTCGCAGATCGTCAGCGCGTGTTCGATGCCGGGCAGGGCCTTGAGGAAACGGCCGCCGCTGGCGATGAGCAGGGCGTCGTTGGCCAGCGTGCCGCGATCGGTCAGCACCGTGCGCCCGCCGTCCTGCAAACCGGTGACGCGCCCGGCATGGAAGGTGACCTGCTGTTCGGCCAGGAACCCCGAGACATCGATATTGAGATCGTTTGCGCGCCGCAACCCCGACGGCACCCAGATCAGGCTGGGGTAATACATCAGCTCGGCCTTGGGCGCGACGAGCGTGATGCGCACCTCGCGGTCGCGCCGCCGCAGTTCGCGTACGGCGGTCAGCGCGGCAAAGCCGCAGCCGAGGATGACGATATGCGCGCTCATGCCGCGCCCTTGTCATCCTGCTGGCGCGCATCGTCGAGCGCGCATTCCTTGGCGTCGCACATCATCGCGCTCATCGAGGCGAGCAGCACGGCCATGGTGACGCCGAGTATCCAGGCGAAATACCACATGGTTGTTCCTTTCAGTAGTCGAGGTGCAGGGTGACGGCCGCGCCGCTCTCGGGCAGCACGACCGCGGCGTCTTTGAATTTGGGCTTGCCGGTGACCTGGGGGTTGTTCGACAGCCCCCAGCCTTCCTGCGGAATCATGCCGAACAGGCGGTTGAGCTCGCCGTTGCCGTCTTCGTCGTGATACGCCATCACGGCGTATTGGCCGGGCATCAGGCCATCGAGCGCGAGGGTTTTTTTACCAACAGGCAGCACATGGCGCTGGCTGGCGCGCGCTTCCTTGGGAAATCCCTCTGCCCGGTCGAACAGCAGCACGGTGAGTGGGCCGCCGCCGGGCTTGATACCGTCGAGGTTGACGGTCAGCGTGGCGGCATCGGCCGGCAGGCACAGCATCAGGGGCAGGGCGTAATAGCAGGCATTCAGCATGGTGCTTTCCTTAATAGACCGACTTGTCGTTGGCGGCGACGAACTCGGTCGTCACCTTGCCCCACATCACCTTGTAGGCCCACGAGGTGTACATCGCGATCAGCGGCAAAAAAATCACCGTGGCGCCCAGCATCAGGCCGAGCGTGAGGTGCGACGACACGGCGTCGTAGACGGTGAGGCTGGAGCGCGGGTCGGTGGACGACGGCATGATGAAGGGGAACATCGACACGCCGGCGGTGCCGATGATGCCCGCGCAGCCGAGCGACGACGACCAGAAGGCCAGCCCGGCTTTTTTCAGTTGCGCGAACACCACCCCGAGTCCCAGCCCGATGAAGGCGAGGACCGGTACCGCGATCGCCCAGTCGAACCGGTTGTAGTTGAGCATCCACGCGCCTTCCTTGATGGCGACGGTTTTGGGCGAACAGCACCAGGGTGAGCGCGCCCGACAGCAGGCTGGCGGTGCGCACCCGGTGGTAGATGTCGCCTTCGGTGCGCATCATCAGGTAGTTCGCGCCCTGAAACGTGATCATGCCCAGACTCACCAGCCCGGCCAGCAGCGCAAACGGATTGAGCAGCGCCCAGAAACTGCCGGTGTAGGTCGACATCATCAGGTCGTTGAAGTGGAACGGCACGCCCAGCAGCAGGTTGCCGAAAGCGACGCCGAAGATGATCGGCGGCACCGCGCCGCCGATGAACAGGCCCCAGTCCCAGGTGCTGCGCCAGGCGGCATTATGGATTTTGGAGCGGTAGGTGAAGCCGACCGGACGGAAGAACAGTGCCCACAATGCCGCCATCATGGCCCAGTAAAAACCGGAAAAAGCGGTGGCGTAGACCAGCGGCCAGGCGGCAAAAATCGCACCGCCCGCGGTGACGAACCAGACCTGGTTGCCTTCCCAGTGCGGGGCGACGGTATTGATGACGGCGCGCCGTTCGAGGTCGGTGCGGCCGACGAAGGGCAGCAGGGTGCCGACGCCCATGTCATGGCCGTCCATGATGGCGAAGCCGACCAGCAGCACGCCGACCAGCAGCCACCAGACGAGTTTGAGGGTTTCGTAATCCATGTCCGCTCCTTAGACCTTGTCCGCCACAGCGCCTGCAGGCAATGCGCCGCCTGCTGCCTGTTTACCGTGGCTGCTCTCACCAAAATACTTGCCGGTGCCGAGGCTGGCCGGCCCTTGCCGGGCGTACTTCTGCATCAGATACACCTCGACGACCAGCAGCACGGTGTAGAAGATGACGAAACCTGCCAGCGAGCCGTAGATGTTGCCGACCGAGATGTTCGATACGGAAATATGCGTCGGCAGCACGCCGTAGATGGTCCACGGCTGGCGGCCGTATTCAGCCACCACCCAGCCCAGTTCAGCGGCGACCCAGGGCATCGGGATGAACCACAGCGCCCAGCGCAGCAACCATTTCTTTTCGATAAAGGTGCCCTTGATCGAATAGAACAAGGCCAGGCTGAACAGCAGCAGGAAAGCGAAGCCGAGCCCGACCATGATGCGGAAGCTCCAGAACAGCGGCGCGACGCGCGGGATCGTGCTGTCCACGGCCTGCTGGATCATGTCTGGCGTGGCCTGTGAGACATCGACCGTATATTTTTTCAGCAGCAGGCCAAAGCCAAGGTCGGCCTTGTGCGCATTGAACACGGTGAGCGCCTGCGGATCGTCGCGGTTTTTGCGCAACTGTTCCAGCGCGACCACGGCCTTGATGCCGGACTCGATGCGCGTACGGTTTTTCTCCTTGATTTCCTTGATGCCCGGCAAAGTCTCGGTCAGCGAGCGCGTGCCGATCAGTCCCAGCGCATAAGGAATCTGCAGTTCGTAATCGTTGCTTTGCGTGGCCTGATTCGGCAACGCAAACAGCGTGAACGGCGCGGGGGCCGGCTCGGTTTCCCACATCGCCTCGATGGCCGCCATCTTGGCTTGCTGCGCTTCGCCAACGGTGTAGCCGGACTCATCGCCCAGCACGATCACCGACAGCGCCGAAGCGAAGCCAAAACCGGCCGCGATGCGGAACGAGCGGCGCGCGAAGTCGAGGTCGCGGCCCTTCAGCAGGTAATAACTCGAAATCCCCAGCACGAACAGCGATGCCGTGACGTAACCCGCCGACACAGTGTGGACGAACTTGGCCTGCGCCACCGGGTTGAACACGATGGCCCAGAAATCGGTCATTTCCATGCGCATGGTGATGAATGAAAACTCCGATCCGATCGGGTTCTGCATCCAGCCGTTGGCGATCAGGATCCACAGCGCGGACAGGTTCGACCCCAGCGCCATCAGCACCGTCACCATGAAATGCTTCCATTTGTTGAGCCGGTCCCAGCCGAAGAAGAACAGGCCGATGAACGTCGATTCGAGGAAGAAGGCCATCATGCCTTCGATCGCCAGCGGCGCGCCGAAGATGTCGCCAACGTAGTGCGAGTAGTACGCCCAGTTGGTGCCGAACTGGAATTCCATGGTGATGCCGGTGGTCACTCCAAGCGCGAAGTTGATGCCGAACAGCTTGCCCCAGAAACGCACCATGTCCTTGTAGACGGGGCGGTTGGTGATGACGTAGGTCAATTCCATCACCACCAGAAGCACCGCCAGGCCGATCGTCAGCGGCACGAACAGAAAGTGGTACAGCGCGGTGACGGCAAATTGCAGTCGGGACAGGTCTACGAGTTCTTCGGTCAGCATGGGGGCTCCCCGGGGTCAGTGAGTGATGGGTTGTTGTGAATTGACAAGATGATTCGCCACGCTGTCGGCATCGGGGTCGACCGCATGGCCTGCAAAAAACGCGTAGAAAATGGCCACGATCACCACGAGCTTGATGACGATCGCCAGCGCGATCTCGCGACCGAGCGGCTGTTGCAGGAAGGCGGGCAGGTGCTTTTTCATACAATTCTCCTTAACAACAATGGCAAGGCGCGTGCCAGCTCGGCGATTTGCGGCAGGTAAAATTATGATCGCAATATCAATAGCATAGGCTCTTGGGGCGGATGCGCCAGCAGGCGGTGGCTGACATTTGTGTCAAGTGACGTTAGAGTTGCATGTCATAAATGACAGTCAGGCGATCAGCGTGTCTCCCACTAACGAACTCATCAGTTTTCTTGAACACCACCCCGACGCGCAGATTGTAATGGACGCCGATTACCGGATTTTGGCGGCCAATGCGGCTTATCGCCGCACCTACGCAGGAGGGCGCGACGTGGTTGGGCAGACCTGCTACGCCGTGTCGCACGGCTATAGCCGGCCGTGTGACGAATGCGGCGAGTCCTGCCCGCTGGCTGCCAGCCGGGCCAATGGCGAGCCGAACCGGGTGCTGCATTTGCACCATACGCCGCGCGGCGAAGAGCATGTCGACGTGGAGTTGACGCCGATCGTCGGTGCTTCGGGCCAGATCGAATACTTCGTCGAACGCATGACGACCGTGCGCGAGGCGAGCAGCATGCCCGCTGCGACCGGACTGGTCGGCAAGTCGCCGGCGTTCAACCGCATGCTCGAACTGCTGCATCGCGTCGCGCCGTCGCGCACCGCCGCGCTGCTGCTGGGCGAGTCGGGCACCGGCAAGGAACTGGTCGCGCAGGCGATACACCAGCAAAGCGGGCAGAAAAATTCGCCGTTCGTGGTGGTGGAATGCTCCGGGCTCACCGAAACCCTGTTCGAGAGCGAGCTGTTCGGTTACGAAAAGGGCGCGTTCACCGGCGCCAACCAGCGCAAGATCGGTCTGGTCGAATCGGCCTCGGGCGGCACCCTGTTTCTGGATGAAGTGGGCGACATTCCCTTGAGCCTGCAGGTCAAGCTGTTGCGCCTGCTGGAAACCGGGACGTTTCGCCGGGTCGGCGGGGTGGAGACGCTGCGCGCCGACTTCCGCCTGATTGCCGCGACCCACCGCGACCTCAAGGGCATGGTCGAGCGCGGCAGTTTTCGCCGCGATCTGTATTACCGCCTCAGCGTATTCCCGATTTTTCTGCCGGCGTTGCACGAGCGCCGCGAGGACATCGCGCTGCTAGCCGACACGCTGCTCACCCGCCTGGCGCCGGGGCGCGCCTACAGCCTGAGTCCGGAAGCGCGCGCGCGGCTGCAGGCCTATGATTTCCCTGGCAACATCCGCGAATTGCGCAACATCATCGAGCGCGCCATTCTGATGGCGGACGGCGACACCCTGCTGCCCGAACATCTGCCGCCGGAACTGGCGGGCGAGGCGGTGGCGGGGTTGCCGGACAGGGACATCGTGCCGCTGGAAATGGCCGAACTGCGCTACCTGCAGTGGGCGCTTGCGCAGCACAACGGCGACCGCAAGTCGCTCGCCGCGCAGCTCGGCATCAGCGAGCGCACCCTGTACCGTAAACTGGCGGCTTGAGTTGAACCCGGCCTGAGTCAGATCAAGCCGGGTCGGGCAGGGCGATTTTGTGGTCGGTGCTGAACTGGTAGTCGTGGAACACGTGTTCGGCGGTCAGCAGCTGGTAGCTGCCATCGTCGAGCCGGCGACTGGTGTCCTTGAGGCGATCGGTCGTCTGGCCGCAGGTCCAGATGTCGAAGTTGCGCATGTGGGTGCACAGACAGGTCTTGTCCTTGACCGAGATTTTCTTCACGCCCGGGTGCAGCGCCACTTCGCGGTTCCAGGCGTCGATGTAGGCGCAGTTGCCCTTGGCGTCGAGCAGGTAGCCGTAGGCTTCGCAGTTGGGGCGAATGCCGTCGCCGATGCCGGGGCTGCCCTTGAGCATGCGCATCGGGTAGCCGGTCGGCGAGATCGTGTTGACCTCGATATCGTCTTCGCTGGCCTTGAAGTATTCCTGCTTGATCTTGTCCGGCAAGCCGCATTCTTTGGTGACGGTGAAGCGCGTCGCCACCTGCACCGCCGCCGCGCCCTGTTCGAGAAAGGCCGTCGCATCGCTGCCGGTAAAAATGCCGCCCGCTGCGATCACCGGAATGTCGAGGTGCTCGGCCTTGAGGTAGGCCAGCACGTCGCCGACCAGAATGCGCAGGTCGTATTTCCACCAGTCCTCGATGCCAAAGCCGAGGTGGCCGCCGGCCAGCGGGCCTTCCACCACGATGAAATCCGGCAGCCGCTGCAGCCGCGCGTTCTTGCGCAGGAACAGCGCCAGCGCGCGCGCCGACGACACAATGATGCCGAGCTTGGCGTCGCGAAAACGCGGGTGGTCTTCGATCAGCGCGAACGAGCCGAGGTGCAGGCCGGCCGACAGCGTGATGCCGTCGATGCCGGCGTCGAGCGCGGCCGACAGGCGCATGCGCAGGGTTTCGCGCGGCGCGTTCATGGTGAGCTTTTCCATGCAGTTAATGAAAATCAGCCCGGAGCCCTGCTTGGCTTCCATGGTTTGACCCACATGACTGCGCGTAGCTTCCTCCAGCACGCCGAGGTTGAAGTGCACGCTGGACTTGTCGCTGCTGGCGACATTGGCCTTGTACAGCTTGAGCTTCTGGCTGACGAATTTGGTATCGAAGCGGGTGTCGGAGACCGTTTGCACCATGGCGTCGGAGATATGCCCGATGCCGCCCATGCGCGCGACTTCCAGTGCCAGTTCGGCGCTCGAAATATCCACGCCCATGCCGCCGACGACGATCGGCACCAGCTCCTGTTTGCCAAATCGCAGGCGAAAATCATCCACACGTTTCATTTGTATCCTTTGTTTTTGTTGGCAGGCCTGTCCAGCTGTCAGGCTTGATCTCCACTTGAGGGGGTAAATTGTATCCACAACAACCCCGATCACAGCGGAAAAATTCCGAAAGCATTCGTATGCCCCCGCAGCCCGTCTGACGGCAAGGTCTGTAATTTTTCAGGCGCGCGCGACCGGGATTTCCGCCCAGTGCGTGGTGTAGCGGGGCGAGCGGTTGCCCTGCCGCATGCGCCAGCTGCGGTCGATGCCGGTGCCGGCGAGGAAAAGCGTGTCCTGTCCCATTTTTCGGTTCAGCTGATCCATGACTGTCATCAGTGTGTCACGCCGGCGGGTGTCGGTGCGATCGAACAGCTGCCCCTGGCGCAACGTGGCGGGCTGCAATTCGCTCAGCAGGATGCCTGCTTTCTGATACGGGAAGCCCGGGCGGTACAGGCGCTGCAGCAGGAAGCCGGCGGCCTTGACCAGGTGCAGGGTGTCGTCGGTTGGCTCGGGCAGGTGCATCTGCAAGGCGCCGGAGTAGGACGGCGCATCGGGCTTGAACGGGCTGGTGCGGATGAAAACCTGGATTTCGCCCGCCAGCTGGCCGTCGGCCCGCAGTTTTTCTGCAGCGCGCGTGGTGTAGGCGGTCACCGCCTGGCGCAACTCGGCCAGTTCGGTCACCGGCAGACCGAAGGAACGGCTGGTCATGATCTGCTGCCTGGGCGGGGCGACGTCCTCCAGGTCCAGGCAGGACACGCCGCGCAATTCTTCGACGGTGCGCGCCAGGACGACCGAGAACTGCCCGCCCAGCCAGGCGGGGTCAGCCGCCTGCAGGTCGGCCGCGCTGCGGATGCCGAGCGCCTCGAGCTTTTCCGTCAGGCGGCGGCCCACGCCCCACACCTGATTGACCGGCGTGGCCTGCAGCAAGGCCTGTCGCTGGGCGGCGGGCAGGGCGCTGTAATCGCACGACCCGGCGAACCCGGGCTGGGTTTTAGCCCAGTGGTTGGCCAGTTTGGCCAGGGTTTTGCTGGGCGCAAAGCCGACACAGACCGGCAAGCCGGTCCATCTGAATATCTTGTCCCGCATCGTCAGGCCCAGTGCCTGCCAGTCGGTTTCATCCTGGCCGGAGAAAGCCAGAAACGACTCGTCGATTGAGTAGACTTCCTGCTGCGGGGAAAAGCCCGCCAGGATCGTCATCACCCGGCGGCTCATATCGGCATACAGCGCGTAATTGGAAGACAGGGCGACCAGTCCATGCGGTCTCACCAGATGCTGGCACTGGAACCAGGGCTGGGCCATCTTGATGCCCAGCGCCTTGGCTTCCTGCGAGCGCGCCACCACGCAGCCGTCGTTGTTGGACAGCACCACCAGCGGCTTGCCGATCAGCCCGGGATTGAACGCGCGCTCGCAGCTGGCGTAGAAGTTGTTGCAGTCGACCAGGGAAAAAACCGGCTTGCTCATCGGATGAACGCCTCAGCCGCGCGGGTGAACCGAGTGAATGACGTGGATCACCACGCCCCACAGGACCAGTTCCTGGGCGTCTTTAAGAATGATTTTCGCGTAATGCGGGTTGGCCGGTGCCAGGCAGAATCCCGATGGCGTCGCCTCCAGCAGCTTGACCGTGAACTCGTTGTCTACCGCCGCCACCACGATCATGCCGGGCTTGGCCTCGATGGCCCGGTCCACCATCAGCAGGTCACCATCCTGGATGCCAGCGCCGGTCATGGAGTCGCCCTTGGCGCGCAGGTAATACGTCGCCTCGGGATGGCGTACCAGCAGCCGGTTGAGATCCAGCCGGTCTTCCTGATGATCGTCGGCCGGCGAGGGAAACCCCGCCTGCACCGGCGTGGCAAAAAAAGGCAGCGCCAGCGGCGGGCCCGCGTCGTCCAGCGCCCAGGCGCCGGGCGGCACATCCTGGCCGGTCGGGCGCGTTGCCGACGGCACCGCGCGCGCGGGCAGGCGAACGACCCGCGTGGATTCGCTGGCGGACTGTTCGGCGCCGGGCCGCTGGGTATCGCGTGAAGGGGGAAGGCGGTCAGACATGGTGGGTGGGGTGTCCTGCGAAATTCAGATTAGGCCCTTTAATCGGGTCAATGACTCGAAGGCTGTGCGAACGGCTGGATGAGGCGGCTTTCAGTTCAATTTAACAGGATCTGTCTTTGAAAGGGCATCCGATTGGCGACAGAATATTTTGCCCATTCTGCCGGGAAAGCGGCGTCGATCTGAACGCAAGCTGCGGCTCAAGCAGGCAGGGCCTGCGGATGAAATGTGCTCAAGCAGCAGCTACTCAGGGCCCGCATGGCGAAACCATGCCTGGAAGGATGGGGTAGCAGCCGAAAACGAGTGCTTGCTCAGCATTTTGTTACAGATAAGTGACTGAATAGATGACTGTTAATCTGAGTTTTATGTACTAGAGCATAAGGGTCATCAACTTTCCATGAAGGACCATCATGAAACGAACGCTTCTCTCCCTCGCCTGCCTGCTGGCTGCTTCCGGTACTCATGCCGCCGTGATCGATGGCAGCATTCATCAAATTCTCGACGATGCGGGTGTGCGAATCGGCAGCACGGTCGACCAAGTGAAGTTCACGCTCAATTCTGCAGGCAATGTGACGATCGACACGCTCTCCTGGGAAGATGACAGCGAGGACCTGGTCACGCCCGACGGCATTTGGCAACCTGTCGACGTCAACGGAGATGGGGAGATCGCCTTCTTCGATTCCGTGATCTATTTGTTCCGTGACGACGGCAGCCTGGATGCCTCGGATGCTGTCGCCAGTAATGACGATGATTTCACGGATACCTATGGTGACGGCTCGATCTACGGTTTTGATGCTTATCTCAGCCTGGCGTTAGGCAATGGCAACTACATTCTGGCCATTGGCGCGCAAAATCTTTCCGGGTCAGAAGCCATTGCCGGCCTCAATACCGACGATGCGGACGACTGGTATTACCCGGTTACCTGCAGCGGCGCTCCCTCGGACTATTGTGATTACGCTGATTTTGCCTATGGCGATTACCGGATCACCTTTTCAGACAATGTGTCGCTGCCCTCCGGCCAGGTACCGGAACCCGCCACAACCGGCCTTCTTGCGCTGGGCCTGGCCAGTTTGGGTGTTGTCCGCCGCCGCAAAGCCTGAGCGCGTTTAGTGCAAATAAGCCAAGCACGCGGTCGATCCCGGCCGCGCGGCGATGTTCGAGGACATCGAGAAGGCCTAACGTGTCTTCTACGTAATTCTGATCCAGCCGCATCAATCACAGCTTGCAAACGCATTTATTGAGCTGGCGTGCCGTCTCCACTACCTTGACCAAATACCCAGGCGTTGCTGGGAATGTAGCCATCCAGCCACCATACCCGGCGAGCCATCGCATCCGACTCGGTGACTTCGCCGTTTTCATGCAGCAGCTGTGCCCACACACCGTAGAGGAACTGGCCACCGGGGCTGCCCACCAGGCTTGCCTCGCTTGCTTCCAGACCCGGCGTACCTTGTTCCATCTGGTCGAACTCGTTGCAGAAACCCGATCCAACCAGTTCCGGCGGAACCACGTTTCCATGCGGGTCGGACGGGTAGCAGACGTTCAGGTCGGTCTCTTCCGCCCACACCTGATAGTGGTCGCCAAACTTCACGGCACGGCTGTAGAAGAGGTCGAGCGGTTCGGGTTCGCCAAACTCGGCCGTGGTGTTGTCGCCAGTTTCGTAGACAACGAAGTAACGCGATGGATCACGCACGTCATCGGCCGACGACCAGCCCGTTGCAAACGGATCATCGGTAACGCTGACGCCTGTGGGCGAACCGCTGATCGCATAGCGTGGGTCAAGCGTGGTGATTCGCATCGACTTGTGCTGGGTCACGTTGCGTGCCTGCTCGGCAGCGCCTGCGGCGTAGCTGTTGCACACGCGTGGCTCGAGCAGATCCCCTTCAGCCTGGGAAACGTCGCTGCGGAAGGTTTCGCAGGTGACGGTGCCCTGACCGCTGTATTTGCTCTTGTCCCAGTGCGCATACTTGCCTGGCAGGGTGGTCCACGTTGCTGCACCGTTGAAGGAACGCCGGATATACAACTCGTAGCGGTCGTTGCCCTTGGCATTGAGGCGCCAGTTGGGTGACCACGCGTAGAGCATCATCACGAAGTCGCCGTCGAGAAAGCCACGGTGTCCCTTGGCCACGTCCAGCGGGTTGTACCAGGACTGGTCGAGCAAGGTGGTGGCATCCGTCCTCGCATCGGTGGCGCATGTCAGGGGCGTCGTGCCAGCAGTCGCACTCACCGTCGTGAAACTGGCCGGGCACTGGTGCCAGGACAGCACCTTGGTGGTGTTCGGGTCGACCGTGCTGCCCTGCAGAACCGGGTTGGTATTGCCAACACCAAAGGGCGTGCTGCCCAGGGTCACTGTCGGGCAGGCTACCGTCTCATTGGTGTCCGAGTCCTTGCAGGTGTCTGGAATGGTTGCCGAGAGATTGATGGCCGAATCCAGACAAACACCCCCGGGATAGTAGGCATTACCTGTTTTGTAGGCCCAGTTGGTGCATGCCATGTTGCGGAAGGCGTAGGGATTGCCGTCTTGCGCAAGCTTCCAGTTTTTGGGGATCAGGATGCGACGCACCATCACGTCGGCCGGTCCACCCTGATTCATGACGCCCTGTTTCCAGGCCGGCAGGGCAATCAGGCGACCTTTCGCCGAGGACGTGGCCGTGTGCACCTTGTAGATGTCCTGAGCCAGCAGGCTGCCGCGACGGGCGATCTCGGTGTTGTAGATGTCATGGTTATAAGTACCGAAATCCCACAGGCTTGCGGTATTGACCACCGGGTCAAAATTGCCGCTCTGCCAGTCCACCTCAGGCTGGTTGAGCATGCTGCCATGGCTCCCCAGATTGGCAACCAGCGTGTCGGCCGTCTTGCCGCCGACCGTGTCGGTCAGTTTCATGCTGAAGGTGTGGTACCAGATGTTCTTGCCTTCGTCGAAAGCGAGACAAGTGCCATCGTTTTCTTCAGTTGGCTCGCATGGAACGGTGGTCCCGTCCTCAAAGGTGAACTTGCCGAGGCCCTTGTCTTCCTCCGCCACCACCACCACGAAGGCGCTGTCGATCACCGCGTCCTTCACCTTGCCGTTAGATGCGTAGCCGTAGAGCCCGAGGCGGGGCCGGGTCGAGGCCGTGTTGCCGATCAGTGGCATGCCGTCCCCGGTGACGCAGAGGGGGGAGGGCGTACCAGCCTGGCCGGTGGGAATCTCGACAATGGCCTTGCACATGTCCTTCAGGCCATAGGCCATGGGATTCAGGGGCTGGTCGGTATTGTCCGCGGGGGTCGGATCGACATAGGTCGCCTGCAACGCAGACCCGAAGCAGTAGGGCTGGGGATTCGCCACATTGCACTTGGCGTTGTCGGTCAGGCGCATTGGCATGGCGAAAGGCACAAAAACTTTTGGCTTTTGGGTGATATCGCCAATTGCTGCCGCTTCGTAGTCCGCAAACGGCATCGGCGTAGTTCCTGTTGCGTCGGTCGGGTTCTGCACGACGTCGAACTTGTCCCACGGAACATAGGAATACCAGATGTCGGTCTGGCTGTTGGCGATGGCGCCGCTCCAGCCTTCGCCGGGGCCTTCGCCCTGGCCTGGACGCAAGCCATCGGGGTCTTCCTGCCAGGTGATGGCGCACCCGGCGCCTGCCACGCAGACGGTCTCGATGCGGTTCACATCACGCCGGCCCGATGTCAGGCGCTCGGCCTTGAACCAGCGCATGTAACTGGTTTCGGCTGCTTCCGGCGTTCTTGGATCGTCGCCCTGGACAAGCACACCGCGCGCGGTCCACAGACAGCTGAACGGCACCTGGCCGACGATCGCCCAGGTAGCTGGCAATTGCTGCGCGCCGGGCGATTTGTTCCGGCGAAGGATCAGCCGTGTCGAGAGAATAGTTGGGTTCCCCGCTTGCGCAGTAGCGGCTGGGCCAGGCGACGAGCGCCTTGTTGCCGGCCACCGCGTGAAAAGTGTTGATCACATCGCCGGGGTAGGCGCCAGTGGTGCTGGCGAACAGTGGCACATCGTCGCGATCGACCGTGCAACCGCCGCTCCCGCTGGTGCTGTCGCATGAGGTTTCTGTGGCGGACTCGGACAGGTTGGTGTTCTTCCAGGTCAGGCCATCATCAAAGCTGACTGCGGCGTAGGCCTCCCGCTTGCCATGGCCGACGAAGCCGACGCCTTCAACGCCCTCTACCGGCCCGTAAATGTAGGCGCCGATCAGCGGCTTGGCGTAGCCGGCGCTGGACACCAATGTCCCGTCGGCGTTGAAATAATCGATAAGCGTCGTAGCGCCACTGGCTGCCTGTGCAGGCACGTAAAATTTCATCATGGCGATGAAGGCGTGTTCTGCCTCCGGCACTTCAGAGGTCGGAATCGCGCTGCCCTCGTGGGACAGGCTTTTCAAAACCGGCTTGCCTTCCGCGTCGGCGGCGCCATCGTCCGCCATGCCATTCCCTGTTGCCAAGGATGCCAGAACGGCCAATGAAGCGATCAACTGCTTGGGGGTATTCATGAGGTCCTCCTGTAATAAATCCACCAAGGTCAAACTAGAACAGGGGTTGCGGTTTTCCCACCCGTTTTTCATGAAAAACAAAAAATTAAGTATTGCTACGTATGCGTGCCCGGCATGCCCGCTTCAGATGAGTCCCGCAGCAACCTGCAGATAGCAGGTGGTCGTGAAAAAGTTGCCTATAACCATCCATACGTGACACATGCCAGGTGTTCACGCGCGAGCGGGGGAATGGACAGCCTGGACATTTTTTAAACAAACAGGATTACGCCATGCGCAAACACAGCTTTTTATTTTCCAACCTATTAATCCTGGCCCTGAGCATCGGCGGCGGCTATGGACACATGAGCGGGCAGGGCATGAGCAACCCGACTGCCGCGTCGGCTGACGAGCCCGGGCAGGTGAAACAGAAAAGAAGCCTGACGAAGCAGAAACAGCCCAAGCATCAAAAAGAAAGCCGTACCCAGACCGAGGCGCAAACGGCTGTGCAAAACCGGAACAAAACACAGGAGCAGCCAAACACCCGGACCCAGATCAACCCCCGGGGGCAAAGCGACGAACCGCTGCAACTGCAAAAAACAAACCCTTAACTGAGGCTCGGTTCGTCTGCGCCATGCCGGCAATGCCTTACGAGAAAACCAGCCACTGTTCCGGTGACGTGTTGGGTTGCAGGGTTGAGTCTGCCCCAGCGGTCAGTACCTCAACAGGTATAAGGACGGCTCGGGCATCAAAGTCCTTACTTTCCCATGCTTGCGACCGGAACCGCGTCGAGTGGCGATTCAAAGGCAATGAAAAGGACGCACGGATCAGAACTTGCGCAGTACCCGCTGTGAGGCCGTTTGGCGGGGCCGTACGCATAGCTCCCCGGCCGGAGAACCGCCGTTCGCTGGCTGTCATAGGTGACATGAAGTTCGCCCGCCACCAGCACCATGCGTTCCGCCGAGGTATGCCAATGGAGCGGAATCGTTGATTTTCCGGGGACTTTGAAGAACACGTCAGCGTTGTCTTTTGACGGGTCGCCATGCAGCACGGCAATGCCGCACCCTTTGGGCAAGAACGGCGGACAGGCTCCCCATTCAAGAGCGGGATCAAGGGCGTCGTGCGTCAGTGCCGGCTCTGGTGCGGGCGCTTGGGCGCAAGCGGCTGATCCGGCCAAGCCCAACAAAAACAACGAACAATGCAAAGCCGCCAGGTGCGGTCGGCCAATCTGGGTTGGGTAGCGCATGTGATGCCTCCTTGTCATGGATCCTCTGCCCGGCAGGCCGCCTTGAACCTGGCTGCATGCAGGGCTCAGTCGAGCGCTCCATGAGCCGGACGTGTCTCAATATAGACCGTAGCCATCCCCTTCTCTGCCTACGAAAACCAGCGCAGGAAAGCGGCCGCCGTCAGCGCGATGGCAGCCAGTGCGGCCAGGCCCTGAAAGGTGTGCTTGACGCTGAGGGAGGGCCACTCCCGGCCACGGACGAGATAGCTGCCAGTCAGCAGAAAACCGCTGATGGCCGCGGCCACCTTGATGGCAAGGGCTGCCATGGCAATGTTGCTCAGGTCGGGCGTCTCGCCGTAGTAATAAAAACTGGTGAGCCCGAACGCTATGCCGCTGGCAATTTGCGCGCCCCAGGCAAGGAAAACCAGCCAGGCGAACGCGTGGCCGTATTCCATGCGGAAGGCGGGCCACAGTGCAAATGCCGCGCCGCCCAGCACGGCGGCGGCGCCAAAGTTGTGCACCACCTGGATCAGGGCATAGGCGAGGTTTTCCGGGCCCATTGTTGAATTCCCCTGGCTTGCTCCGCTCCGCTTTATTTCACCGTGACCTCGATGCACTGTCCGATGCCGATGGGCACATGGGCCTTGTTCACCACCTTGACGCAGAGGCTGCGCGTGCCGGATGACAGGGTTTCCAGCAAATAGCTGCCCTTGAGCTTGTGCAATATCGCCACTTCCTTGTTGTCGACGTAGAGGTGTGCATGATCGCCGCGCGGACCGGGATCGACTTCATAGGCCAGCCGGATTTCATCCAGCGCGTCGAGGGTGGCGCCTTCTGTCGGGGAGGTGATCAGCACCTTGCCCTGCCCCAGGCTGACGGCGGGAACGGCCAGCAGCAGGCCAAGGGTGAGGAGGGCGAAAAGCTTCTTCAGGCTCATGGTTTTCTCCTGGTATCAGGCCGCTTTCCGCTGTTTGTATTCCACCCACTTGGCGACCTGCTCGTCCCAGTCGTCGCTGCGGAAATAGGGGTTGGAACGCGGCGCGCTGACCATGTTGGGATCGACCGGGAGGTTCATGCCTTCGAGGAAGTTGGCCAGCCCGATGCGTTCGATCATCTCGCCGGTGCGCTCGTGATCGAGCGCGTTTTCGGCGAAGAAATCGAGCAGGTTGCGCGCCAGTTCGTTCAGCGCGTCGAAGTCCTCGTCGGTTTCCAGTTTCATGAACGGGATGATCACCGTGCCCAGGGTCGCGCCGATTTTCAGCACGCCCTTGCCGCCGACCAGGATGGTCACGCCCTTGTCCTTGCCGGGCAGCAGGCCGCCGGGAATCACGTTGAGGCAATGCATGCAGCGGACGCAGTTCTTGTTGTCGATGCACATCGCATTGCCGTCCCCCAGACGCGCCACCGATACGTGCGGGTTGGCTGTGTCCGCTTGCGCCTCGGGGACGATATCGATTGCCTGGGTTGGGCACTTCTTGACCACGTCATTGATCAGATCATGCATGCCGTGGACCTTCATGTAGTCCTGTACCAATGCTTCGTCGACGCGGATATTGTCGCGCCAGGTGCCGATGGTGGCCATGTCGGAACGCTGGATGGCGTTGACGCAGTCGTTCGGGCAGCCGGAGAACTTGAACTTGAATTTGTAGGGCAGGGACGGGCGGTGCATGTCGTCGAGATTGTTGTTGATGACGGTGCGCAGCGCGCGCGCCTCGTCGAAGCACGACATTTCGCAGCGCGCCGAACCGACGCAGGACATCGAGGTGCGCAGCGCGGGACCGGCGCCGCCGAGGTCGAAGCCCATGGCGTTGAGGCCGTCGAACACGGGCTGCACGTTCGCGCTGCTGACGCCCTGGAACATGATGTCGCCCGACTGGCCGTGGAACGCGATCAGCCCCGAGCCGCCGTTATTGACCCAGACGTCGCACAGTTTGCGCAGTAGGTCGGAACTGTAGTGCATGCCGGCCGGCGGCTGCACGCGCAGGGTGTGAAATTCGGCCGCCTCGGGAAACAGCGGCTTGCCGGTTTCATCTTTCAGTTCGGTAAAGCGCGGGATGATGCCGCCGCCGTAGCCAAACACGCCGACCGTGCCGCCTTTCCAGTAACCCGTGCGGGTTTCGTAGCTGGTTTCGAGCTGGCCCAGCAGGTCAACCATCATGTCGTTATCCCGGGCCAGGCGCTTGAGGCCGGATACAAAGCTGGGCCAGGGGCCGCTCTCGAGCTGGTCGAGCAGGGGGGTGTCACGGAGGGTGCGAGTAGACATGGCCGTCTCCAGAGGGAAAGAAGACAAGTCTCAACATAGTCAATACCTGACTAAATTGCTCGGGATTATTCAAACAATTCATGGCGCGCAGCGCATCCCCGGATCGATCGAATTGTCTTTTGCCGGCGCGGTGCTATACACCGGTTCTCGTTGCTTTTCGGGGTGGCCATCATGTCCAGACTGCTCATGATTCTGATATTGGCCAGTGTGTCTGCAAGTCCCGCGCAGGCATTGGACGATGCGCTCACGGTCAAGCTCGAAGCGATGAACAATTCGGGGCAAAGCGGCTTCGCCACCTTGTTTCCTGAAGGCGAAAAAACCCGGGTCGTCATAGAACTTTTGAATACCCCGCCGGGTGTCGCACAGCCGGCGCACATCCATGCGGGCCGCTGCGACACGCTGGACAAGGCGCCGAAGTGGCCGCTGGAGGCGCTGAAAGGCGGCCGCTCCGTCACGCTGGTGCCGGTTTCGCTCGATGCCATCCTGCAGGACAAGACCGCGATCAACATCCACAAGAGCGCGGCCGAGGTGCAGGTTTACGTTGCCTGCGGCAACATCGTCGGCGTGATGTAGCACGCCAGAACAATGCCGGCTGCTATCGGGAGGTCAGGATGTTGACCACCAATCCATTCAACGCGCTGACAGCTTTTGTGTCCCCTGAATTCATGCAGGGCTACATGGTGCTGCTGATGCTCGCGGTGCTGGTCGGCACCGGATTCGACCTGCTGCACGACGGCAAGGCCCGGTTTTTCCTGCAGGATCGGCAGCGCGCCAGGGCCGCAGCCAGGAGGCAACTCGGCGGCAAGGAGAAGGTCGCCATAGCAGCCAAAACCCTCGTCACCGACATCGCCACCTTCGGCGAATTCTGCAACCGGAGCCGGCGGATTTCCCATGCCCTGATGTTTTACGGCTTCGTGCTGTATCTGATCACGACCCTGGTGATGGTGTTCGGCTATCCGGCCGAGCTGCATCCGCCGGTGCTGCTGCCGCTTCTGTGGAACGTCGGCGTGCTGCTGGCGCTGATCGGCGGTTACTGGTTCTTCTTCCTGCTGCGGGTCAACGTGATGCATGACGGCCAACCGCCCTGGCGGCTGGTGCGTGCCGATCTGTTCATCGTCACGCTGCTCGGCAGTCTCACATTTGCGCTGCTGTTTGCATGGGCGGCGATGGTGGGGAGCGCGACGGCAACCCAAGTCTTTGCCAGCCTCTACCTCCTGTTCACGACGCTGCTCTGCGTGTCGGTTCCCTGGTCCAAGTTCGCCCACATGTTCTACAAGCCGGTGGTGGCCTTCCAGAAACGGCTGGAGGAGGCAGACGGTTCGTCCAGCCTGCCGACGCCGACAACGCCAAGAGGTGAGCGATGCCCACATTCACATACATGACGCGCTGCGACGGCTGCGGCGAGTGCGTGGACATCTGTCCGTCCGACATCATGCACATCGACCCGGTCTACCGCCGCTCGTACAACGTCGAGCCCAATTTCTGCTGGGAGTGCTACTCGTGCGTGAAGGCCTGCCCGCAGCATGCGATCGACGTGCGCGGCTATGCCGACTTCGCGCCGCTGGGCCACAGCGTCCGGGTGCTGCGGGAAGAGGCGAGCGGCACCATCTCGTGGAAGATCCGCTACCGCGACGGGCGCGAAAAGCAGTTCACCTTCCCGATCCGTACTACGCCCTGGGGGTCGATCAAGCCACCCTTTGACTATGCCGCGCCCGACGCCGCCGCGCTGAACTCGCCGCTGCTCGCGCACGAGCCCGAGATGCTCAAGGTGGATGCCTTGCCGATGCTGCGCACCGCTGCGGAACCGGGCTGATGCCATGGGCCTGTTCTCCACCCGGAAAACCCACATCGTCGACACCGACATCCTCGTCATCGGCGGTGGTTTCGGCGGCTGCGGCGCCACCTACGAATCGCGTTACTGGGGCCGCAACCTCAAGGTCACCCTGGTCGAGAAGGCCAACATCGAAAGGAGCGGCGCCGCCGCCCACGGTCTGTCGGCGATCAACTGCTACATGGGCATGCGCTGGAATGAAAACCAGCCGGAGGACTTCGTCCGCTACGCGCGCGGCGACCTGATGGGGCTGGTGCGCGAGGATCTGATCTACGACATTGCCCGCCACGTCGACGGCACCGTTCACCTGTTCGAGCAATGGGGCCTGCCGATCATGACCAACCCGGACACCGGCCACTATCTGCGGGAAGGCAAATGGCAGGTGATGATCCACGGCGAGAGCTACAAGCCGATCATCGCCGAGGCCGCGCGAAAATCCGCCAGCGAAGTGCACAACCGCATCATGGTGACGCATCTCTTGATGGACGCGACGCACCCCAACCGCGTCGCCGGCGCCGTTGGCTTCAACGTGCGCGACGGCAGTTTCTATGTCTTCCGGGCCAAGGCGGTCATCGTCGCCGCCGGCGGCGCGTCGCATATCTTCAAGCCGAGGTCGGTCGGCGAAGGCATGGGTCGCACCTGGTATGCGCCGTGGAGCAGCGCATCGGCCTACGGCCTGGTCCTGCGAGCAGGCGCCCAGATGATCCAGATGGAGAACCGCATCGTGCTCGCCCGCTTCAAGGACGGTTACGGCCCGGTCGGCGCCTGGTTCCTGCTGCTCAAGGCCATGGCCACCAACGCCTACGGCGAGCGTTTTGAAGCCTCGATGCTGGATGACATGAAATCCCTCGTCGGCAAGTATGCGGAGACCACGCCCTTGCCGACCTGCCTGCGCAACCATGCCGTGCTGCAGGAAATCAAGGCGGGCAAGGGCCCCATCTACATGCAAACCCAGAATGCGATCGATACCCGCGAGAAGGAGGAAATCGGCTGGGAGGATTTTCTCGACATGACCGTCGGCCAGGCCGTCGTCTGGGCCTCGCAAAACATCGATCCCAAGGAGAAGCCGTCGGAACTGATCACCTCCGAACCCTACGTCATGGGGTCCCACGCCACCTGTTCCGGCGCCTGGGCCAGCGGGCCGGAAGACTGCGCGCCGGGCGATTACCAGTGGGGCTACAACCGGATGACGACGGTCGAAGGCCTGTTCGGCGCCGGCGACACCATCGGCGGCTCTGCCCACAAGTTCTCCTCCGGCTCGTTCACCGAGGGCCGCATCGCGGGCAAGGCGGCGGTCCGCTATGTCATGGCCCTGGCCGGCAACGCGCCGCAGGTGGACGACACGCAGATCGACACGCTGCGGGAAGAAATCTTCAAGCCGCTGCAAAACCACGCCATCGGCAAGCACGAGATCGTCGCCGGCAGCGTGGCGCCAAGCTACATCTTGCCGCTGCACGGCCTGCAGCGGCTGGAGAAAATCATGGACGAATACGGCGGCGGCATCAGCACGCAGTACATGACCAGCGAACCGATGCTCGACCGCGGCCTCGAACTGCTGACCCTGCTGAAGGAAGACCTCGACCATATCGGCGCCGATGGCCTGCACCAGCTGCAGCGCGCCTGGGAGCTCAAGCACCGGGTCTGGACCTCGGAGGCCGTGCTCAGGCACACGCTCTACCGGCAGGAAACGCGCTGGCCGGGCTACTACTATCGGGGGGATTTTCCGAAGCTGGACGATGGGGAGTGGCACGCTTTCACCGCGTCCCGCTACGACGCGAAGACCGGCGAATGGCAGATGAGCAAGCTGCCTGTGCATCACATCATTGGGTGAGTAGGGTCGTGCTATGCGTGATATCGGCCATGGCGGAAGTTCATGACCACCATAGCGATGGTCTCTTCATCGGCGACGTTGGGTTAGCTTGTTCAAACCGGCTGGTTGTTGCACGACTATTCCAGTCGGAATCGGTTTCATTGAATAAATCCAGGCTCCGATTATGCTGATTCAAAAAAGTGTTAAGTGGTGATTGAATGTGGATGTGGGTGCTGCCGCACGCAGCGTGAACTGGTCTGAGGTCAACTTTATGTCGAACATGATTCTGCTCGGTACGCGCAAGGGTACCGTCATTTTTGATCATTCAAATTCGGTCTGGAACCCTCGGCCCATCGAGCATGCGGGTATACCCGTGTGCTACGCGGCGCGCGACCCGCGTAACGGGACTTTGTGGGCATCCCTGGACCATGGCCACTGGGGCCCCAAGTTGTCTCGTTCACGCGACGGCGGCAAGACATGGGAGGACGTGCTGTCCTTGAAATATCCAAAAGGGGCGCGCCATATCGTCCAATACCTGCCCACTCCGGATTTCGACCCGGAGGCACCTGTGGGACAGGCCGAGTACAAGGACGCGACCGTTTACAAGATTTGGAACCTGGCGTTCGGCTCGGCCGAACAACCCGGCAGGCTGTATGCCGGCACGATCCCCGGCGGCTTGTTCGTCAGCGATGATGGCGGGGACAACTGGGAACTCAACCGCCCGCTTTGGAACCATGAAAGCCGCGGCGGCGATCTGTTCGCCGGCGAGGCGACCAGCAAGAACCAGTGGGGCGGGACGCCGGCCAGCATCGACTACGGCGTGTTCGAGCCTGGCGTTCACTCCATCGTCATTGACCCGCGCGATCCTTTGCACCTGCACGTCGCGGTGTCGTCGGCCGGCGTGCTGGAGACCACCGATGGCGGTAAAAGCTGGACGGGCCGCAATCGCGGCATGTTGAACGATTACACGCCGAACCCGGAATCGGATTGGGGGCACGATCCGCATTTCGTGGCCGGGTGTCCGGGGCAGCCGGCGCATCTCTGGCAGCAGAACCACTGCGGGGTGTTTTATAGCGATGACGGCGCGCTGAAATGGAAGAAGGTCAGCATGCCCGATGCCGGCGTGCATTTCGGCTTCCCCATCGCGGTCGACGCACAGGACGGGCGCACCGCGTGGGTCGTACCCGCGCGCGCGGACATGGAGCGCATGGCGATCGGCGGCGGCTTGTTCGTTGCACGGACCATGGACGGTGGGCAATCGTGGCAATCCTTTCGCAGCGGCCTGCCGCAGGAAAACGCCTATGACATCGTGCTGCGGCATGGCCTCGACGTGTCCGGCGATCGCCTGTGTTTCGGCAGTACGACCGGCAACGTCTACCTGTCGGAAGATCGCGGCGAAACCTGGCAATGCCTGGGCCACAATTTCCCGCCGGTGTATTCGGTTCGGTTCGGCTGACCGTCATGCCGACGGTGGAAATAACCCGGCATCTGTACCGCTTCTTTCCGGCGCTGGAGAACCGCACGATACGGGTGCCGGCTGGCTCGGTTGCAGACGTCCTGCGCGCGGTTGACGCGCTGGCCCCGGGATTCTCCGATTACGTACTCGACGAACGTGGCGCACTGCGCCCGCATGTGGTGATCAGCGTCAACAACACCATCATGATCGATCGAAAGAACCTCTCCGATCGCGTGCCTGAGGATGCGACCCTTTACATATTCCAGGCGCTAAGCGGAGGGTAGGTACCTATGGCACCCTGCGTTGAGTTGCAAAACGTCGAGCTTGGTCAGTCAACTGAGTAAACGCCAAAGGCTGGCTGAGCGGTGTGGATCGAAGTACGACCTTTGATACCGAACTACCTACCTGAATTTCCAGCACCCACGCATCGTCTATATTTTCAGTATCGAATAAACGCTCGGTTATCACGATATGGCGTGGTGTCCGAACCGCGCTATGGATATGAGTGAGGGGTCCGGTAGGAGGTGTCCCATGTTGAAGCAAGTCACGACCGCCGCAAGTCCGCAACAGGTGTGGCAACGTCTGCTGCGCAGCGAGCCGATGTTCATTTTGGATGTGCGCAACCGCGACGAGTTTGAACGCTGGCGGGTGGAAGGTCCGCATCCCGTTCCCACGTAATATTCCCTATTTTGAGCTGCTCGACCTGGAGGGCGAGCAGGACGATGTCACCGCAGCCGTGATGCGCGGGGTGCGGGCGCAGCTGATGGAACAGCTGCCGCATCACCGGCCGATCCTCGCCGTCTGTGCCGAGGGCAATACCTCCCGTTTTGTGGCCGAAGGGCTGCGCCGCCTGGATTTCGATGCGGTGAACATGGCAGGTGGGATGAAGGCCTGGGGCAACTATTACGCCTGGCGCCCGGTGGTGGAGACCGAGCGCTTTTCGCTGTACCAGATGGTGCGTCCGGCCCGTGGCTGCCTGAGCCACGTGCTGGTGAGCGAGCACCACGCCGCGGTGTTCGACCCCGGTCGCCACATCGAGCACTATCACGAACTGGCCGCTGCCGTGGGCGCACGGATTGAGCGGGTGCTGGATACCCACCTGCATGCCGACCACCTGAGCGGCGGGCCGGCGCTGGGGCAGGGCGATCACATTCCCTACCATCTGCATCCGTATGACGCGATTCACCCGCTGGACATGCTGCCCGCCCGCATCGCCTATCGCCCGCTGGAAGCGGGGCAAACATTTCGGGTCGGCGCAGCCGAGGTCAAGGTGCTGCATTTTCCCGGCCATACCCTGGGGATGGTCGCCTTCCTTATCGAGGATCGCTATCTGCTAAGCGGCGACAGCCTGTTTCTGGAGTCGATCGCCCGCCCGGACCTGGGCGGCAAGGCCGATGCCTGGGCGCCGCTACTCTACGAATCGCTGATGCGGATGGCTCAACTCCCGGCCGAGACGGTGGTGCTGCCGGCCCATTTCAGCGACATGGCGGCAGCCGACGACAAGGGCGTTTTCCAAGCCACGCTGGGCGATCTGAAGCACCGCAATCCGGGCCTGCTCAAACTGGCCGAGGGCGAAAAGGGCTTCTGCAACTACATCCTGGCGAACCTGCCGGTGTTTCCTCCGGCCTATGTCGAGATCAAGCGGGCCAATGCCGGGCTGGCCAGTCCGGATGAGCGCGAGGCGCAGGAGTTGGAACTGGGCAAGAACATCTGCGCGGTGAAAAAACAGTCAAGCCGGCGACGAGTCTTGCCGGGCGTGGGCAATTGAACATCGATTCCAACTCTCGTTCATGGTTCGCATCTTCTTTGGCATGGTGTCTGTAGGTAATCAGGCGGTCCATCTGAGCTTGATTGATGTTTGGGTCAACGGGTTGCTTTGACAGCTGTTATGCCTGACTGGGATGGTTGCTACGTTTACGCATACCCGATGACAGTTGAGCCAAAAGTGGTGTGAATCCGGACGAGCAATTCTTGCCGACTTTTCTCCTATATTTCGCATAATGTATATTAGCAAGTCCTGATATACCATTTTATGGAAAAACGCGCAACTCAAGACTGCTGCGGGATCGCAGCATCCAGACTGGTTATGTCCATGTCCCTCGTTAAACCTGGGGAGGGATATGATCAAGTTCACTGTACTGAGTACGAAGGGCGGGGTTGGTAAGACCACACTAGCAGCAAATCTAGGTGCACTCATGGCGGACATGGGGCTGAGAGTCCTGCTTGTCGACGCCGATGTGCAGCCCGCGCTATCAAAATATTACCGTATTAAGCGCGAAGCCCCGTTTGGCCTCACAAAAGTCATCACCACCGGGTATGTCACTGAGGATTGCATCTCTCAGACGGTAATCGATGGGCTCGATGTAATCCGGTCGGACGATCCAGATGGCAGTCTCCAAACCTGGCTCCTGCATCGGATTGATCGTGGCGAGCGACTTGGCAATGCCCTGAATTCCCCCTCTGTATCCGAAGACTATTACGACTGCGTCTTAATCGACACGCAGGGAACCGTAGGCCCACTGCAGGACACCGCCGCACTCGCCGCCACACAGATCATTTCTCCAATCAAGCCGGAAATTCTGTCAGCACGTGAGTTCAAAACGGGAACGATGGAGCTGCTGGCTCGGCTTGAGCCTTCACCAAACTCGAAATACAGGGTAGGGCCGGTCAAAGCAGTCATATCGATGCAGGACCGGACTGCCGACGCGAGAATCATCGCGGAGTCGATCAGACAGGACTTCATCAAGCTGGGCGGACGGGTCACGGTACTCGATACGATAGTCCCAGACGCCAAGTCCTACAAGGAATCAGCCACCCTGTGCATCCCCGCACACCGGCATGAGCCGTCGCGCAAGGGCACGATGCCGTCTGCCTATGAAACCATGCACGCTCTCCTCTGGGAGTTGGTGCCGAGCCTTGCAGGGCATTACGCCGGATCGGAGGCAGCACAAGACCAAAGCCGTGACGGAGCTAAAGCATGATGGCGGGCGGAAAGAAAAAGCCCCCACTCATGAATATCCCGAGTTCGATCAAGATGGTGGACTTGGCTGCCAAGCATGGGTTTACCCCAAAGTCCGATTCTGAAAAGCGGACGGTACGGGAGCGCCTGAAGCTGGAGGTGTCCAACAGCCTGAACGTGCCGGCGCCAAACAGCGGGAGCGACCTCAAGCACGACACTGAAGTGGATGACTCGTGGGCAAGTCTTCCAGTAACCGCCGTTCACTTCTATGAGCGAAATCCCCGCAAGGCGAACAACGAAGCCTACGCTGAGCTGAAGGAGAGCATCCGGGTCAATGGAATCCTTCAACCCTTGACTGTCACCAAGCGGCCGGGAGAAACCCATTACATCCTGTACGCGGGTGGAAACACCCGCCTGCAGGCCATACGGGAGTTGTGGGAGGAAACAGGGGATCCAAAGCTCCGCGAAACCCGCGTCATCATCAAAGCCTGGCGCGGTGAAGCATCCGTTCTGCTTGCCCACATGGCCGAAAACACCCAGCGCAACGACATGACCTTCTGGGATCGTGCCAACGGGACGCTGGAAATCAAGCGGCAGATGGAAGAGGAGAGCGGTAAAACACTCTCACACCGGGAGTTTGAAGCCGAAATCAAGAAATTCGGCCTCCAGACTGATCTGCGAACACTCAGCATGTACCGGTTCGCAGTCGAAAAGATTGCCGATGTCGGCCCGTGGCTTTCCGGCTTATCCGTGCGAACCATCCAGCCCCGCCTGAACCTGTTGTTGAAGCTGGCCAATCATCACGATATCGAGGAAAGCGCTTTCTATGCCGAGGTGGTCACGCCAACCGCAAAGGCCATAGCCGGCATGGTTTCGGAAGATGCCCATGCATTTAGCGCAGACCAGTTTCTTGCTCGATGCGAAGCCATCATGTCTGCCCGGCTGGAATTGAACGAGCGGGACATCGGCAAGATGCTCACCGCCATGGAGCGCTTCCCCGACATGACCCTGGAAGGCTTGCAGCGTATATGCAAGCCCCAGCGTCCGGTCGAACCCCAGACTCAATCCACACCAGAGTCTGTCGGCCAGGAACAGGGGAAATCGTCACAGCCCATTACCCTTGCGCCACGATTGCCCGGGAGTACCACTCTCACTAAGCAGGCCGCAACAGAACACGGTGAACGCAGCCAAAGAGTGAGTTCAACGGCTTCCCATTCCACAGTCAGTTTCCCCCCGATCCCAGCTGAGAGTGTAGAGCCGGACCGATTGATGACCTTGATCCAGCAAGTGCTTGTCTCCGCTGGCCTTGGCTCCTGCTATGGGCCTGCACCCGGCATGCCCATGGGGTATTGCATGGGATTCCCCAAGGATGGTCCGCTTGATTTGAAAGAGAACGCGCAAAGCCGCCAGGCTGCCTGGTGGGTGCTTGCGATGGCAAGCGGGCAGTTTGAAGCGGACGTGTGCCGGTCTGGCCTTGACGACCCCAATGAATGGCGCACCTTGATCCTGGAAGAAGGCAGCCAGGAAACGCTGGGGGGCCTGGAGCTCGCCATCCAGCACAACATTGGTGGCCAAGGCGAGTTTCTGCCGATTCCATGGCTGCTGAACCCGGACAACCCTATTGCGGGCGTGTGCCTTGAGTTGCTCTCGGTTATTCGAGGAGGCGCTTGATCATGATGATGGTTCGCGTCACCGACAATACGCTGAGAGCTTCGCTGCTTATGCACTTGATCGAGCAGCTTGAGCGTGGCGACCTTGCCGTCCTGCTGGAAAAGGGCGCTTGTCCGAGGTCCATGGATCGGTTGCGAGGTCTCGCCATCAATGAAATTCTGCACCTGGCCTCATCAGGCCATCCCGACATCCATTTCTCGATCGATGAGGGCGGTTTCGAACTCGGAATCGAAACCCTGTTTCGGCGC
>NCCT01000126.1 GCA_002279795.1 Hydrogenophilales bacterium 12-61-10
ACGGTGGCGGCGATGGAGGTCTCGACCCAGGGCGTGGTCGAGGGCGCCAAGCTGTCCGACGCCGCCGGCCAGACGCTGGCCGAGATCGGCGACGTGTCGAAGAAGCTGGCCAGCCTGATTGCCGATATTTCCTCGGCAACGCAAAACCAGGCCGAATCGACCGCGCTGGTGGCCGAAACCATGCAGGACATCAAGTCGATTTCGCTGCAGACCAGTAGCGGCACGCAGCAGACAGCGGACTCGATTGGCGGCATGAAGCAGCTGGCGCACGACCTCAAGAATTCGGTCGCGGGCTTCAAGCTGGCCTGATCGACTGTTCTCAAACCAGAAACACGCAACCGATTTACGACGGCTGAACCCTCGTCAGGAAGAACACACCATGAGCGCCTTACTCGACTATGACACCGGCCCCTTGAACTGGGTGCGCGCGGATATCGATGTTGCCCTGCAGGCTGCCCTCGGGCGGGTGCAGGCCTACAGCAGCGATGCCGACCTGACCAATGCCTTGCGGCTGGCGCGCGATGACGCGCACCAGGTGGCCGGCGCATTGCGCATGGTTGGTCTCGAAGGGGCGGCAACCGTAGCGGGCACGCTTGAGACGTGCCTGATCGACATCAACGAAGCGCGCTTGCCGGCCAGCGACGAAGTGCTGCGCGCCCTGCGCAATACGCTCGAAGGCCTGCAACGCTGGATAAAGGATTTGTCGGATGGCAGGGGCAGCGGCGAACTGGCACTGTTCCCCTTGTACAAGCGCTTGCGCGAGTTGCAGGGCGCTGAACGAATTTTCGAAGGTGAGCTGTTTTTCCCCGACTTGCAGGTGCGGGGCGCAGGCAAGCCCGCAGGCGCCGGCCTGTCGAAGGATGCGCTGGCAGCCGAAGTCAAAACTGCGCGCGGCCTGTTTCAGCGCGGCTTGCTGGCTTTCCTGCGCAACGTCGAGGCCGAACAGGGCTTGCAGCGCATGCGTGAAGCGCTCGCGGCAATCGAGTGCATTGCGCCGTCGCAGGCCTCGCAAACCTTTTGGTGGGCGTGCGTGGGCTTCATCGACAGCCTGATCGCGCGCGGCGTCGAAGCCGATTTCCACGTCAAGCAGCTGCTTGCGCGGGTGGATCTGCAGATGCGCCGCTTGATCGAAGGCTCGCCGCAGGTCGCGGAGCGGCTGCTGCGCGATGCGCTGTTTTTCGTTGCCAAAAGCCAGACCATGGATGGCCGGGCAGCGGAAGTGCGCAGCTCGCTTGGCCTCGATCGCTATTTGCCGGGCCGTGGCTTGCTCGACCCCGAGGCGCTGGCGCGCATGCGCCCCGTGCTCGATGCGCTGCAAAGCGGCCTGAAGTCGGCGCGCGACAGCTGGCATGCGTATGTCGAAGGGCAGCCCGACCAGCTCGAACAGTTCCAGCATCAACTGGCGCGCATGCAGCCGCAGGCGCAGTCATTCGAAAACAGCGGCCTGGCCGCGCTGCTGGGCGAGTTGTCGACTACCGCCAACGCGGCAGGTCAGCGCGAAGCCGACGTGCGCGAACAAATGAATCTGGAAGTCGCGTCCACCTTGCTGTTCGTGCAGAACGCGATTGAACACGAAGACGTGCTGCACGCCGATTTTGCCGCCCGTGCAGCGGGACAGCAGGCGCGTTTGAACGCCCTGCTCGAAGGCCGCGACATGCCGGCTGCGGTGATGGTCGATGCGAATCAGCGCGAAGCCGAGCGCGACATGCTGGTGCAGATGGCGCAGGAAGTCAGCCTCAACCTGAAACAGATGGAGGAGGCACTGGATGCCTTCTTCCGCGATGAGGACGAACGTCCGCGTTTGGCCGAGCTGCCGGTTCTGGCCATTCAGGCGCAAGGCGCGCTGACCATGCTCGAATTGCCCGAGGCAGCGAGTCTGCTGGCCGCCGCGACCGCGACCGTGCAGCCGTTTGCTGCCGAAGGGTTCCCTGACGGGACCACCCGCCAGCGCCTGGCCGATGCGTTTTCCAGCCTTGGCATTTATGTCGAGTCCTACTGTGCCGGACGTGCCGATGCGGGCCGCATCCTGCGCCCCGTGCTGATCGATTTCGGCCTGCTCGATGCCGAGAGCGTGCAGGAAGAAGGGCTCGGCGAAACCGTCGAGTCGGGCCTGCCGGCGCGAAAAGCCGAAGTACAGGCGAGCTATGTGGATTGGCGCGACGAGGCCGACGCCGATTCAAAAAAAAAATTCCTTGATGCACTGACAGAACTCAGCCGTGATGCCGACCTGATCGACGACACCACGCTGAAAAACCAGACCCGCAGCGCGCTCGATGCCAGTCGCGATGCGCACGCGCCTTCGCAGGCGCTCGATGCGGCAATCGCTGCCATGACCGGCCTGGCGCTGCCCGCACGCGCCGTGGCCGCGACCGATACTCCGTTGACGCTGGAAGACGCCGAGCCGGTAAACGAGCCGCAGGACGAGTCATCGGTGACAAGCGTCGAGTCCTTCGACCTGGTTGAGATGGAGACCGAGGCGCCGGCATTCTGCACAATTGACGCGCCTGTCCTGTTCGAACCCGAACCCGAAGCCGTTTCCGACCAGGCACCTGAATCCGCCCCCGAGGCTGTCGTTGCACAACCGGACGAACCGGCGGCGCTGGAAGACACTCTGCTGGCATCAATGCCAGAAGACGCCGAACCTGAGCTGGTGGAAATCTTTCTCGAAGAAGCCAACGAAGTGCTGGCAACCCTGGGCGAGGCCTGCGAGGTGTGCAAGAACAAGCCCGACGATCAGGCCTCGCTCACCGTGATCCGCCGTGCGTTCCATACCCTGAAGGGCAGTGGTCGCATGGTCGGGCTGAACGAGCTGGGCGAAACCGGCTGGCGTTTCGAACAATTGATGAACGGCTGGCTGGCCGAAAAGAAATCGGCCAACAGTGATTTGCTGCGCCTGTTGGGCCGATCGTGCGACATTTTCCAGGACTGGGTCAATGCCCTGCAGTCGAATCAACCGGTCGCCCTGCCGGTGCCGGCCCTGCTGGCCGCACTGGAGCGGGTGGCGCGTGGTGATGGGCTGGATGTCGTGCCCGTGATGGTCGCCGCGACGGTTGCCGAGCAGGAAACCGCACAACCGGAAAGCGTGTCGGAAGCCGCATACGAAGCCGAAATCGAAGTCGCAGCCGCTGTGCCCGTTGCGGAGTCCACGGTTGAGTCTGTCGTCGAATGGCCTGCCGTCAGCGAAACAGACTGGGTGGCGCCGCTTGAGTTGGCACATGAACCGACGCTCGACCCTGACGCAGTGCCTGAGCCCGAAGCGGAAGTTACCGCGATCGCTCTCGAAAGCATCGAGCCTGAAGCCGCATTCGAAGCTGTCATCGAAGTGGCTGCGCCGCAGCCGGATGTCGCGCCGTCGGAACCGCTCGCGACCGAGGTCTTGACGCCATCCGCTCCGTTGCTCGACGTCGGCGCCATCATCGAATACGCCGCTGCCCCGGTTGTGGCTGAAGTCGAAACCCAAGTGGACGAACCCGCCGCGCCGCAGCCAGCCGACGAAATCTGCATCGGCTCGGTCTGCATCTCCAGCGGTCTGCACGAGGTGTTCATGACCGAAGCGCGGCAACGCCTGGAAATGCTGCAGAGCGAAGCCGAGCGTCATGCAGACATGGCCAACAGCGCAGTCAGCGAACACGCGCGGCGCGCCATCCATACGCTGGGCGGCATCGCCGGAACGGCAGGCATCGCCCCGCTGGCCGAGTTGTCGCATGCGCTCGAGTTGTACTGGAACCGCTTTGTGCATGCGGTTGCGCGCCTGCACGAGATGTTCGCATCCATTGAAAACCAGCAATTACCTGAGTCGGCAGGCGATCTGATCGCCGTGCTGGGCGAACTGGAAGACGAACAGGCGATGCCGGAGGCGGCCGCATTCGAGCCGCCTGCGCTTGAGCCGGCAGCGGCGCTGGTCGCCGAGACGCAAGCCGATACCCCGGTCGAAGCCGAACCCGAAATGGTGATGGCGAGCGGAGCGCAAGCGCCGCAGGCTGGCGTGGATGAATCGGGCCATGGCGAAGTGGTCGCCGGCGTGCTCGACGTGAGCGCCCTGATTCCCGACCTCAAGCTGGCTGCGCCCGCACCCGTATTCGAGCGGCGCGAAGTCACCGACGAACTGGACGAGCAGCTGCTGCCGATCTTCCTCGAGGAAGCCGACACGCTGGTGCCCGACGCCAGTTCGCAACTGCGCGCCTGGCATGCGGCACCCGGCGACGCCTCGGCGCGCAATGCTTTGCAGCGCACCCTGCATACCATCAAGGGCAGCGCGCGCATGGTCGGCGCGATGCGCTTGGGCGAACTGACGCACGTGATGGAATCGCGCGTGATTGCCGTGATGGAAGGCCATCTGAGCGCGAGCACGGAAGTATTTGAAACGCTTGAGGCGCAGGTCGACCGTCTGGCCGAAGCCGTCGAACGCCTGAAGCGCGGCGAACTGACGGCGCTGAACGAAGCGGAAGTGGCCGAGCCGCTGGCCGCACCGATCGAGCCGGTGCTTGCGCCAGCTGAAGGCGCGCCCGTCGCGGCCAGTTCCATGCATGCCGACCCGCTGGCGATTGCGCAGCCGGTCACGCGCGACAGCAATGCGCTGACCCTGCGCGTGCGCGCCGACTGGATCGACCGATTGGTGAATCAGGCCGGCGAAGTGGCGATCGCGCGTTCGCGGATCGAAAGCGAAGTGTTCGCCTTCAAACGCCACGTCGGCGAACTGTCCGATGCGCTGGTGCGCCTGCGCGGCCATATTCGCGAAGTCGAAATCCAGGCCGAGTCGCAGATGCAGGCGACCTTCCATACCCAGGGCGAAACCGAAGGCTTCGACCCGCTGGAGTTCGACCGCTTCACCCGCTTCCAGGAAGTCACGCGCTTCCTCGCGGAAAGCGTGAACGACATTTCCACCGTGCAGCACATTCTGCTGGCCCGTCTGGGCGAGGCGGACGCTGCGCTGATCCAGCAAACGCGGCTGAATCGCGAACTGCAGCAGGACCTGCTGCGGGTGCGGATGGTGCCCCTGTATTCGGTGGCCGAGCGCCTGTACCGCACGGTGCGGCAGACCGCACGCGACGTCGACAAACGTGCCCAGCTCGACATTCAGGGCGGCGAACTGGAAATCGACCGTTCAGTGCTGGAGAAAGTCACCGCGCCGCTGGAGCACCTGCTGCGCAACGCGCTGGCACACGGTATCGAAACGCCGGAAACCCGCCGCGCCGCAGGCAAGGCCGAGTTTGGCGAAATCGTGCTGACCGCGCGCCAGACCGGCAACGAGATGCTGATTACTGTCAAGGACGATGGCGGTGGTCTCGACTATGCGCGGATCCGCGAAAAGGCCGAGGCCAACGGCCTGCTGCTGCCCGGCGTCGAGCCGACCGAAACCCTGCTGGCGCAGATGATCTTTACGGCAGGCTTCTCGACCGCGGATACGGTCACCCAGGTGGCCGGGCGCGGCGTCGGCATGGACGTGGTCAAGAGCGAAATCTCGGCGCTCGGCGGTCGCATCGACATCAGTTCGGAGGCCGGCGTTGGCACCAGTTTCAACATCTTCCTGCCGCTGACGCTGGCGATGACGCAGGCGGTGATGATTCAGGCCGCCAAACGCGACTTTGCCCTGCCCGCGCCGCTGGTGCGCCAGGTGCTGGAGCTCAAGCCGTACGAGCTGGAAGACGCGATGGCGGCGGGCGAAATCAACTGGCGCGGCGGCAAGTACCCGCTGTCGTATCTGCCGCACCTGCTGGGCGAAACCGATGCCGTGCACGAAGTGCTGCGCTACAACCCGGTGGTGTTGCTGGCCAGCGGATCGAGCCAGGCGGCCGTGCTGGTCGACACCATCGAGGGCACGCGCGAAATCGTGGTCAAGAACATCGGGCCGCAAATGGCGCGGATCACCGGCGTGGCCGGCGCCACCGTGCGCGGCGACGGACGCGTGGTGCTGATTCTCAACCCGGTGCCGCTCGCTCTGCGCTGGGCCAGCATGCCGCGCAGCGCGGCCGAGCGTGCAGCCCCGATGGTGGCGACAGAAGCAAGCGTTGTCGTGCAGCCACCGATGGTGCTGGTGGTCGACGATTCGCTCACGGTACGCAAAATCACCACACGTCTGCTGACGCGCGAAGGGTTCCGTGTCGACAGCGCAAAGGACGGCGTCGATGCGCTGGAAAAAATGCGCGACCTGATTCCCGACATCGTGCTGCTCGACGTCGAAATGCCGCGCATGGACGGCTTTGAACTGGCGCGCGTGATGCGGGCCGATGAACGCATGAAGTCGGTGCCGATCATCATGATCACCTCGCGCACCGCCGACAAGCACCGCAATCTCGCGATGGAAATCGGGGTGAACGTCTATCTTGGCAAGCCGTACCAGGAGCATCTGCTGCTCGAACATATCGCCGAGCAGCTGGGGCACGAGGTGGCCCAGCCAGCCTGAAATCAGCAGGATGCAGCAATAAAAAACGGGCATTGAATGCCCGTTTTTTATTGCCGGTTGTACGCAAGCCTCAGTGGCCGCGCGTGCCGGGTTTGGACGAGAACAAGGCCGCTTGCGGCCGTGGCTTGCGCGGCTGGCTGGACGGCGTGGTGCCATGCGGGGTCGGTGCAGCGCGGCTTGCCGCCGGTTGGGCGCTGCCTGCGGCGGGCTTGCCTTGCGGCGCGCGTCCGGAGGCATTGCGGCCGCCGCCGGGCTGGCTCTGGCGCTGGCCTGCATTCTGCCCCTGACGCGGCGCGCCGCGACCCTGAGGCGGGCGTGGCGGACGTTCGTCGGACATCAGGTCAGCCTTGGCCGGCGGCACGAAGCCGGGTTCAATTTCGACCCGCACGATCGCGCGCTTGATCAGCTTCTCGATGTCGCGCAGGTAGCTCATTTCCTCGTCGTCCACCAGCGACAGCGCCGAGCCGGTGCTGCCGGCACGACCGGTGCGGCCGATGCGGTGCACGTAGTCTTCCGCCACGTTCGGCAGCTCGAAGTTCACCACCTGCGGCAGCTGGTCGATGTCGATGCCGCGCGCGGCGATGTCGGTCGCCACCAGCACGCGCACGCTGCCGTCCTTGAAGCTGGCCAGCGCCTTGGTGCGCGCCGACTGGCTCTTGTTGCCGTGAATCGCGGCGGCGGTGATGCCGTCCTTGATCAGCTTCTCTGCGAGCTTGTTGGCGCCGTGCTTGGTGCGGGTGAAGACGAGAACCTGCTGCCAGTCGTGGTGCTTGATCAGGTGCGCCAGCAAGTCGCGTTTGTGCGCCTGTGGCACGCGGTGCATCGACTGTTCGATGACTTCGACCGTGGTGTTGCGGCGCGCGACTTCGACGCTCTTCGGGTTGTGCAGCAGGCCGTTGGCCAGCGTGCGGATTTCGTCGGAGAAGGTCGCCGAGAACAGCAGGTTCTGGCGCTGCTTGGGCAGCACGGCGAGTACTTTCTTGATGTCGCGGATGAAGCCCATGTCGAGCATGCGGTCGGCTTCGTCGAGCACGAAGATTTCAACGCCGGACAGGTCCACCGTCTTTTGTCCCAGATGGTCGAGCAGGCGGCCCGGCGTGGAAACCAGAATGTCGACGCGCGATTTGAGCGCCTTGAACTGCGGGTTAATGTTGACGCCGCCGAACATCACCATCGAGGTGAGCGACAGGTATTTGCCGTACGTCTTGACCGATTCCTCGACCTGCGCGGCGAGTTCGCGCGTCGGCACCAGAATCAGGCAGCGCGGGCGGCCCGGCTTGGGCGCCTGCGCGGCGCGCGTCGACAGATGATGCAGGATCGGCAGCGTGAAACCCGCGGTTTTGCCGGTGCCGGTCTGCGCGGCGGCGAGCAGGTCGCCGCCGGCCAGCACTTGCGGGATCGCCTGCGCCTGGATCGGGGTGGGCGTGGTATAGCCGGCATCGGCAATGGCACGCAAAATGGGTTCGGCCA
>NCCT01000127.1:0-1836 GCA_002279795.1 Hydrogenophilales bacterium 12-61-10
ACTGCAGCACAACCCGTTCCAGCGTGCGCTATCCCTCGACTCGTCGGAGTCATCGAACGAATTGAAGGGCGACATTTACGCGCGCGTCGATTATCCCTTTGCCACGGTCAGCAAAGCTCTCAACGACCCGGCGCACTGGTGTGATGTGATGATCCTGCATATCAACACCAAATTTTGCCGCGCCAGCACTGATTCAGCGCACACCGTGCTGTCCGTCAACATTGGCAAAAAAACCCCGCAGCCGATCGAAGACGCGTACCCGATCGAATTTGCCTACCGTGTCAATGCGGCGACAGCTAATTACCTGGAGATTCAGCTCAGTGCTCAGGAAGGTCCGTTGAGTACCCGCAACTATCTCATCCAGCTGCAAGCTGTCCCCATTGAAAACGGCCGCACCTTTCTGCGCCTCACCTATTCCTACGATTACGGCATGGCAGGACGACTGGCCATGAAGACCTATCTCGCAACGATTGGAAGCAGCAAGGTGGGATTCACCCAGACCGGCACACAACCCAACGGCCAGCCTGAGCATATTGGCGGCATGCGGGGCGTGGTGGAACGCAACACCATGCGCTATTACCTCGCCATCGAGGCCTATCTTGGCGCCCTCGCCACACCGCCGCCCAGACAACTGCAGAAACGTTTGCAGGGCTGGTTCACCTCGACCGAGCAATATCCCCGCCAATTGCGCGAAGTCACCCGAACCGCCTATTTCGAGATGAAACGGGGCGAATATCGGCGTCAGCAAAGCGTGCAATAAACACCACTGACGAGCGCTCCATTTAATGTGCGATGCCGAACAGACCGAGCTGGATACCCCTGCTACGATAAAAAAATAGGGGTTATTCCAGAGTGCTGTCGAACTAGGCAGCCACCTGGCCCTGCAAACTGGAGATCAAAAAAATGCAAAAAACCCGCAACGTACTCATGGTGCTGGGCATGCTGATGGCGCCAGCAGCACCAGCCGCCGTCCAGGTCAGTATTGGAATCGGCCTGCCGCACGCCAGCATCGGCATCTACCTGCCGGCCTACCCGCAACTCGTGGTCGTGCCGGGGTATCCGGTTTACTACGCGCCCTCGCTACGATCGAACTACTTCTTTTACGATGGCATGTACTGGGTTTTCCAGGACGACAACTGGTACGCGAGCTCCTGGTACAACGGGCCCTGGTGGTTTGTAGAGCCCTATGCAGTGCCGGTTTATGTGCTGCGCGTCCCGGTACGCTACTACCGCCAGCCACCGGCGTATTTTCGCGGCTGGCGGCCGGATGCGCCGCCCCGCTGGAGCAACCACTGGGGCCACGAATGGGAACAGCGCAGGCAGGGCTGGGACAAATGGGATCGCCGTGCGGCCCCGGCTCCGGCACCGTTGCCGGTTTACCAGAAAAAATATTCAGGCGAGCGCTATCCGCGGCAGCTCGAGCAGCAGCACGAACTGCAGCAGCAGCGATACCGTTACCAGCCGCGCGACCCGGTGGTGCGCGAGCAGTATCAGGAGCGCTATCAGAAACGTGTGGCGCCCTCCTCGCCCACGCGGGATAACCATCAGCGGACGAATGACGGGCGCGATTCAAGGCAACAGGACATGAGGCAGCAGGACATGCAGCGTCCCGCGCCACGTCCGCAGGAAAACCCGCGCGCGCAGCCTCAGCAAAGATTGGACGAACGAGTCCGGATGCCCGCCCCCGCCGCGCCTTACGAGCGCAGCACGAGGGAATGGGACAACAGGCAGCAGCCCCACCCCGAAATCGAGCAGCGCAGGCAGCAGGCCCCCGCCTCTCAGGAGCGAACGGAGCGACCGCAAAACAGGGATGCCGGCCGCGAGCAGAAACAGCAT
>NCCT01000127.1:1870-9441 GCA_002279795.1 Hydrogenophilales bacterium 12-61-10
AGCGGGATCGAAATAACTGAAAGTCGCTAGCGCTTGCTTCGCCCGTGGCACGCATTGCCGGCAAGTTGTTTTTTGGTCAGGCCGGAACGGGTCGACGATCTGTTGCGGCTGCCTCATCGTAAACAACCTGCCAGGCAGGACTCTGCAGAGCAGCCCTCTCGATAGTCGTTCGCGCAAGCCACATGCCCTGATCCAGAATTCCCAAACCCGTTTTACCCGCCCCGCGACTGCAAGCTCACGCAGTCAAAACCACCGTAGTTCACACCCAACCCAAGGAAACCAACATGAACATCATTCCCAGCCTGACCCCACTGATTTCGCTGATTGCAGGCATTCTGATTCTGGTGATGCCGCGCCTGCTGAACTACATCGTCGCCATCTACCTGATTGCGATTGGACTGATCGGCTTGTTGGGACGCTAAACAGCCTGGCAGCCGCCATCCGGCGCGCGTCGCGCGCCCTGCACTGTCCGTATCAAGTTCAAGCGACACCGCGCACGGGCATCTCCCGTTGCGCACGGCCGGCCATTCCCGCTCAGGGAGCCGTCGAGAAAATAACCAGCGGTTTGGGTTGGCACTCGGCGGTTACCACCGTTCCCGGCCCGCCCGGCACGGCTTTCACCACGCCGTCGAACGGCGCTTTCAGCTCCGCATCCTGCAGATTCTTCTGCGCGATCACGCGGCGCGCCTTCGCGACGGCTAGCCCTGCCTGGGCGCGGGCGTCAAGCAGCACTGCAGCATCGAGCTCGCTGGTGGACGACACGGTGCGATTGAACAACTCCTGCGCCCGCTCCCGTTCACGCCTGGCTTCGCCGGCATCGGCCTGCGCGCGTGTCAGTTCGGCCGTTGCCTCGGCCAGGCTCGCCTGCAAAATCGTGCGGTCCAGTCGCAACAAGGGCGAGCCCTTTTTCACCCGCTGGCCGGGCTTGACCCATACGGTCTCGACCACGCCAGACACCCGGGTGCTGAGTTCAAGCGGCTCGGCTGCCCACAGCGGGTTCGCGACCGCGCCGATCCATCCTGCCAGGGCCATCACGGCTACACGCTGCTTCATTTTTTTTCCATTCCCTCAACAGGCGGCAGGCTGCCGCCGGACATGGCCTCGAGTCGCGCCAGCGCCAGCGCCAGCTGATAGTCGACCTGCTTGCGGCGCAATGCGGCCACCTGGGTTTCGGCCATGCTGGTACCCAGGTTGGTTTTCATTTCGAGTTCATATTCCGCACGCGAACGCTCCAGCGCCCAGTCGCGGAATTCAATCTGCTTGTCTGCCGACGCGCCGGCACTGCCGCGCAGCCACTCGATTTCCTGCAGGGTAACCAGCAGGCTGTCGGCCAGTTCAAGCTTGAGCTTGTCCAGTTCGGCCGCGCTGCGTTCCTTGAGCGCCCGTTCGCGCGCCACGCCGGCATCCACCCGCCCCCCCTGATACAAGGGGATCACGAACAGCAGGCCGGCACTGAGGTTGTCGCGCGTGGTCGAGGCACGGCTGTAATCGGCCCCCACCACCTCGGCATCGAGCATCGGGTTGCGCTCCGCGCGTACAGCCGCGATCCGCGCGTCGGAGGCGGCAAGCTGCGCCTGCAAGGCCTGCACTTGCGGGTTTTTCTCCATGACCCAGGGCAACAGGGTTTCATAGTCCGCCAGTGGCACGGCATTGCCCTGCAAAACCGGCTCGGCGAGTTCGGTAGGCACATTGCCCGGCCGCAACAGGGCATGGGCCAACCGCTGCCGGGAACTGCGCACGGCCTGCAAACTGGCCTCGCGACGCTCGCGGATAGCCTGATAATCAGCTTCCAGCCGCAGCAACTCTGGCTGGCTGATCTGGCCCACCTTGAAACGATCCTGCGCGTTGTCCCACGACACATACGCCACTGCCATGAATTCGTTGTCGGCGGCGTACTGCATGTCGGCCAGCAGCACATCAAAGTAGCGCGCCATGATGTCGATGCGGCGCAAACTCTGCACATGGAACAGCGCCGTCTGGCGCGCTGCGACCTCTTGATTGGCGGCCGCTACGGCCTGCCTGCTGCGGCCAAAATCGAACAAGGGCTTGCGCGCAACGATCCGGCCGATGTTGTTGGCTCGCCAGCCACCGATGTCGCCCTGCCCAGTGGCCAGGGAACCGTCAAGATACAGACGAAAATCCTGGAGGCTCGCCACCTGGTCAAGATCGGCACGTGCCACCGCCAGATCGCTCTCGGCAATCCGGCGGTCGGGATGCGGTGCGGCCACCGTCGCCAATGCCTCGTCCAGGGTCAGCGTTTCAGCCGACGCGGCAGTCATCCATGCGCACGCCAGCAGCGCGACCCAGACTTCACGCATTACTTGCCTTGCTTGTATTGGGTGAAGGGCTGGCTTGCATGGGCACCCTCGGTGACATAGCGGCCAAGCAGCAGAAATTCATCTTTGTTTTTGGTGGGCCCGGTAAAGCGGGCAACCAGTTTGCCGTCGAGGTTGAAAAACAGCAGCGTCGGCGTGGCGCGCACCCGGTTTACCAGTGCGAAGGCTTTCTCGGTGGTTTCCTTGCCCTGAAAGTCGGTCAACGGTGTATCGCCGTTGACGTCAATCGAATACACCAGGAACTGCGCACGGTAGGCATCCTGTACGTCGGATTGATTGAGGACAGTCGATTTCATGCGCGCGCAGAACGGGCAGTCATCCATTTCAAAGAACAGGAACACACCCTTTTTTCCCTGCGCTTTGGCGGTTGCCAAATCGGCCTTGAGATCACCAAAGCTCGCCTGAAAGAAATGCGTCCCGGGGTCACGCACGTCCGCCCAGACCGGCGCCGCCCACAGCAGAAAAAATGCAATCAGAATTTGGCGCATGGTGTATCCCCTCTTTTATCCAGCCCTGTTTATTTTTTGCCAGGCAATTTTTTGCTGGCAAGAAACGATTCTACCGATTGACGCGTGATCGCCCCTACTTGCTGGGCCACCATCTTGCCATCCGGATTGAACAAATAGGTTGTGGGCAAGCCCTGTACCGGACCGATCTGGTTGGTGATTTTGGGGGTACCCAGCACGATGGGGTAATTCACCAGCAGGCCATCGGCAAAATCGGTGACCTGCTTGGCATTGCGGTAATCCAGCGCCACGCCCAGCACGACCAGATTGTTTTTCTTGTTCTCGTGCAGCGCGATCAGGTCGGGGATTTCCTCCAGGCAGGGCGGGCACCAGGTCGCCCAGTAGTTCACCAGCACCCATTTGCCCTTGTAGCCGGACAGCGAATGCGACTTGCCGTCGGTATCGGTCATCTTGAAATCCGCCTGCGCCCACGACGTTGCCAGCGCCAGCACCAGCCCGGCCAGCCACATCGGATAAAATCGCTGTCTTTGTAACGTCTGCATCGAGTGTTTCACCATGAATGAATATCGTATAGAGAAGGACTCGCTGGGCGAGGTACAGGTTCCCGTACAGGCCTGGTACGGCGCACAAACTGTCCGTGCAGTAGCCAATTTTCCCATTTCGGGACGGCTTCCGGATAAGGATTTCGTACTAGCCCATGTGCGCATCAAGCTGGCGGCCGCGCGCGCCAACTGCCAACCGGGCTGGCTGGGCGCCGACAAGCGCGACGCCATCGTCGCCGCCTGCGAAAAAATCATCGGCGGCGCGCACCTCGACCAGTTTGTCGTCGACCGCTTTCAGGCCGGTGCCGGCACCAGCCACAACATGAACAGCAACGAAGTCATCGCCAACCTCGCCAACGTGGCGCTGGGCGGTGAAAAAGGCGCCTACAAACCGGTCAACCCCAACGACGACGTCAACATGGGGCAGTCGACCAACGACACCATCCCGACCGCCATTCGCCTCACCGTACTGGCCAAGCTGCCGCGTCTGGTCGCCGCCGTGCACGCCATGGCCGCCGAGTTCACGCGCCTGGCCGAGCGCGAAAAGGACACCGTAAAGTCCGGCCGCACCCACTTGCAGGATGCGGTACCGACCACGCTCGGTCAGGAATTCGCCGGCTATGCCTGGACCCTCGGTCGCTGTGCGGGTGCGCTGGAAGCGGTGCGCCCCGCCCTGTTCGAAACCGGGCTGGGCGGCTCAGCCGCCGGCACCGGACTCAATACCTCGCCCGACTACCCGGCGCGTGTCGCCGCCGAACTGGCCACGCTCACCGGTGAGCCGATCCGCGTCGGCCAGCTGGTTGCGCAGATGCAGTCGATGAACGATCTGGCGCGGCTGTCGGGGGAAATCCGCAATCTGGCGCTGGAACTCACGCGCATCTCCAACGACCTGCGCCTGCTCGCCAGCGGCCCGCGGGCTCCAGCATCATGCCGGGCAAGGTCAACCCGGTGATGTTCGAAATGCTCAATCAGGTCTGCTTCCAGGTGCTGGGGCAGGACGCAGCGGTGAGTTACATGGTGCAGGCCGGGCAGATGGAACTGAACGTGATGATGCCGGCCCTGGGCAGCGCGCTGTTCGACGCCATGGAGTGGCTGACCAACGCGATGAACGCCGCTACCGAGAAGAACCTCAAGGGCATCGTCGTCAACCGCGAACGCTGCGCCTTCTTCATCCACCAGAGCGTGGCGCTCGCCACGCTGCTTAACACCCAGATCGGCTACAACGAGGCCGCCAAAGTCGCCAAGGAATCGGAACAGTCCGGCCGCCCGGTGCGCGACATCGTCGCCGAGCGCGGGCTGATGGGTGCAGCGGAATTCGACGCGCTGGTGCTCGCCGCCGCCCACGGCAAGGGCAGCGGCGGGGGTGCGGGGTAATGAAAGCCCATAAACGGCTCGAACCGCTGCTCGAAGACGGCCTGATCGACGACGTCGTGCGCCAGCTCATGAGCGGCAAGGAGGCGATGGTGTTCGTCGTGCGCTGCGGCGACGACATCCGCTGCGCCAAGGTCTACAAGGAAGCCAACAAGCGCAGCTTCCGCCAGGCCGTCGATTACACCGAAAACCGCAAAACCAAGAACAGCCGACAGGCGCGCGCCATGGCCAAAGGCAGCAAATTCGGCCGAGAAAAGCAGGAAGAAGCCTGGCAAAGCGCCGAGGTCGATGCGCTCTACCGGCTGGCCGCCGCGGGCGTGCGCGTGCCCACGCCCTACAACTTCCATGAAGGCGTGCTGCTGATGGAACTGGTGTGTGACGCCGACGGCAACGCCGCGCCGCGTCTCAACGACGTGTCGTTCACCGCCATTGAGGCCCGCCAGCACCACCACACCCTGATCATGGAAGTCGTGCGCATGCTGTGCGCCGGCATCATCCACGGCGACCTCTCCGAATACAACATCCTCGTCAGCGCAGACGGCCCGGTCATCATCGACCTGCCGCAAGCGGTGGACGCCGCCGGCAACAACCACGCCCAGGCCATGCTGGCGCGCGACGTCAACAACCTGACCACCTATTTCGGCCAGTTCGAGCCTGCACTGCTGACCACGCAATACGCGCAGGAAATCTGGTCGCTGTATGAACACGGTGAATTGAATCCGGACGTCAAACTGACCGGCCGCTTCGAATCCACCCTGCCGCCAGTCGATCTGGAAGGCGTGATGCGGGAGATCGACGATGCGCGCGAGGCCGAGGCGGCAAGGTTGTTGCGCCTGCAGGAATTGAATGAGTGATACCGGTAGCGCCAGTACGCTCCTCCGCAACTCGCCTTCAGGCTGATTATCGTGTTACACCCCAAGATCCTTTATGCTCGAGGAGAATGAAATGAACGCAATCAAGAAAGCCCTGCTCGCTCTGGCGCTGGCCGCTGCCACCACCACGGCTTTTGCTGAGTACAAATCGGGGACGGCGGAATTCCTTATGGAAGGTGCAAACATATTAATTAATTTGAACGCCTCCAACATCACCAAAAAGACAACCAAGGAGGTTATAAAATATTCCTACACTGCTGGATACATACGGGGGGTCGTGTCGGCAACCAACTTGCCGGGCGTATTATGTTTTCCTGCCCAAACGTCACCTCAGCAAATTGCACCAAAAATAATCGACACCTACAACAATGACGTATCCACTCACGGCAAGTCAGAGGATGACCTGATGATTGCCACGCTGATCAGGCACTACTCCTGCCCCAAGCCCGCTACCTCTCGCACAAGGTAACCGTCAACAAAGTCAGTCCGCATCATTGGAGAGCTGACCAATCTAGAAAAGGGTATCGGGATGGAAGACAAGAAATCAGGCACTCATTGGGGTAACTGGGTTTTTGGCGCGATCATTGGTGCTTTGGTTGTGGGCGCTATATTTGGCAACGTAGTGCAGGTCATTGCCAACTCGGCTTTGCTGGTTTTATTTGCGGCCGGATTCGTTGTCCACTGGGTAGTGCTTAAAGTGTGGGCGCAGTACAAAACTCCTGCCGTAGTCGCAAGCACAGTCGATTCTGTCGTGGAACCAAAAGCGCAATCTGTATCCGCACCTGTGACAGCAACGCAACCCATACAGCAAATCAACAAAACTGTTGTTGCGAGTGTTGTCGCTGGTGTTGTCACGGTAGCAGGATGCTTTTATCTGTTTGCTGTAGTGTCCGCTAATCAAGCTTACGACCGAGCTGTTACGGAGCACGACCAAGCTGTTACGGAGCACGACCAAGCTGTTGCTGCCCATAAAAACATGGAAGCTGAAATAGACGCTATGGTGAGCGCGGCGCTGGGGGTGAAGTCAGAGCGTTTACCAGCAGGCTTAGTCAAGGAGCCTGATTACGACCCCTCCCCTGAAAAAATGGATGCAGAAATACATGAGTTGGCGATGATAGCTGCGGCGGGCGTAAAGACAGATCGTTTAATTCAACCCCCGTCCTGTTGCAAGGACACCGAATACGCACTTGAAAAAGCAAAAGTTGCTAAGCGATACCCATTAGCAAGCTTGTTCAACAAAGCGGATGTTGAATAAAAGAAGGCAAAAATTAAAATTCATGAACATCATCAAAAAAACTATCGCAGCAATCGTAATTGCAGCCGCGTCAATGCCCACGCAAGCGGAGTTTGTCACTGGCAACCAACTAGCAAATGATCTTCGGGAACGTGCGAAATACGAAACAGGGAATGGTGGGCTGACATATGGGGCGATTAGTTCTTCCGGATTCATCAGCGGTGTTGCTGACTTTGCCAATGACGGAAAGCACGTCTGCTTTCCGGAAGCCACCACGTCAGGACAGGTTAACGCTGTCGTTACAAAATACGTGTTGGACAACCCGCAGGACTGGAATGAATCAGCAGTCGATCTTGTGTACATGGCAATCAGGGAAGCTTTCCCATGCAAGAAGAAAGGTGCCAAGTAGTAATCACCTCACGTCGAGATAAGCACGAACACAACCCACCACAACACCCACCAAGAGGCATGGGTGTCCGGTACAGCATCGCGCCATTTTATGAAGGTGCAAAATTGGGGACACGGTGAGCTAACCTGGTTTTCTCGTTTAACCGTGATCCCCAATGCTGTTTCCCAGCAAGTAAGCGAGTGCCTCAACAAACTCAGGGATGCTGATGAGGTATGCCCAGTCATTATCGTTGTATGTCCCCGCAATTCTTATATCTCCGCTAAGGTGATGCCACACTATTTTCTTATCATCGTCTCCATAGAATGCAGCGAGATCCTTGGTGTGAGCACCAAAACCTTCA
>NCCT01000128.1 GCA_002279795.1 Hydrogenophilales bacterium 12-61-10
GACAGCGGTGCGTAGGGTGGGCGCAGCCCACGCGGAACCGCCATGCGTGGAGTGGCGGCTGAACGCATGCGTTGTGGTGGGTTGCACCCACCCTGCGTGCGGAAAATCATTTGGGTCGTGAAAGTCCGTCGCCAGGCCAGGGTGGCGCATGGCCCGTTCGGCTCATATTGGCTGCGTAGCCCTGTCATCGTCGCTCGGGATAATTCGCCGCTTGATTTGATCAGGTTCAATCCCATGCGTTTCATCGTTGCCGCCTTTGCCTTGTTGCTGTCGCTGTTTTCCGCCACCAGCCATGCCTGGTGGAATGACGACTGGGCGGGGCGCAAGCAAGTCACCCTGACCAATCCCGCTGGCGAAGTGGCCGATGCGCCGGTGCTGATCCGCCTGCACACCGGCAATTTCGATTTTCTGTCGGCCAACGAAAACGGCAGCGACCTGCGCGTGGTGGCGGGCGACGACACCACCGAGCTCAAGTTTCACATCGAAAAATGGGACGGCATCAACCAGCTGGCGCTGGTGTGGGTGAAGTTGCCCAAGCTGGGCGCCACGACCTCCGCCTGGCTGTATTTCGGCAACGAAACCGCTGCGCCGGCGTCGGACGCCAAGGGCACGTACGATGCCTCCAGCGCCGACTATCACTTTGCCGAAGCGGCGGGCAACCCGGCCGATAGCGGGCCGAACGGCCTCAACGCCACGGCGTTTACCGGCGAGCGGGTGGCCGCCTCGTTTGCCAACGGCGGGGTGAAATTCAACGGCACGCAAAGCCTGGCGCTGCCTGCCATCAACGCCGCAGGCGGCATGAGCGTGGCGATGTGGGTGAAGCCCGCCGCGCTCGACGGCACGCTGGTGCAGGCGGGCGGTCTCAACGCCGCGCTGGTAGCCGGCGCGCTCAACGTGCAGGCCGGCGCAGCCAGCGTGGCGGCGAGCGCACCGCTTACGGCAGGCGCATGGCATTACGTGGCGATCACCGTGAGCGATAGCCTGAAGGTCTATGTCGACGGCAAGCTGGCGGGCGAGGCGCCGGGCGCATCGCTGCCTTCTGGCGGCCTGACGCTCGGCGCCAGCTACAGCGGCGAGATGGACGAAGTGCAGCTGGCCGGTACCGCGCGCGACACTGCCTGGTTTGCGGTGCAGGCGGCGCAAGGCCCGGCCGGCACGCTGGTGGCGCTGGGTGCGGACGAGTTGGCCGAGGGCGGCGAAGAAGGCGGCATTTGGGGCACGCTGTTTGCCGCGCTGACGCTGGACGGCTGGATCGCCATCGGCATCCTGGCGGTGATGCTGGTGATCGCGATCTGGATCATGATCGTCAAGGCGATTTACGTGAACCGCGTCGACCAGGCCAACCGCCAGTTCATGCACAAGTTCCGCGAGTTGTCGGACGACCTCGGCGCAATCGACCGGGTCAAGGGCCCGGCGAATGAGTTCAAACATTCTTCGCTGTATCACCTCTATCACGTCGCCACGGTCGAACTGTCGCACCGTTTCAAGGATCACGATGCGGTCAAAAAGGCGGAGAAAAACCTGTCGCCGCAGTCGCTCGAAGCGATACGCGCCAGCCTCGACACCGGCCTGGTGAAGGAAACCACGCGCATGAACAAGCTGATGGTGCTGCTGACGATTGCGATTTCCGGTGGCCCCTTCATCGGCCTGCTCGGCACGGTGCTCGGCGTGATGATCACCTTTGCCGTGATCGCCGCCACCGGCGACGTCAACGTGGCCGCCATCGCACCGGGCATCGCGGCCGCGCTGATGGCGACCGCCGCCGGCATGGCCGTCGCGATTCCCGCGCTGTTTGGCTACAACTATCTGAATTCCCGCATCAAGGCGATCACCTCCGACATGCGCGTGTTCAACGACGAGCTGATCACCAAGCTCGCCGAAAACTACAGCCGCTGAACCGGCGACGGAATAAGCGGAGACCGCGATGCACGTTCAGGAAGACAACGAACCCTACGACCAGATCAACGTGGTGCCGATGCTGGACCTGGCCTATGTGCTGCTGGTGATTTTCATCATCATGACCACCGCCTCGGTGCAGGGTGTCAAGGTCAATCTACCGCAGGCGTCCGATACGCCCAGCCTCGCGAAACCCAAGACCAAGGCGATTACCGTCACGCAGGACGGACAGGTTTATCTCGACACCTATCCCGTGTCGATGGAGGAACTGCGCACCCAGCTTGCGTCGGCCAGGGCGGCCGATCCGGAACTGCCGGTCGTCATCAAGGGCGACACCGTGGTGCAGTACGGCAAGGTGATGGAAGTGCTGGACCTGCTGGGGCAGGTGGGTATCACGCAGATGGGGCTGGTGACTCAGCCGGCCGCGAAGTAGGGCATGGAAGAGGACGAAACCAAACCGGCCTGGTTGCGCTGGGGTGGCGTGGTCGCCGGCATCGTTGCAGCGGTGCTGATCGCACTGTGGCTGAAGGACATGCTGACGCCCAAGGGTCCGGTACAGAAAATGAAAGTGCAGCAGATCACGCTGGTGAAACCGCCGCCTCCGCCTCCGCCTCCGCCTCCGCCGCCTGAGGAAAAGCCGCCTGAGCCGGAGATAAAGGAAGAGGTGAAGGTCGACCAGCCTGAACCGACGCCCGAGCCACAAGACGCAGAGGAAGCACCTGCCCCCTTGAATGTTGGCGAAGGTGCCGAGGGCGGCCTCGACGTCGGCGGCACGCGGGGCACGCCGACGCTGGCGGGCAGCGGCGGGGGCGGCAACCCGTGGGGGCGCTACGACGCGCTGCTGAACGAGGCGGTGAGTTCGGCCTTCCAGCAGGCGCTGGCGCGCGACAAGGCCCTCAAGGGCAAGAACTACAAGGTGATGGTCAAGGTGTGGATCGACAGCGGCGGCAAGGTGACGCGCGCGAGCCTGGTCGACAGTACGGGCGACGCGCGTGCCGACGAGGTGCTGAAAGACGCCTTGAATGGTATGCGCGCCCTGCGCGAAGCCCCGCCCGCCGAGATGCCGCAGCCGGTGAAATTACGCGTGACCTCGCGTGCATGAGCACGCGGGAAACTGAAGACGGACAGGCCAGGAATTGAGCAAGAGAACGCGATGACGATACGTAAAAAACTGTTGGTAGTGGCCGTGGCAGCGGCGTGTTCGGCTAACGCCATGGCGGCCGACGATGCCAGCGCGCGCATCGCGGAGCTGCACGAAACCACGCTCAACCTGATCCAGCTGCTGGTCGAGCAGAAGGTGCTGACCCAGGAGGCCGCTGACGGCATGCTGAAGAAGGCGCGCGTGCAGGCAGCCGAAAAGGTCGAGCAGGCCAAAGCTGCCGAAACCGAGGCAAACCTCGGCGTGGTGCGGGTGACTTACGTGCCGGAACACGTCAAGCGCGATATCCAGGAACAGGTGCGAAGGGAAGTGGTGGCGCAGGCCAAGCAGGAACGCTGGGGCGACGTCAACGCGGTGCCGGAATGGCTTGACCGGCTGAAGTGGGAGGGCGATTTCCGGCTGCGGTATCAGGAGGAACTACTGGCAGAGAGCAATGCGGCGTTTACTGATTTTGGAGTCTTTGGCCAGTTGGTGAACAACTCGACCGAAGACAACGCCTCCGGCAAGGTGCGGCTGCGCCTGGGCCTGAATGCAAACGTCACCGCCAAGGTCGATGTCGGCGTGCGCATCACCACCGGCAGCACCTCGAACCCGGTGTCGACCAACCAGACGCTCGGCACCTACGGCAACAAGTTCAGCCTGGTGCTCGACCGCGCCTTCATCAAGTTGTCGCCATACGATGACCTGACGCTGTGGGGCGGCCGCCTGCCCAACCCGTTCTTCAGCACCGATCTGGTGTGGGACGACGACCTCAATTTCGATGGCGTGGCGGTCAGTTACGCGCTGGGCTCTAAGGAGCCGCTGCGTGAACTCAAGCCCTTCGTCACCGCCGGCGCGTTCCCGCTGCAAACCATCGAGCAGGACGGCGTGGTGCAGGCCAAGGACAAGTGGCTGTTTGCGCTGCAGGGCGGTCTGGAATGGCAGCCCAACACGCGCACCCGTTTCAAGGCGGGCGTCGCGTATTACGATTACCGCAACATCACCGGCATCGTGAATCCGGTCGTGGGCCAGACCCCGTTTGACGCGACCGAGCCGAAATTCCGGCAAAAGGGCAACACGCTGATGGATATCGATCCAGATGCCAATACCGACCCCTTGTGGGCGTTGGCGTCCGAATACAAAATCGCCAACCTGACCCTTGTGGCCGACTTTGCCGATTACTTCCCGAGGGGGGTAGTTGGAAACCCCGCTAGCCTCTACGAGCTGGGGGGCGACGCCTACCAGATGAAGCTGACTGTCGGCTATCCAAAACTGGTCGAGCAGGACGAATGGCAGGCCTTCATCGGCTACCGCTATGTCGAAACCGATGCGGTGCTGGATGCCTTCACCGATTCGGATTTCCACCTGGGCGGCACCAATGCCAAGGGCTTCATGATCGGCGGCCAGTACGCCATCTACAAGAACACCTGGGTGGCGGCGCGCTGGATGTCGGCCGATGAAATCACCGGCCTGCCGCTCGCCATCGACGTCTTCCAGCTCGACCTCAATGCCAAGTTCTAAGTCCATTTTGCTGGCGCTGCTGGTGCCGCAGCTGTGGCTGGCGCAAGCATGGGCGGGTCAGCCGTGGGACGCCAGCGAGACCGGCTGGATGACGCCGCCCAACGATGAACGGCCGCCGCGCGAACAGCGCCCGTACTACCCGCCCGAGCGCGCCGCGCTGACGCAGGTTGACGGCAATTTCGTCGCGCCACGCTATCAGGCCAGCGACGAGGCGAAGCTGATGGACGCGGCGCGGCAGGGCGATGTCGAGGCCGTGCGCGCCTTGCTGAAGGCCGGCGCAAACCCCAACATCGGCGACTACTGGCGCGACGTGCCGCTGATGGCCGCGGTGCGCCAGGACAACCTGGAGCTTGCGCAGGTGTTGCTCGACGCCGGCGCGCAACCCAACGTCAAGGGCCGCGGCTACACCCCGCTGGGGATGGCGGCCAAAAACGGAAATGTGCGGCTGGTGGACATGCTGC
>NCCT01000129.1 GCA_002279795.1 Hydrogenophilales bacterium 12-61-10
TGGTAGGCGTCCATGTCCCTGACCACCACTTTCAGCTGGTAATCGGCGGACTGGCCGGTGATGAGCAGGCATTCCATGACTTCGTCGATCTGGGCGATCTGCTGCTCGAAACGCTCGAAGCGTTCGGGCGTGTGGCGGTCCATCGAAATATGCACCAGCGCCATCAGCGACAGGCCGAGCATTTTGGCGTCGACTAGCGCGCGGTAGCCCGTTATCAGGCCGGATTCCTCCAGCGCGCGCACCCGGCGCAGGCACGGCGACGGCGACAGGCCGATGCGGTCGGCCAGGTCCTGGTTGCTGAGGCGGCCGTCGGCCTGCAGGGCCTGCAAAATCTGGCGGTCGTAGCGGTCGAGTTGCACTGGATTGTCATCCTTGTTTAAAAAGTGAAATTTAATATCAATATATCAATTCTATTAAGCATCATATTTCACAATCAAGCATTTTCAAGGTGAAAAACGCAATCCCCTGCCCCGCCATTCCGGCTACGATGAGTTATCGAAACTGCCTCCCGGGAGCCGCTTCATGTTGCAACAGCCTGCCGCCAAATACCGTCCGTTTCCGGCCATCGACCTGGCCGACCGCCAATGGCCTGCCCGTACACTGACCGCGCCGCCAGTCTGGATGAGTACCGACCTGCGCGACGGCAACCAGGCCCTGTTCGAGCCGATGAACGGCGAACGCAAATTGCGTCTGTTCCGCACCTTGTGCGAGATCGGCGTCAAGGAAATCGAAGTCGCGTTTCCGTCCGCCTCGCAGACCGATTTCGACTTCGTGCGCAATCTGATCGAAAACGGCCACATTCCGGACGACGTCACGATCGAAGTGCTCACCCAGGCGCGCGAGCATCTGATCCGCCGCACCATGGAATCGCTCAAGGGCGTGCGCCGGGCCATCGTCCACGTCTACAACGCTACCTCGCAGCCGTTCCGCGACATCGTGTTCGGCCTCAGCAAGCCGCAGGTCGTTGCGATGGCGGTCGAATCGGTGTTGCTGATCAAGCAGCTCGCCGCCGCGCAGCCCGAAACCGAATGGGTGCTCGAATACAGCCCCGAGACGTTTTCGACCACCGAACTCGACTTTGCGCTGGAAATCTGCGACGCGGTCACCGCCGCCTGGGGCGCCACGCCGGACAACAAGGTCATCCTTAATTTGCCGGCCACGGTCGAAGCGGCCACGCCCAACGTCTACGCCGACCAGATCGAGTGGATGCATCGCCACCTCGCCCGCCGCGACAGCGTGATCCTCAGCCTGCACCCGCACAACGATCGCGGCACTGCGGTTGCCGCCGCCGAACTCGGCCTGATGGCGGGCGCCGACCGGGTCGAAGGCTGCCTGTTCGGCAATGGCGAGCGTACCGGCAATGTCGATCTGGTCACGCTTGCGCTCAATTTCTACACCCAGGGGATCGCGCCGGGGCTCGACTTTTCCGACATCAATGCCATCGCGCGCACCGCCGAGCATTGCACCGGGCTGCCGATTCATCCGCGCCATCCCTACGTCGGCGACCTCGTGTTCACCGCGTTTTCCGGCTCGCATCAGGACGCGATCAAGAAAGGCTTTGCGGTGCAGCAGCCGGATGCGCCGTGGAACGTACCCTATTTGCCGATCGACCCGGCCGACCTCGGCCGCAGCTACGACTCGGTGATTCGCGTCAACAGTCAATCCGGCAAGGGCGGCGTGGCTTATCTGCTTGAGGCCGAATACGGCATCGTCCTGCCGCGCCGCCTGCAGGTGGCGTTCTCCGCCGAGGTGCAGGCGCACACCGACCGCCATGGCGGCGAAATGACGGCGGCCGATTTGTGGATGCTGTTTTCGCGCAGCTACCTCGCCAACGAGCAGCGCGTACGCTACCTCGAACACCATTTATTCGAGCACGGCATGGCGCAGGGCATACGCCTCGCGCTTGAAATCGACGGCGTGGCGCACCTGTTGAGCGGCGAAGGCAACGGCCCGATCGACGCCGCCGTTCATGCCCTGCAGGGCGCCGGCCTGGCCGTGCGGGTGCGCAGCTTCGAGGAGCGCGCCATCCGCCCCAGCGAGCAGGCGGGAGAGGCACAGGCCTGCGCCTTTGTCGAACTGGTCCCGGCGGATGGCGGCGCAGAACGCCATGGCGTGGGCATCGACACCAATATCGTCACCGCCTCGATCAAGGCGCTGTTAAGCGGCGTCAACCGGCTGGTCGCGGCCGAAACCGCCACGACCCGTGCGCGCCAGATCATGCCGGCGTGAGCCGGATGCGCGCTGCCGGATTGCCCGCAGCGCGCATCCTGCTAAGGTTAAGAGCACGACGTCCCTGGAGCCCGCCATGAAGCACCTCAGCCCGACCGAAGCCCATGCCTTTGTGCAGTCGCACCCCGAAGCCGTGTTCATCGACTGCCGCTCGGAAATCGAATACCTGTTTGTCGGCCACCCGGTCGGCGCGATCCACATTGCCTGGCAGGACAGCCCGGACTGGGACGTCAATCCGGATTTTCTCGGCCACTCGCGCAAGGCCGCCTCGGTCAACCGCCCGGTGGTGCTGATCTGCCGCTCGGGCCGGCGTTCGATGGAAGCCGGGCGCTATCTCGAAAAATACGGTTTCCCCGAGGTCTACAACGTGAGCAACGGGTTCGAGGGCGATATAGACGAGCATCGCCACCGCGGCACAAAAAATGGCTGGAAATACGACGGCTTGCCGTGGGAACAGACCTGAGCCAGGCGCTCAGATTGAACGGTGATGCCGTAACAGCTTATCGAGCGCATCCTTGAGCGGTCCGGCCTCGATTTCGGCATTCAGGTGCGCCAGCCCGTCGAGAGCGGCGGGCGGAAGGCCGGCCTTTTCGACCGGGTGAACATAGCGCGCCATCAATTCGGGGTTGACGCTGACGCGCAGCGAGGCGGCTGCGATTCCGCGCTTGACGAGGCCGACCACCAGCGCGTCGGATAGCTGGCGCAGACGGCTGGCGACCGCGCCGCTGTCGCAGGCGACGCTCAACACACTGTTTTCCAGCTGCATGACGCGAACATGTCCTGACAGCGCCGCCGGCAGGGCGCGATCGAGCGCAGCCTGGGTGTTGAGCAACAGCCGTGCGCGCACGGCAAGCCCTTGCGGCAACTGGCTTGCAAGCAGGTCGGCGAGGCTGGCTGAACTCATGGCAGTGTCACGCAAGCGTCGCAGGAAGCTGTGATCGCTATGTTAAAATCTAGTGATTTACCGCGTCCTGCGGACATTTCGGATTCTCCTCATGCTGCAATCCATTTTCAAAAAAGTCTTCGGTAGTCGTAACGACCGGCTGGTCAAACAATACCTGCAAAAGGTCAAGGCGATCAATGCGCTCGAACCGGCAATGGAGCAGTTGTCCGACGCCGAACTGGCCGGCAAGACCGCCGAGTTCAAGGCGCAGCTGGACCAGGCAGGACCGGACAAGGTGAACGAAACGCTCGACAAGCTGCTGCCCGAGGCGTTTGCCGTGGTGCGCGAGGCGTCGAAGCGGGTGATGGGGATGCGCCACTTCGATGTGCAGATGGTGGGCGGCATGGTGCTGCACAACGGCAAAATCGCCGAGATGCGCACCGGCGAAGGCAAGACGCTAATGGCGACGCTGCCTGCCTATCTGAATGCGCTGACCGGCAAGGGCGTGCACGTGGTGACGGTAAACGACTACCTCGCCAGCCGCGACGCCGAAGCCATGGGCCGCATCTACGGCTTTCTCGGCCTCACCACCGGAGTTAACCTGTCGCAGATGGCGCACGATGCCAAGCAGGCCGCGTATGCCGCCGACATCACCTACGGCACCAACAACGAATACGGCTTCGACCTGCTGCGCGACAACATGGTCCACCAGATGAGCGAGAAAGTGCAGCGTCCGCTGGCGTTCGGCATCATCGACGAAGTCGACTCGATCCTGATCGACGAGGCGCGCACGCCGCTGATCATTTCGGGCCAGTCGGAAGAAAACACGGCGCTGTACCTGCAGATCAACCAGGTGCCGCCGCGCCTGGTGCGACAAGACAAGGAAGACAGCGAAGGCGATTACTCGGTCGACGAAAAAACCCGCCAGGTGCTGCTGTCGGAGGCCGGGCACGAAAAAATCGAGGCCATCCTCACCGAAATCGGCTTGCTGCCCGAAGGCGGCAGCCTGTACGAGCCGGCCAACATCATGCTGATGCATCACGTGTACGCCGCGCTGCGCGC
>NCCT01000029.1 GCA_002279795.1 Hydrogenophilales bacterium 12-61-10
TCGGGATCGACCGGGCGGGGCTGCCACTTGGTCTGATCCCTGCCTTCGGTGGTGTAAATCTCCATCATGCCGCGGTGGCTGATATAGATTTCAGTGACGGCTGTACCCGCTTCGACCGGAGCCACCTCGATCCGCGTGCGGAACTTGTCGCGCTCGGGGGTCGAGTAGACGCCATCGATCACCTTGCCCAGCAGGCTGCGAATGCCGTCTTTCGGAATGTTGGCGCGATTTTCCGCCCAGTCGGTTTCCATCACACCGGTTTCGGGCGATTCCAGGTTGATGATGAAGCCGTTTTCCTGCCAGAAATCCTTGACCACCGGCCACACCTGCTGCGGTGTGGCCTGCACCACCAGCCAGCGCTGCGAGCCCGATTTTTCGATGCGCACCTTGTCCTGTGCAGGCAGCAGCGTGGACGAGGCAGCCGGAGCCGACTTGCGCTCCTCGCTGTAGGCCGACAGCGTTGCCGTGCCGCCCTGGGCATCGGGAATCGCGTAGCGGTTGTCACCGGTCGGCGCAGTGAGATCGGGCGGGATTTCGAGTGTCGATATTTTTTTGGAGGACGCGGACTTGTAATCGATTTTTTTCGATTCCATGCTGCAACCGGACACAGCAAGACTAACCAACAGAAACAACGGCAGTAAACGCATAGAGAGTCCTAAAACAGGTTTCCAAAGCCGGCATGCATAAGCTATCGCGCCAGGCTAGATCAGGTTGGCATGACGCATTGCGCCACGCAGGGTGTCGTGCAAACCGGCTGACAACGGGGTGAGGGGCAGACGCAGGCCGGACGGGATCAGCCCCATCTCCGCGCACGCCCATTTGACCGGGATCGGGTTGGCTTCGACAAACAGCTTGTTATGCAAGGGCAGTAGCGCATTGTTGAGTTCGCGGGCGCGGGGCAGGTTGCCCTCGAAAGCGGCTACGCACATTTCGTGCATCAGCCTCGGCGCGACGTTGGCGGTCACCGAGATCACGCCATGTCCGCCCAGCAGCATGAACGGCATCGCCGACGCATCGTCGCCACTGTAATAGGCAAAGTCAGCGGGCGCCTGCCGCAGGAAATCGCCTGCACGTTCCATGCTGCCGGTCGCATCCTTCAAACCGATGATGCCGGGCACGTCCGCCAGCCGCAGCGCCGTTTCATTCGACAAGTCAGCCACGGTGCGCCCGGGAACGTTGTAGAGGATCAAGGGCAAATCGACCGCTTCTGCAATTTTGCGGTAATGCCGATACAGGCCTTCCTGCGTCGGTCGGTTGTAGTAAGGCACCACGGACAATCCGGCCTGGGCACCCGCGCGCTTGGCGCATTCAGTCAACTCGATCGCCTCGGCAGTCGAATTCGCGCCGGTTCCGGCAATCACCGGCACCCGCCCGGCGACCTGTTCAACCGCCGTGCGGATCAACTGGCAGTGCTCGTCAAACGTAACCGTAGGCGATTCGCCGGTGGTGCCGACAATCACGATGCCGTCGGTTCCTTCGCCAATGTGCCAGTCGATCAGACGCCTGAGCGCATCGAGATCGAGCGCGCCGTCGTCCGACATGGGGGTGACAATCGCAACCAGACTGCCTTTGAGCATATTTATTCCTGCCATCGTGTTCCGCCGCTATTTTCAGTGTCACGCCGTTCATTCGGCGGAGTAAAACCTAGCCCCGCATTCTAATCCAACTCACTGGGCGAGCCTATCCAGCCTGCGGCCCGGAACAGCAGGCCCGTCCCCCTGACGACCTCGTCCCTGGCCCGCTGCTTGCGTCAACCCATGCTCTACAATCCGCACAGGCCGCGACGCATCATAAAATCAGCGGTCGCCCGCTGCCATGCACAATACGCCGCGCCCCAGACCTTACTTCCATCCCGATTACGCCACTCAAAATGAACCTTGTCCTCTTCGATCTCGACAACACGCTGCTGGCGGGTGACTCCGACTATGAATGGGGCCAATTCCTCATCGCCAAGGGCGCGGTTGACGGCCCCCATTACGAAGCCAGCAACAAGGCGTTCTACGAGGATTACAAGGCCGGCCGGCTCGACATTTACGCTTTTCTGGCGTTTGCCCTGCATCCGCTCGCCACCCATCCGCGCGCGCAACTCGACGCCTGGCTTGTCGAATACATGGAGACGCGCATCAAGCCCATGATCACCCAGGCCGCACGCGACCTGGTCAACAAACGCCTCGATGACGCCGACCTGGTCGCGATCATTACCGCGACCAACCGTTTCGTCACCGCACCCATCGCCCGGGAATTCGGCATCCCCCATCTGATCGCCACCGAGCCCGAGGAAATCGACGGCCGCTTCACCGGCGAGGTCGCAGGCATTCCCTGCTTCCGGGAAGGCAAGGTCACCCGGCTCGAACGCTTTCTGCAAGCGCACAGCTGCCCCCTCGAGCAGATGGCCAACAGCTGGTTCTACAGCGATTCGCACAACGACTTGCCCTTGCTGGAAAAAGTGCTGCATCCCGTCGCCGTCGATCCCGACGCCGTGCTGCACGCGCATGCACTGGCAAAAAACTGGCCGGTCATCTCGCTGCGTGGGGCAGAACACGCGTAGTTTTTTTACGCTGGCTGAACCGCAGGCAACGGATAAGCACTTTCAAGCCCATGCTTGCTTGATGGTTAATTCATACCAGTCGCGTTCATTGACGGAATAAACCGCATTTATCGCTCGTCCTTGCAGATACGAATCCCGTCCGGGGGTTCGACAACCGTAACGGAGGGATGACAAATGGAAAATAACAATGCAAAAAAACGGCTGTCCAGGCAATCAATTGCCCACAGCACGCGCCTGACGACACTGCTTGCAGTGATGGGGCTTGCCTCGACAAGCCTGATGAGTGCTTCAGCATTCGCGAAACCCGGGGACGACGAGACCCACGCCAGAACCAGCGTGATTACGCTGATCCATACCGGCGACTTCCACGGCCATTTGACGCCGCGTCCCAATTTGCGCAGCACGGTGGACTACCCCGGCCAGATGGTCGGCGGCCTTGCGCGCGTGGCGACCAAAATCAAGCAAATTCGGGCTGGCAAGGGCGGCGCCGGCAAAACGCTGGTGATGCACACCGGCGACACCATTCAGGGCTCGGGCGAAGCGCTCTACACACGCGGCCACGCGCTGGTCGACGTCGTCGACATGCTGGGTATCGATGCCTATGCGCCTGGCAACTGGGATTTCGTCTACGGTCCCGCCCGCTTCGATGAACTGTTCGTCGACAAGACTGACCCGGCCCACCCCAAAGCCAGGCGCTGGGGTGGCCTCGTCTCGAACGTGTACCGCACCAGCACCGATCCGCTCGCACCGCCCCGCCCGACCGCCATCGGCTCAGCACAGGATTCCAACGTGTCTGCTGCTGAATACGACGCCTACGCCAGCTGGTACCGGGACCACGGCCAGCGCATCCTGCCTCCGTATACGCTCAAAAAAATCAACGGCGTGAAGGTTGGCATCATCGGCTGCACCACCAGCCGCGGCCCGCAAGTGGTCGGCGAATGGGTGACGGTGGGCCTGGAGTTCACCGACTGCTCGCGCGAAGTGCCGAAATTCGCCGAAGAACTGCGCACGGTTCACGGCGCGCAGGTGGTCGTGCTGATGTCCGAAATCGAGATAGCACGCAACATCCAGCTGATCAGAAGCCTGGGCGAGAACCAGCACGTCGATGTAGTGCTCAATTCGGACATGCATGAAGAAGTGCTGGAGCCGATCAAGGTCACCGACGGCAGCGGCAAGGAAACCTGGATTATCGAGTCCGGACAGGACGGCACCCTGGTCGGCGAGGTGACGCTCTCGGTGCACCACGGCCAGGTTACCGGCATGAAGCACACGGCGCATCGCATCGACGATCGACTCAAGGAGGACAAGAAAGTAGCCCGGCAGGTGGCCAGGGTCAGCTATCCGTTCAACGCCGGCTTCACCCCCAACACCCACGTCAACCCGTTCTCCGGCACCTACCTGAATGGCCCGTTGAGCGAGGTCGTCGGCCAAACCGACGTTGCCCTGCATCGCAGCAATTACGCGCATGAAGAAATGGCCGCAGCCGTTGAAGGCAGCTCGCATGACTTCATCACCGATGCGATCCGCTGGTGGGCACAGGCCGACCTGGCGACCTTGCGCGGTTTCCGCTATGGCACGCACGTCGCGCCCGGGCCGATCACGCGCAACGACCTGTTCCATTTCGTGCCCATCGGCCCGCGCGTGGCCAAGGCATCGCGCGTGACCGCAAACCAGCTGCGCAACCAGATCGACAACTCGTCGCTCGCGGTATTCAGCAGCGACCCCAACACCCCGGTCATCGTCCAGCCACGCTACAACAACGGCTATGGCACCCCCGGCAATGCGCTGTATGGCACCCCTCCCGGCGCCGGCTTGCCGGTAAAAGGGCTGGCAGGCAGTCCGCAAGGCTGGGGCGGCGGCTGGTTGTTCGCCTACAGCGGCGAGGGCTTTCATTTCGACTTTGCGCCCTACTTCGTGCCGGACGTCGTCTACAACGCAGACAACACCCTCTCGGCGGCGCCACTGACCAACACCTCACGTGCGCGTTCGTTGACCGTCAAGACCGTGTGCAAGTACCTGCCGCCCATGGAACAGGCAGCCGCAGCCTGTGACGTGAACGATCTGCAAACGCGCTTTGCCACGACGCTGACCAACAGCACGAACGGCGCCTGGACCCCCGGCTGGGCGAACACCTATGTCAGCCAGGGCTCGACGGCGAAAAACGTGTATCTGCTGAATCCGGATGGCTGGCAATTCCTGCAGGGCCTGCCGAACCAGCCGAATCTTGCGAACGCCGCGGCACGTCCGTTTCAGTTCCCGGCATTCACGGTGGCAGGCTACTTCTATAGTCAGAGCCCCGACACCATCAACAACTGCAACAACTGCGCGCCGATCGGCACGTCCAGCGTGATCGGCGATCCCGAGGCAGCCTATCTGTTGCCGGTGAACATGGACGCCAACGGAGAAGCCGCGCTGGATGCCCAGGGCAACCCGATCTACCTGCGCGACGCCAGCGGCAATGTCATGATGGAAAACGGCAAGCCCAAAATCGCGGGCACGCCCATCGACCTGACCACCATCATCGAAAAGTATCTGGCGCACCTCGGCCCGGTGAACGCGGACAACCTGCCACTCAACCGCATTGGTTTGGTCAATAACGACGGCACCGGCCCGATCTCGCTGCCCGACTTCACCAGCACGCTGGGCTTCCCGGTCATGCAGCCGCTGTGCGGCACCATCGGCCTGGACGCTGCAACAACATTGGTCTGCCCGTAAGCCTCACGACGCCCATCCTGGGTCGTCATCCTCAAACCGCCCGGCGAAAGCCGGGCTTTTTATTCGACCTGAGCGTGCCGGCAAACGGCAGACTGGCTGGTGTCTGCCACGCGCGCGAAGCGCCCGGCTTGCGACTTGCCCTTGCAACCAAAGCAGGCTAACGTCTAACCCGCTGGCACTTCCCCCAGCCCCCCACATCAAAACGCCTGAAAACACCCCCTCTTCGACCCTCATGTCCCCCGCATCCGGCACCCTTGCAGACAGCATCTCCCGTCAGCGCGAAATCCTCAAAACCTTGCTGCGCGAACCCTTGGCGCACGCAGCCCAGGCTTGCAGCCAGGTCTGGAACAACCGTCTTGCGCTGAACGCGATCCTTGGCGAAACCCTGGCTCAACAGGCCATCTGCAAATACATGTACGCCCTGGACACCCACGCCATCCAGATCAGCGACACCATCAGCCGCGACGGCCCGATTGCAAACGACATCGGACGCAATCGCGCCGACCGTCCCTACATGAACGAGCGCGTGCCCAGCGAAGGCTTTCTGCTGTCGCAGGCCTACATCAGCCTGCGCGCCAAGCGCCCCTCGCTCACCGCCATCCAGATCGTACGTGACGCCAATAGCCGCGTGCTCGGATTCATCGGTGCCGACTTCGACCTGCGCAACCTGCCGCTCACCGGCAAGCTCTACGACGAACCCACGCACTGGCGACAGATCAAGGGCGACCCCGCCATCCGCGGCACGGTGTTCCACCAGACCCGCAGCGACAGCCAGATGGACATCAACATCGACACCGTGCTGGGCGTGCTCGAAGAACTGATGGCGGGCCACGGCGTGTTTCACGTCATCCTGCATTTTTCCAGCAGCCGCGCAGTCATCTGGCTGTTCGACGACCCCTATCGCTACCGCCTGCTCGACATCGATGCCCTAATGGACCCCAATACCTGCCTCGCCTACCCCAAGCGCAGCTACCCCGACGACGCGCTCATCCCGCGCGACCAGATTCGCGCCGTGCTCGACGGCCTGCGCGAACTGCGTTTCATGGACGACATGTTTTACCTGCGCAGCGGCACCCTCAACATCTTCAACGGCGTCGTCGGCCTTACGTTCTCATGCGACGGCTCGCATTACCTGCCGTGGGATGAGTTCCTCAACAAAGGCTATGAGTTCTGGGCCAGTGGCAACACAAGCAGCTGAAAAAAAGCACTCCCCCTGCCAGCAACCGAATAGCACTTGAGCAAACTCGACGAACTCTATCGCCTGCACCGCCTGATTGACGGGCGACGAACGCATCGTCCGGCCTCACGGCCGGGCACGTATTGAAACTTCCCTGACTGAAAAGGCGTATTTTCCGGGCGGCTCGAATCGCCCGGAAAACAAGTGCTCACCTCTCTGGGGCATTCTGTCTAGAATGCCTCATCGCCTATCCAGGGCATTCTGCCGCAACGACAAAAACCGATGAGCGCCTCTCTGCCTCACAACGACCAAGCCCATAACGCAAAACTGCACACCCTTGCGCTGGGCGCGATCGGCGTGGTGTTTGGCGACATCGGCACCAGCCCGCTGTATGCGCTGAAGGAAGCCTTCAATGGCCCGCACGGCGCAGACATCAGTCCGGACAATATCCTTGGGGTGCTATCGCTCATGTTGTGGGCCTTGATCCTGGTGGTGTCACTTAAATATGTGATTTTCATCATGCGCGCCGACAACAAGGGCGAGGGCGGCATCATGGCGCTGATCGCGCTGACGCAACGGGTGTTCCATGCGAATTCGCGGCGCAAATGGGCCTTGCTCACGCTGGGTCTGTTCGGCGCTGCGTTGTTTTATGGCGACAGCATGATCACGCCGGCCATTTCGGTGCTGTCGGCGGTAGAAGGTCTGGAAGTGGCCGCACCCGCCCTGCATCGCTTCATCATCCCGATTGCATTGAGCGTGCTGGTGGTGCTGTTCGTGATCCAGAGCCAGGGCACGGCGTCTGTCGGCAAACTGTTTGGCCCGGTCATGGTTCTGTGGTTTGGCGTGCTGGGCTTGCTAGGGATCGTGAGCATTATCGAAACCCCTGCGGTGCTGGTTGCATTCAACCCGCTGTACGGCGCTGCTTATTTTCAGACGCATGGCATCACCGGCCTAGTGATTTTGGGCGCGGTGGTGCTGGCCGTCACCGGCGGCGAGGCGCTGTATGCCGACATGGGCCACTTCGGCAAACGCCCGATCCGCTATGCGTGGCTGGGCTTTGTTTTTCCTGCACTGGTGCTTAATTATCTGGGCCAGGGCGCCCTGCTGTTGCGCGACGCTTCGGCAGCCAAAAACCCGTTCTACATGCTGGCGCCCGAGTGGGCCTTGTATCCGCTGATCGCGCTGGCCACGCTGGCCACGGTCATTGCCTCGCAAGCGGTTATTTCGGGTGCGTTTTCGGTCACCCGTCAGGCCAATCTGCTGGGCTATCTGCCGCGGATGCAGGTGCGCCACACCTCGGATCAGGCGATTGGACAAATTTATATTCCTTTCATCAACTGGACCTTGCTGGTGGGGGTTGCGATCCTGATCCTCGGCTTTCAGTCTTCCAGCAATCTGGCATCGGCCTATGGTATTGCGGTGACCGGTACGATGGCGATTGACACGATTCTGGCGTTTACCGTGGCGTGGGCGCTGTGGAAGTGGTCGTTGCCCGCAGTGATCGCCGGCGCCACGTTTTTTCTTGTCATCGACCTCGCTTTCTTTGGCGCCAACGTACCCAAGATCGTGCATGGCGGCTGGTTTCCGCTGGTGGTGGGCCTGCTGGTGTTTACCCTGCTGACTACCTGGAAACGCGGCCGCGAGCTGCTGTTTCAGCGGATGAAAAACGACGACATCGATCTCGACAGTTTTATCGACGGCATTACAGCCTTTGACCACCAGCGCGTATCGGGCACTGCCATTTTCCTGCACGCCACGGGCAAGGGCGTGCCCCATGCGATGTTGCACAACCTGTCGCACAACAAGGTGTTGCACGAACGCGTGGTGATTCTGCGCGCCATCACCGAAGAGGTGCCGACCATCCGTAACGCCGAGCGTATCCGCCTGACCGAATTGAGAAGCGGCTTTTACCGCCTGGAAATCCGCTTCGGCTTTCGCGAGGAGCCCGATATTCCCAAGGCGCTTAAGCTATGCGATGCGCTGGGTATGCATTTCGAGATGATGGAAACCAGCTTCTTCCTGTCGCGCGAAACCCTGATTCCGACCAAAATCGCGGGCATGACGCTGTGGCGCGAGAACCTGTTTGCGGCCATGGCGCAAAATGCCGAATCTGCCATGCGGTTTTTCAATCTGCCAGTCAATCGGGTAGTCGAGCTGGGTACGCAGATCGAGATTTGATCCGGACCGTTGATCTGCGCGCCACCTGCCTGTCTGGCAATGCCGTCAGGGGCAAACACCCTGCGTACGCAGGGTTGAACCCCACTGCCACATCAGCGGATAATGCGCCATTCCCCGGGACCGCCTGCTTTGGAAACCTACCTCCTCATCCTCATTTCCACGGTGTTCGTGAACAACATCGTCATGGCCAAGATCCTGGGGCTGTGTCCGTTCATGGGCGTGTCAAAAAAACTGGAAACCGCCATCGGCATGGGGCTGGCGACGACTTTCGTGCTGACGCTGGCTTCGGGCGCAAGCTATCTGGTCAGCGAATATCTGCTCGGTCCCGACCTGATCTACCTGCGCACGCTGTCGTTCATTGTGGTGATAGCCGGAATCGTGCAATTCACCGAAATGTTCATCCACAAATCCAGCCCGGTCCTGTATCAGGTGCTGGGGATCTATCTGCCGCTGATCACCACCAACTGCGCGGTGCTGGGCATTCCGCTGCTCAACGCGCAGGAACAGCACGGTTTTGTCGAGTCGCTGTTTTTCGGCGCAGGCGGAGCCATCGGCTTCACGCTGGTGCTGATCCTGTTTGCCGGCATTCGCGAGCGGATTGAAACCTGCGATGTGCCCACGCCATTCAAGGGCACCAGCATTGCCATGATTACTGCCGGGCTGATGTCGCTGGCGTTCATGGGCTTTTCCGGGCTGGTCAAGTAATGCTCACTGCCATTCTGGTGATTGTCGGCATCGGCGTCGTGATCGGTCTGGCGCTGGGCTGGTCGGCGATCCGTTTCAAGGTCGAAGGCAATCCGCTGGCAGAAAAAATCGACGCGATCCTGCCGCAGACGCAATGCGGCCAGTGCGGCTTTCCCGGTTGCCGACCCTATGCCGAAGCCATCGCCAAGGGCGAGGCCGACATCAATCAGTGCCCACCGGGCGGCGAGGAAGGCGTAAAAAAATTGGCCGACCTGCTGGGCGTCGAGCCCAAGTCGCTGGACGAATCGCACGGCACGCCCAAGCCCAAATCGGTCGCCTTCATCGACGAGCAAACCTGCATAGGCTGCACGCTGTGCATCCAGGCGTGCCCGGTGGATGCGATCTCCGGCGCGGCCAAGCAGATGCACACCATCATCGCGGCGGAATGCACCGGCTGCGAACTCTGCTTGCCGCCGTGCCCGGTCGACTGCATCACGATGGTGCCGATTGCCGAGGATTTGCCGCACTGGAAATGGAAGCATCCGGTCATTGAGTTGAAGCGCGTCGCATGAGCCGCGAACTGTTCACATTCAAGGGCGGCATACACCCGCCGGGACACAAGGAAGCATCCAACACGCGCCCGATTCACCCTGCACCGCTGCCCAAAATTCTGGTCATCCCGTTGCGCCAGCATATCGGCAACCCGGCGAAGCCGGTGGTCAGCGTCGGCGAGCGGGTGCTGAAAGGCCAGATGATCGCGGCGGCCAGCGGCGCCATCTCGACAGCGGTGCATGCCTCCAGCTCGGGCGTCGTTATCGCCATCGACGAGCAGCCGGTGCCGCACATTTCCGGGCTGCCCGACTTGTGCATCACGATCGAAACCGATGGCCGCGACGAATGGACTCCCCACGCGCCACTCGATTACCAGACGATGACGGCAGCCGACCTGCGCCTGCGGCTGCGCGACATGGGGCTGGCCGGACTGGGCGGTGCGGTGTTCCCCAGCGCGGTGAAGCTCGACCCGGGCACTGCGCAAACGTGTCCCACCCTGATCATCAATGGCGGCGAATGCGAGCCGTGGATTACCTGCGACGACATGCTGATGCGTACCCATGCCGATGAAATCCTGCAGGGCACGACGATCATGCGTCACCTGCTGGGCAGCAGCGAAATCCTGATCGGCATCGAAGACAACAAGCCCGAAGCGCTGGACTCCATGCGGGCTGCGGCTGCGAAGCTGGATTTTGCAGTCGAGGTGATTGCGGTGCCGTCGTGCTACCCCGGCGGCGGCGCCAAGCAGATGATCGAGACGCTCACCGGCAAGCAGGTGCCTTCCGGCAAGCTGTCCACCGACATCGGCATTCAGGTGTTCAACGTCGGTACCGCCCATGCCCTGGCGCGCGCGGTGCACCACGGCGAACCGCTGATCTCGCGGCTGGTCACGGTCACTGGCCACGTGTTGCGTCCGCAAAATTTCGAGGTACTGATCGGCACCCCGATGCACCTGCTGATCTCGCTGGCGGGCGATCGCGAAGGCATGACCGGCGTCCTGATGGGCGGGCCGATGATGGGCATGCCGATGCCTGATCTGGAGGCGCCGGTGGTCAAGGCCACCAACTGCATTCTGGTCAAGTCCGACGCGCTGTTTCCGCCCTTGCCGCGCGCCCTGCCCTGCATCCGCTGCACCCGCTGCGCGGATGCCTGCCCGGCCGAACTGCAACCGCAGGAACTGTTCCGCTTTGCCAAGGCGGGCGACTTTGGCCGTGCGCAGGAATACCACCTGTTCGACTGCATCGAATGCGGCTGCTGCAGTTATGTCTGCCCCAGCCATATTCCGCTGGTCGACTTTTATCGTTACGCCAAAAGTGAAATCTGGGCACACGAAAAAGACAAGCAGGCGGCCGACCTCGCACGCGAGCGCCACGGGTTCCGCCAGTTTCGCCAGGAACGCGAGAAAGCCGAAAAGGCCGAAAAGCTCGCTGCCAAGGCTCAGGCCAAGCGTGCCGAGCTGACCGCCGCGCCTGCCGCTTCCGGCGCCTCCGCCCCCACCGAGGCCGATGCCAAGAAAGCCCTGATCGCTGCCGCATTGGCGCGGGCACAAGCCAAAAAAGCTGAAGCGGCCCCGCAAAATACCGACAACCTGTCGCCCGACACCCAGCACGAAATCGCCGAAATCGAAGCGCGTCGGGCCAAAATCCTTGAACTGGCGCGGCAGCCGCTGGAATCCGAAGAGAAGACCTGATGCCCTCCCCGTTCATACTCGACCGCAGCAGCGTCACCCAGATCATGGCGTGGGTGCTGATTGCCCTGCTACCCGGCATTGCGGCCTACGTCTGGCTGTTCGGGCCAGGTATCCTTGTCACGCTCACCCTCGCCACGGTGACCGCGCTGGCAGCCGAGGCGGCGATGCTGAAAGCGCGCGGCTACCCGGCCAAGCCCTTCCTCACCGATTTATCGGCCATCGTCACCGCCTGGCTGCTGGCGCTGTCGCTGCCCTCACTGGCGCCGTGGTGGCTGATCATCACCGGTACGCTGTTCGCCATCGTGGTGGCCAAGCATCTGTATGGCGGGCTGGGACAGAACATTTTCAATCCGGCGATGATCGGCTACGCCGTCCTGATCGTGTCGTTTCCGGTACAAATGACGCAATGGGTGGGACCGCTCGAACTGACCTCGCTTGATTCCAGTGCGGTGCACCTCACCCTGGCCCAAAGTGCTGCAGTCATTTTTGGCAGCGACTTGCCCAAGGCCACGCTCGACGCCATCACCATGGCGACGCCGCTCGATGTGTTGCGAACCGGCCTGCACCAGCAGATGACGGTTGACGAAGTGATGGCGCAGTCTATTTTTGGTCATTACGGCGGCGTCGGGTTCGAGTGGCTGGCGGCGGCGTTCCTGCTCGGCGGCTTGCTGTTGTGGGCCTTGCGCATCATCAGCTGGCAGGTGCCGCTGGCGTTTCTGGCCGGCATCTGGCTGACCGCCGGCTTCCTGCACTTCTTCGATGCCGGCCGCTTCGGCGCACCCTGGTTCCACCTGTTTACGCCCTCAGTCATGCTGTGCGCCTTTTTCATCGCTACCGACCCGGTGTCGGGTGCGACCACGCCACGCGGCAAGCTGGTGTTCGGGCTGGGCGCAGGCTTTCTCACCATGGTCATCCGCACCTGGGGCGGTTTTCCGGACGGCGTGGCCTTCGCCATCCTGCTGATGAACGTGTGCGTGCCGTTGATCGACCAATACACCCAGCCCCGGATCTATGGTGGCGCCCACAAGGAGCCGCGCGCATGAAAGCCAGCGCTGCCAGCCGCAACGCGCTGCGCGCCGGCATCATCCTGCTGGTGTTTGCGTTGGTCGGCACCGCTATCCTGGCGTTCACCTACCAGGCCACCGAACCCACCATCACGCGTGGCCAGCAAGCCGCAAAATTGGCCCTGCTGGGACAGGTTCTGCCTGCCTCGCTGCATGACAACGACCTGCTGAACAGCCGCAAGCGCCTGCCGCCTGACGAACTTTTAGGCACCCGGCTCGACTCGTCGCTGTGGCTGGCGCAGCGCAACGGCCAGTTCAGCGGCGTGGTGCTGGAAGCCATTGCGCCCGATGGCTACAGCGGCAATATCGCGCTGCTGATCGGCATCGATGCGCAAGGCCGCGTGACGGGTGTGCGTGTCACCTCCCACCGCGAAACCCCCGGACTCGGCGACTACATCGAGCACGCCAAAAGCGCATGGATCGATCAGTTCGCCGGCAAATCGCTCGGCAATCCGGTCGCCAAGCACTGGAAAGTCGTCAAGGACGGCGGCACATTCGACGCCCGCGCTGGTGCCACCATCACGCCGCGCGCCGTCGTTCGCGCGGTCAAAGGCGCACTCGAATATTTTGCCAAGCACCGCGCCGAATTCAACGCGACACGCGCCAAGGAGCCCCAAGCATGATGTCCATGACCGAATTTCGTAGCCTGTTCCACAACGGCCTCGTCAAACAAAATGCCGGCCTGGTGCAACTGCTGGGACTGTGTCCCTTGCTGGCAATCAGCAACAACGTGATCAATGCCGCATCGCTGGGCATCGCGACGATGCTGGTGATGGCTGCCTCCAGCGGCGCGGTGTCTTCGGTGCGCCATTTCGTGCCGAGTGAAATCCGCATCCCCGTGTTCGTCCTCATCATCGCCGCGCTGGTCACGGTGATCGACCTGGCGATGAATGCCTTTGTACATCCGCTCTATCTGGTGCTGGGGATTTTCATTCCGCTCATCACCACCAACTGCATCGTGCTGGCGCGTGCCGACGCATTCGCGTCCAAAAACCATCCCCTGCACAGCGTGGTCGATGCGCTGGCGATGGGTCTGGGGTTGACGCTGGTGCTGGTGGTGCTGGGAGGAATCCGCGAAATCATCGGCCAGGGCACCCTGCTTTCCGGTATCGACCTGGTGTTTGGCGCGTCGGCCAAGTCCCTCGTGCTGCATGTGCTGCCGAACTATCACGGGTTCCTGCTGGCGGTGCTGCCGCCTGGCGCATTCATCGCACTCGGGCTGCTGATTGCCGCAAACAACCGCTACAACGCGCGCAGCACGCAACGAGCGCGCGCGGCGATCCCCGCCGCAGCCTGATCCCGGCCAGATGAATCCAGCCAAGCGCCACCAAATTTTCAGTCGCCTGCGCGCAGCCAACCCGCATCCGACGACCGAACTCGAATACGCCACGCCGTTCGAGTTGCTGGTGGCGGTGGTGCTGTCGGCGCAATCGACCGACAAGGGCGTGAACCTGGCGACAAGGCGACTGTTTCCGCGGGCCAACACGCCAGAAGCAATATACGCCCTGGGCGAAGCCGGACTCGCCGATAGCATCAAGACGATCGGGCTATACAGAAGCAAGGCCCGCCACCTGATCGCCACCTGCCGGATGCTGATCGACCAGCACCACAGCACCGTGCCGGCTGACCGTGCCGCGCTGGAGGCGCTGCCCGGCGTCGGACGCAAGACTGCGAATGTGATTTTGAACACGGCTTTTGGCCAGCCGACGATGGCGGTCGACACGCACATTTTCCGGGTCTCCAATCGCATCGGCCTGGCAAAAGGGAAAACGGTGCTGGAAGTGGAAAAAAAACTGCTCAAGACCATCCCGCAGGAATTCCGCATCGACGCGCACCACTGGCTGATCCTGCATGGGCGCTACGTATGCCAGGCAAGAAAAACGAAATGCAGCGAATGCATCATTGCCGACCTCTGTGAATACAAGGACAAGCTGGTTCAGGCTTGATCCGCGCCATGTTCAATCCCAGTCGCGACCAGGTTCGCCAGTTTTTTTTCACCGTGTGGGCCAAGTACCGCGCCGGACAAGCACTGGCAGGCGCCGAGCAACCCGCGCTCGATGCGATCCTGAGCCATCCCGAATACCACGCCCTGCTCGACCAGCCGGAGCGTTACCAGGAACGCGATTACCCGCCTGAGTCGGGTGAAACCAATCCGTTCCTGCATTTATCCATGCATCTGGCGATCAGCGAACAGCTGTCAGTCGACCAGCCCCCCGGCATTCGCGCGCACTATCAGCGCCTGCTGACCCGGCATGGCGACGCGATGTCGGCGCAGCATGCTGTCATGGAATGTCTGGCGGAAATGATCTGGCAAGTACAGCGCCACCAGACCGCGTTCGATTCAGCTGCCTATTTGCGCTGCCTTGACCAGCAAGGCAGCCATCGCTGAACAGGCCTTTGCAGCACACAGGTCCGGCTGAGCACTCCGTTGGAAAATTCAGCTTCAGTAAGTAAGAAATCTGTCGATATCCTTGACTAGACTCGACCGAGTCCCTTATCGCCTCACGCAGATTGATTGATGAATCCACTTGAACAACTGAACCTGAGCGCCCAGCTGCCTACGCCCAAAGGCGTAGCGCTGGCGGTTCTCGAAATCTCCCGGCGCGAAAACGCAACGCTGGGCGAGGTCGCGCGCGTGGTGCAAACCGACCCCGCTTTGTCCGGTCGGCTGATCAAGCTGGCCAATGCTCAATCGCATATCGCACGGCCGGTCGTATCGGTGCAGGAGGCGGTTGTACGCCAGGGCATGACCTCGGTACGCCAGCTTGCCCTGGGGTTTTCCCTGATCGATCAATATCGTTCGGGCACCTGCGCAGGCTTCGATTACCAATCTTACTGGTCGCACTCCCTGTTGATGGGACTGGCCATGCAAGCCCTTGGCAGCCGGGTTCGCTCGGCCTCACCTGACGAATTGTTCATCTGCGGCCTGCTGGCACAGGTTGGGCAGTTGGCGCTGGCTACCGCTTACCCGGTTGAGTTCAGCAACGTACTGGCCGATTACCAGTCCGACAGGACGCAGTCGCTCCTCGCGCTGGAACGGGCCAAACTGGAAACCGATCACACCGAACTGGGCATCGTGATGATGGGCGACTGGGGATTGCCCAAGGTATTTACCGATCCCCTTGCCTTTTACGAAACACCGCAAAACGCTAATTTCACGCCGGATTCCCGCTCCAGCAGCCTGATGCTCATCTTGCAGTTGGCACACCGGCTGGCAGACTTTGGACTGGCTGACGCCGATGCCCGTCCACATCTGGCTCGCGAATGGATCGACCAGGCCGGGACGCTTGATCTCACTCCAGAAACGGCAGGCGGCTTTATCGACAAGGTAGTTGCAAGCTGGCGCGAATGGGGAGAAATACTGAAAATTCCAACCGCAGCCCTGCCCCCTTTCGAAGAAATCAGGCAGGGACAAAGCATCACGCCTGACGAACAGCTGCCTCTAAGGATCATCGTGGCGGATGGCAATATCTCGAGCCGCCGCGAAACGATCGCCCTGCTGGTCGAAGACAGCGCACATATCGTTTATCCGGCAGAAGACGGCAAGACGGCCCTGGCGCTGGCGATGGACGTTTTGCCGCATGTCATCATCACCCGCGACACCCTGCCAGGAATCGACGGCGCCGAGTTATGTCACGCCTTGCGCGCAACCGAAGAAGGCCGCCGCATGCATATCCTGCTGATGGGAGATGACATCGGAGAGCGTCATCTGATGCAGACCGAAGAATCCAGTGTCGACGGCTATATCTCCAGCTCGATCACCGCGCAAGGGCTGCGCGTCCGGTTATTCGCCGCGCAACGCCTGCTGCAATTGCAAAACAACTGGGAAAAAGATCGCGCCCAACTGCGCCAGATTGCCGCCGAGCTCGCCGTCGCCAACCGCCGCCTGGCCACGGCTGCGCTGACGGACTCGCTAACCGGACTGTCCAATCGGCGTTCGGCGATGGATCAGCTGCAGCAAATCTGGAGCAGCTCTACGCGCTCCGGCACGCCTCTTTCCCTGATCGTTCTCGACATCGATCACTTCAAGCTGATCAATGACACCTACGGCCATGCGGTAGGCGATATCGTGTTGCGTGAAACCGCCGAGACCCTGCGCAAATCAGCCCGGCTGGGTGACAGCGTCAGCCGCATCGGAGGCGAAGAGTTCCTGGTCATTTGTCCCAACACCGATCTCAAGGCCGCCACGCAGGTGGCCGAACGGCTACGCATGACGCTCGAAGCCAACAAGATCACGCTGGGACGCGAAGAAAAAATCATCAGCGTGACCGCCAGCTTTGGCATCTCCGCCAAGCAAAGCAACACGTCAGATATTGATGCCCTGGTCAATAGCGCAGATCTCGCGCTGTATGCCGCCAAGCAGGAAGGCCGTAACCGCTCCTGCATCCGGTAACCGAGCCAAGACTTAGTCGGACAACAAAGAAAAACGCGGGCTTATTCCCACTCGATGGTCGCGGGCGGCTTGCCCGAAATGTCGTACACCACCCGGTTGATGCCGCGGACTTCATTAATGATCCGGTTGGAGACCTTGCCGAGCAGGGTATACGGCAACTCGGCCCAGTGGGCTGTCATGAAATCGCTGGTAACGACGGCGCGCAGCGCGACGACGTAATCGTAGGTTCGACCATCGCCCATGACGCCGACGGACTTGACCGGCAGGAAGACCGCAAACGCTTGCGAGGTTTTTTCGTACCAGCCGGCCGCGCGCAGTTCTTCGATGAAAATTGCATCGGCTCGGCGCAACAATTCGGCGAACTCGGCTTTGACTTCGCCAAGGATGCGCACACCGAGGCCGGGGCCGGGGAAGGGATGGCGGTACACCATGTCGTGCGGCAAGCCCAACGCGACGCCAAGTTCGCGCACCTCGTCCTTGAACAGCTCGCGCAGCGGCTCCAGCAGCTTCAGATGCAGGGTGTCGGGCAAGCCGCCGACATTGTGATGGCTCTTGATGGTGTGTGCTTTTTTGGTTTTGGCGCTGGCTGATTCGATTACGTCGGGATAGATGGTTCCCTGCGCCAGCCATTTTGCCTTGGGCAGCTTTTCGGCTTCTTCTTGAAACACGTGGACAAATTCACGGCCGATGATCTTGCGCTTCTGTTCGGGATCGGACACACCGGCCAGTGCGGTCATGAAACGATCGCGGGCATCGACGTGAATCACCTTGACGCCGAGGTTTTGCGCAAAGGTCGCCATCACCTGTTCGGCCTCGTTCAAACGCAGCAAACCGTTATCGACAAAGACGCAGGTGAGCTGCTGGCCGATGGCGCGATGCAACAGCGCCGCCACCACTGAGGAATCCACGCCGCCCGACAAGCCCAGAATCACGTCATCGCTGCCCACTTCGCTTTGCACACGGCCGATTGCTTCATCGACGTAATCGGGCATGTTCCAGTCGCCAGCGCAACCGCACAGGTCGCGCACAAAACGGTCCAGGATGGCTTTTCCTTGCAACGTGTGAGTGACTTCAGGGTGGAACTGAGCGCCGTAAAACTTGCGGTCTTCGTCAGCCATGGCGGCAATCGGTGTCGCCGCGTTGCTCGCCATCAGTTTGAAGCCGGGCGGCAGCGCGGTGACCTTGTCGCCGTGGCTCATCCATACGTCGAGCAGGCCGTGGCCTGCGTCGTTGACGCGGTCCTGAATGTCGCGCAACAGTGCCGTATGGCCGCGCGCGCGAATTTCGGCATAGCCAAATTCGCGCTTGGCGGCAGACTCAACCTGGCCGCCCAACTGCGCCGCCATGGTCTGCATGCCGTAGCAAATTCCCAGCACCGGTACGCCGAGCGTGAACACCGCCTCGGGCGCGCGCGGTGTTTCGTCCTCGTAAACCGAATTCGGCCCACCGGACAAAATGATGCCAGAGGGTGCGAAGTCCCGGACAAAAGCATCGGTTACATCGTTGGGATGCAGCTCGCAGTAAGCCCCTGACTCGCGCACGCGCCGCGCGATCAGTTGGGTGTATTGGGAACCGAAGTCGAGGATGAG
>NCCT01000030.1 GCA_002279795.1 Hydrogenophilales bacterium 12-61-10
GCGGTCATACGCCGTCAGCAGGTCGCTTTCGGTGACGACAGCGACGTGAATGTCCTTGTTGGTCAGCCGCGCCAGTTCGTCATAGGCGAACAGGTCGCCCGGATCGGACATCCCCACCAGCAGACCCTCTGTCATGACTTTGAGGGGTATGACCCGCAGCCGCCGGGCCGGGCTTTCAGGCAGCAACTTGAGCGCGGCCGGGTCGACCGGCGACTGCTTGAGGTCAATGAAGGGCACGTTCAACTGACGCGCCAACGCCTTGCCGATCGCCTCTTCTGTGACCAGCATGGAATCGACCAGCACCCGCCCCAGGCGTCGTCCCGATTTTTTTTGCTCGGCCAGTGCCGTGTCCAGAATGGCGGAGGAAATCAGGCCTTCGTTAACCAGCAAATCACCAAGACGAATTTTTTCGGGGCGTGCCATGCATGAAGTCCAGGTCGATGAAATGAATCGCGGGAAGGTGCGGGCGCTATCGGCTCAACGAGACTGCTGTTCGATGATTTCGCCGGGCTGCGTGCCTGGGCGCAATTTGCCCTGGTAGATGAAGCCAGACCCATAACGCCGTTGGCCACTCGGCGAGTTCAGGAGTTCGTTTTCACTCCAGACCCACACATGACCTTCCCGGGTATCCACGATGAGCGCCCGCCCACCGCCTTTTCCGCCGTCGGCTCCCGCCAGCGGCAAGGCTTCATAACGACCCTCTTCAGCCTGCGCTTGAGTCGCAAGCACCAGAATTCCCACTATCAGCCATCGTGTTCGCATCATTCGTCCCAGAATTGAGCCCGGCTGATTGCCAGGCGATGGCCAGCGGGGTTAGTTCCCCACCGGGCTAAACAGCGCAGTTACATCTTTTGCATCCAGCACATAGGAATGGTTGCAAATGTCGTCGTGCACCCGGATTTCGCCCTGTTCGGCGAGGATGGATTCGCATTCAGCCTGCCCCAGGCTGTGCAGCATCAAGTGAATCTTGGCCAGATCATAGGGACAGTGGTAGCTGACCTGGCGCGGGTCGTACACCCGCACGTCGTCTTCGGGAAACAGGCGCTCGATCAGCTTGATCGCGCCCAAGCCCAGCAGTTCGTCCGGCCGCACCGTGCCGGCCAGAATCTGCAGCCGGTTCCAGCCGTCGGCATCGCGGCTGTCAGCGCCCGGCAAGGCCTGCAAAAACAGCCCGGCTGCGGTTTCATGGTTGGCCGCCAGCCACAAGCGGGTGGGCAACTGCTCGGAGCGTTCGAGGTAATGCTCGAATACTTCGGCCAGATTGTCGCCCTCGAGCGGCACATGGCTTTGATAAGGCTGGCGCATGCCTTCGGTGTCGAGCATCAGGGTCAGCGCGCCGTCGCCGAGCAAAGCCTGCAAGCTGCCGGCCTCTACGCGCGATGCGGTATGGACCATGCCGCGCAGGCGCAACTGCTCGTCGCAGTCCATCACCAGTTGCGAGACTTCGCCGGCGCCGCGCAATTGAAAACCGAGCCGCCCCACCTGCTTGAGATTGGCGCCGAGCAGCGTGGTCACTGCCGCCAGCTGTCCCAGCAGTTCAAGCGCCGGCTCGGGGTAATCGCGCCCGGCGATCATGTCGCGCCAGGCGGGACCGAGCTGCACCCAGGCGCCGCGAATATCGAGTTGCTCGAACAGAAAGCTGCGCACGCGACTGGCCTGGCTGGTAGTGCCCGCGTTTGCGACGAGTTGATCGGCGTAGACCGGATGGGCCTCGCCGGCGTTTTCTGGCGTCAAATTATCTGCGCTCAATTGAGTTGCACCCGCTCGCCCCAAGGCACCACGCCCTTGCCCTTGACCAGCCAGACCACCGGGTAATTGGGTGGCACTTTGGGGAAGTCCCCTTCGGCGTCCGTGAAATACACCAGCAGGTTGGGGCTGCGGTTTTCGGTTTCGACCCAGTCGAACACCGGACGAAAATCGGTACCGCCGCCGCCTGAAATTTCGTTCGGAAGCTGCATCGCATCCCACGCCTCGAATTCCCACGGCGCGGCTTCGGCGACCTGGTTGTCGCAGGCCAGCAGTGTCACCTTAGCGCGCACCTGGCCTTTGAGCGCATCGAGTTCGGAGACGAATTCGCGCAGTTCCTCGTCGCTGATTGACCCGCTGGTGTCGATGGCGGCGATCACCTCCAGCCCTTCGCTCGACAGGCGCGGCAAAATCGCCGAACCCTCGCGGCGCGAAGGCCGGCGCCACGAATAGTCGTCGCGCTGGTTGATGGCGAAAAAGCGTGCCAGCAGCGCCCGCCAGGGCAGGCTCGGCGCCAGCAGTCCATCGACCCAGCGCAACATCGACTGCGACAACTTGCCCGCCTGGCGCGCAGCCTGGGCTGCGGCCGCCAGGCGGTTTTTCCATTGTTCGGCCAGCTCTTCGCGCTCAGCCGGCGACATCTCGTTCGGCTTTTGCGACGCCTGGCTGCCGCTGCCCTGCTGCTCTTCGGCTTCGCTCTGGCCTTCCTTGCCCTGGCCGCCTGTGTTGCCTGCTTCCGGATCGTCCTGCCGCTGGTTGTCGTCGGGACTGGCGCCTTGCTCGTTATCGCTGTCGAACAGGTGCTGGTCGAAGGACTCTTCCGGGGTGTCTTCGGGAATCAGCGGGTAGATTTCTTCCGCCGACAAGGTCATGAAATTCTGATCAGCCAGGATGCCGTGCAGCGGCGGCTTCAGGCCTTCCTCAATCAGGATCAGGTTCACCGCATGGTCGCAGGCCACGTCCCAGCGCCGCTTGACCCGATGGTTGCGGCGGTGGGTGTGCCCCATCGCGCAATGCAGCGCCTCGTGCGCCAGAATGAACTGCGTCTGCGCCAGGCTGAGGTTATCGACGAAAGCCGGATTGAAATAAAAAGCCTTGGCATCGGTGCCGGTGGTTTTGATATTTGCATCGCCCACTTTCAACGGCAGGTGCATCACCAGCGCACCCAGAAACGGCCGCTCCATGATGAGCCGCGTGCGGGCCGCAGCCAGCTTGGTCAGGATGGGTTGCAGCGCGGCTTCAGCGTATTCCGCCATGGCTCAATGCTCGTACAGAACCAGATCGGTGATGCTGTTGGCCCACTCGGCGAACGCCGGCACTGCAAACAACGGCCGCCCCACCGCGCGGTGCAGATCGGACACCAGCATCACGCCCATTTCACGCTGCTGGAAACGCTGCGCATACTTGAGGATATTGCCGTACACCGCAGGCGCGTTGCCATTGTCGGCCGCCTGCAGGGCTTTACGCACCAGTGCTGCCGCCACGCCGTACTGCAGGTCGATGCCGTCGGGCACTTCGGCGGCTTCACCGGCGATGATGGCGTCGAGGTCGGGCATCTGCGCCATGTTGTCGACAAAGGTTTTGAGCTCCAGCCCGGCCGATTGTCCGACGCAGGCAACCAGGGCATCCGCCAGCAGCGCAGTCCGGTCGAATTTTTGCAGTGCGCGGTGCGCGTACTCCCAAGAACGCGGGCTGGGAAAGGCAATCGGCGTGTGTGCCGGGTCAAAACTGAACAGCAGATCGGGGCGGAAACGCAGGAAGGCGATGACGCGCGGGTCGATGTCTTCGCTGTACGCCCAGTCGATCCAGTCATCGAGATTGACCTCGACTTCATAGTGGGTGAAACGGTTGGCCAGCGGCGCCGGCATGGCATACGTGACGCCACGGTCACCCTGGCGGTTGCCCGCCGCAAAGATCACCCAGCCATCTGGCACCTGGTATTCGCCGAGGCGGCGGTCAAGAATGAGCTGGTAGGCTGCGGCGGACACGGTGGGCGGCGCCGACGTGATTTCATCCAGAAACAGGATGCCGGCCGGGCCATGACGTTCCGCGTCTGGCAGCACCGAGGGAATCGACCACTCGACCAGGTCGCCGTTGCGAAACGGAATTCCGCGCAGATCGGTCGGTTCCATTTGCGACAAGCGGATGTCGATCAAGGGCACGCTGTGCTGTTGTGCAATCTTGGCGACGATCTGAGACTTGCCGACTCCGGGCGGGCCCCACAGCATCACGGGAGTATGGAAGCCGTCGGCCGCGCTTTCAAATTCGCGGTCGAGGATAGTTTCAATATGAGAAGGACGCATGGATCGGCCAGAGCAACGGAAAGATGCGACGAATGATAATCGCTCACCCGTTTGGGTGGAACCCGAAACAGGCCCGACTGCGCCTGTAACACCACTCGCGTGTCAACCATTCAGCCCCTGCGCAATAGCGTTAAAATCCGCCCCCCACCCCGCCAGACCCTCGGAATCCAGAATGAACCCCCAGGAATTCAAACTCAGCGGCGAATATATTGCGCTTTGCGACCTGCTTAAACTGACCGGCATTGCCGATAGCGGCGGCCAGGGCAAGCTCATGATCGCCAACGGCGAAGCAACCGTCGACGGCCAGCCCGAAAGCCGCAAAACGGCGAAAATCCGCGCCAACCAGACCGTTCAGTGCCTGGGTCAAACGATCAAGGTTGTTGCGGCCTGAGAAAAAGTCCACGCCTTGTGGCGTTCAGGCCTGCTGCGGTGGGCTTTGCCGGGATGGGGCGCTGAGTTTTGCGTAGTAGATCGCAGCAAAGAAAAACACCACCGACAGTACGATTTCAGCGATCGCCAACTGTGCCGACAGGCCGGTTTCACTCCAGGCGCGCATCACACCTTCGCTGAAATAAAACAGCACCAGCATCGGCGACCATTGATAGGTATAGCGGCGGCCTTTCAATATCCCCATCAGCGCCAGCAGCAAAGGCAGGGTTTTCAGCACCAGCCAGGAGCCGCCCGGACGCACTGGCGCCAGCCACAACTCCCATGCCAGGCACAGAAAAATCAGCCCGATCAGGCTGACGCTGGAAATCATTTGCAGGGCTTTCATGCGGCAAGCTTCAGCGCGGTTTCGGCCAGACGCTTGCCCAGTGCCATGCACAGGCTGCGCTCGTCGTCGGTCAGCGGCTTGTCGTCGCCGGGTCCGGCCCAATGGCTGGCGCCGTAGGGCGTGCCGCCGCTTGCCGTGTGATTCACTTCCGCCAGGGTGTAGGGCAGTCCGAGGATCAGCATGCCGTGATGCAGCAGCGGTGTCATCATGCTGGTGAGGGTGGTTTCCTGGCCGCCGTGCAGGCTGGCAGTGGAAGTAAACACGGCAGCCGGCTTGCCGACCAGCGCGCCTTGTGCCCACAACGCGCCAGTGGTGTCGAGAAAGTATTTCAGCGGCGCCGCCATGTTACCAAAGCGGGTCGGCGAACCCAGCGCCAGGCCCGCGCATTGTTGCAGATCAGCCAGTTCGACATACGGCGCGCCCTCCTCCGGCACCAGCGGTTCGGCCACCTGGGTGCGCGGCGCCACCGGCGGCACGCTGCGCAGCCGCGCCACCGCGCCAGTCTGGTTGACGCCACGCGCAACCAGTTGCGCCATCTCGCGCACGCTGCCGTGGGCGCTGTAATACAACACTAGAATTTCGGTCATGTAGGGAGGTCTGCAAAAATCGTGAAATCAATCAGGTCAAAGCTTGGCGTGTGTTCAAAACGCTTGCCGAAAGTCAGCATGTAACGACGTTGCGCATGCCGCACCTCGGCATCCATCCCGATTTGATACAGGTGATGCGGCACCAGCAGACGCGCATTTTGCCTGAGTGAGGCCAGACCCGGAACGAATAGCGCCGGTTCCGCCAGCTTGCCGCCACGCAGCGGACGCACCCATGCCGGCTGGATCTGCGGCGACAAGCGCTCGACACCCAACTCGACCTGCCGCGCGTCGCACATGCGGGTCCAGCGAATCACGCCAAGCGACCATGCTGCTGCGTCGCCAACCCGCACGGCCAGTGCATCACCCACCCTCAAATTGAGCGGCGCATCGGGTGCGCCGTTCAGGGCCAGTCCCGCCGCACTGTCGTTGCTGCTGATCCACTGGACCGTGCTGGCCGCGGCAACGCCAGTGAACGAGGGCGCGACGATGTGGATCTGGTGAAGGTCTGTTTCGAGCGGTTCGGGTCGGGCTGCCTGCTCGGTTTTTTCCAGCATGCGGTGAATGGCGCCCACGCCCGCCACGGTCTGCACCGGACGGCCGGGTGTCGGATATCGCTTGTAGGTGCGCGCCACGCCACTGCTCCAGTGTTTAAACAGGCGAATACACACACTCTGGATGAGTTCGCCCTCCATTTCTGGCGGCAGGCCGACACGGCTGGGCGAGGCGCCACTCCGCAGCTGAAGGATGGTTGCATGCAGCTGGCTGCACAGGGCTTCGGAGTCGAGCCAGAGACTGGCTGAGGTCTGGCTGGCCGTATAAGGACTGGGCGCCATGTCGCCGCCGGTCTGAATCAAAAAACCCAGCTGGGTGGGCACAGGCAAGCTGCCCAGCTGCGCCAGTCCGGCGGATTGATCCAGATAACGCCAGGTGAAGAGAATCTCGGCGTGACTCATGTGCGGCGGATCGGCCAGCGCGAGCAGGACAGCCTGACGATAGGCCAGGCTGGGCGCCGGCGTAACGTCTGTCGCGCTGTCGGCCAAACGGGTTCTCTGAACATATCCGTAAAGCGCGTGCATTTCGCGCCACAGATCGGGGATGAGCACGGTGCGGGTCAGATAGCAGGCCAACTGGACGTCGCGCAACGCAGCCATCAAGCGTGCCGTGACCTCAGCAAGGCGCCGGGAATTGACGCGACCGGAGCGAGGCTGAATCTGCGCCAGCAGCAGATGTTTGTAGCCGATGCTGTACTCGAGCTGCAATTCACGCAACAACACACCGAGCTGCCGTTGCTGCGCGCGGGGTGGAACGCCCGCCCCGGCCAGCTGTATTTCCAGACTGCCAAACACCCGCGCCACCACCGGGCGGTAGAGCGCCATCAGCGTGTAGCGCGCGGCCTCATCCAGCGGGCTGCGATTAAGCGCATACAACGCGGTGACCAGCTGCTGGGCGCTTTCCACCGGGCTGGCAAAAGGCAGACGTTCCAGCCATGCCGCCACTGATTTCGGACGGCTATCAACCGTGCGCGAAATCGCCGGGTCGATACTGGGAACGCCGAGCGTGAGCATTCCGCGTCAGTCGAACACGACCGTTTTGTTGGCGTACACCAGTACGCGGTTGTCCAGATGCCATTTCACCGCGCGAGACAACACCACTTTTTCCAGATCGGCACCCTTGTTGATGAGGTCGCCAAGGCTGTCACGATGCGACATGCGCGCCACGTCCTGCTCGATGATGGGGCCGTCGTCGAGAGTTTCGGTGACGTAGTGCGCCGTGGCGCCAATCAACTTGACGCCACGCTCGAAGGCGCGGTGATACGGCTTGGCGCCGTGAAATGCTGGCAGGAACGAGTGGTGAATGTTGATGATGCGATTGGGAAAGTGGCGGATGAATTCGGGCGACAACACCTGCATATAGCGCGCCAGAACGATGAAATCGATTTTCTGGTCGCGCAGGATCGCCAGCTGGATCTGCTCGGTTTCATGCTTGGCGTCTTTCTTCATTTCCAGATACTGATAGGGAATGTGGTACGCCTCGGCCAGCCAGCGCGTGTCTTCATGGTTGGACACGATGATCGGCAGCTCGCAGTGCAGTTCGCCGCTCTGGTAGCGATACAGCAGATCGGCCAGGCAATGATCGAATTTGGAAACGAACACCCCCAGCCGGGGCTTGCGGCTGGATTCGGCGAGACGCCAGGTCATCCCGAAGCGTTCGGCGATGGGCTGGAATGCCCCTGCAAACTCCGACAGGTCCAGATCAAACCCCTGCAGATCCCATTCCACCCGCATCAAAAACAGTTTGAGTTCGGCATCCTGATGCTGGTCGGCGTGCAGGATATTGGCGTCGTGGCGCAACAGAAAGTCGGCAATCGCGGCAACCAGGCCTTTCTGGTCGGGACAGGAAATCAGCAGGACAGCGGTATGGTGCATGGGGCTTGGGAAAGAAGGTGGGGGCTCGCGCAATCATAACCACATTCCCATGTCTATCGTATGGGTGTGTCGCGCAACGCCCATTTGCACAGCATTTCCGGCCAGGCTTTAATTGAACGCCCCCTAGCCGCAGTTGGCGGCTATCGTGGAAAATAGCGGTTTTGGCGCTTCCTCCCTACTCCCATGCTTGATATCCAGCTGCTGCGCAAAGACGCAGCCCTCGTCGCCGAACGCCTCGCGGCGCGCGGCTTTGCCTTCGATGCCGCGCGTTTCGACGCGCTGGAAGCCGAGCGCAAAACCATCCAGACCCGCACCCAGGAAGCGCAAAGCCATCGCAACAGCATGTCGAAACAGATCGGCATGATGAAGGGCAAGGGCGAGGACACCACGGCAGTGATGGCCGAAGTGGCGGGACTGGGCGACGAACTCAAGCAGCTGGAAGATCGGCTGGCGGCGCTGCAAACCGAAATCAACGATTTCCTGATGGGTGTGCCGAACCTGCCGCACGAATCGGTCGCCCCCGGCAAGGACGAAACCGCCAACGTCGAAGTCGGCCGCTGGGGCACGCCGCGCAGCTTTGATTTCACCGTGCGCGACCACGTCGACATCGGCGAAAGCTTGGGCCAGCTCGATTTCGCCGCCGCAGTCAAAATCACCGGCAGCCGTTTTTCGGTGATGCGCGGCGGCCTGGCGCGGCTGCACCGGGCGCTGGCGCAGTTCATGCTCGACACCCATACCACCGAGCACGGCTACACCGAGGTCTATGTGCCGTATCTGGTGAACGCCGATTCGATGCGCGGCACCGGGCAACTGCCGAAGTTCGAGGAAGACCTGTTCCATGTCCCACGCACCGATGCCGAAAAGCTCTACCTCATCCCCACCGCCGAAGTACCGGTAACCAATCTGCTGCGCGACGAAATCGTCGCCGCGGAAAGCCTGCCACTGCGCTTCGTCGCGCATACGCCGTGCTTCCGCTCCGAGGCCGGCTCCTACGGCCGCGACACGCGCGGCATGATCCGCCAGCACCAGTTCGACAAGGTCGAGCTGGTGCAGATGGTGCGCCCGGAAGACTCCTACGCCGCACTCGAAGCGCTCACCGCGCACGCCGAGACCATCCTGCAAAAGCTTGGCCTGCCCTACCGGAAAATGGCCTTGTGCAGCGGCGACATGGGCTTTTCGGCCGCCAAGACCTACGACCTTGAAGTGTGGCTGCCGGCGCAGAACACCTATCGCGAAATTTCCTCATGCTCCAACTTCGAGACCTTCCAGTCGCGCCGGATGCAGGCGCGCTTCCGTGTCGCTCAGGGCAAGCCGGAATTGCTGCATACGCTGAACGGGTCAGGCTTGGCGGTGGGGCGCACGCTCGTGGCCGTTCTGGAGAACTACCAAAACGCCGACGGCAGCGTGACCGTGCCGGAAGCCTTGCGGCCATGGATGGGCGGCATCGAAAAGCTCACGCCAGCGTGATCAGGTCAGCCGGGAGTGGCTTGCGTGTCGGCCTGCTTGCCCAGATTGAATAGCGGTTTGTATTCCGGTTCCAGCCGCAACAGGATTTCGTAATAGCTGCGGATGTTTTCGGCAAAATGCAGCGCTTCGCCGCCGCGTGCATAACCGTATTTCATCGCTGCCGCATAGGTCCCGCGACTCAAATAGGGCAACGCCTCTTTGACGTCGGCCCAGCTGTCCGGGCTACCCTTGCGCGCCTGCGCAATGCGGCGCGCATCCTCCATGTGCCCCTGCCCCTGATTGTAGGCAGCCAGCGCAAGCCAGGTCCGGTCGGGCTCGGGAATGCGACTGGGCAATGTCTCTTTCATCATGACCAAATAGCGCGCGCCACCCAGAATGCTCTGCCGCGCATCCAGCCGGTTTGTCACGCCCATGCGGTCTGCGGTATCGCCCGTCAGCATCATCAGTCCGCGCACCCCGGTTGACGAGGTGGCGAACGCATCCCATTGGGACTCCTGGTAGCCGATGGCGGCCAGCAGCCGCCAGTCGATTCCGGTCAGCAGTTGCGCCTCCTGAAAATGCTGGCGCAGTCCAGACAAGCGAGACGGACGTCGCTGCAAAATCCCCAGGATGTCGCTGCTGTCCAGCCGCTTGAGATGGCCGAAGTAGCGTTCGTAAACGCGCTTCAGCGTGCCATCCACTTTTGCCTTTTCCACGAAGCGCGCCAGGCTGTTGCGTAGTGCATGCGAACTGCCTCTTGGCAATGCCCAGACAATTTTTTGCGATTCGGCAAGATCGAACGCCACCGCCAGTTGCGGGTAGATATTGCGCATCGGATCGAAGTCCATGCCGTTGATGACGACCGCGTCATAGTTGCCCGCCTGCAGCTGCGCCAGCAACTCCTCCGGCCAGACGTTTTCCAGCGCAGCCCAACTCAGCCCGGGATGCTTGCGCTTCATTCGCATCAGCATCGGGCTGTGACCAGAACCAATGATCAGCGCCAGTTTCTTGTCCGCCAAATCAGCCATGCTGCGCGGCGCCCTGTCGCCGCTGCGATAAACAATGTGCACCGGCGACTCGAACAGGATCGGCCCCGCGATCAAATGACGATCCTTGACCACAGCACGCGGCAACGACGCTGCCGCCAGATTGATGCGATGGCTGTCGAGCAGCTTGAACAAGGCGTCGGGATGGGATTTTTCGGTCCATTCGATCGACCAGTTTTGAGACTCGGCATACGCCACCAGCAGATCGTGTTCAAACCCGCCAGGCTCGCCGTTATGCGCCATGTAATAAGTCGTCGGCGAATTCCGTACCCCCACCTGCAATACCCCGCTGGTTTCGGGCGAAGGCACAGGACGGCTGCAAGCTGCCAGCGCCGCCAACAGCGCAATCAAAGCCAGCTTCCAAAACCATCCTGTTATTTTTATCAGGGACATGGGCGCAGTCTGAACGAGAGTTTTTTTTTCGTCCAGCAAACGGTTCGACTCGGGTACAATGCGCGTCCCGGAGAGGTGGCAGAGTGGTCGAATGTACCTGACTCGAAATCAGGCGTGGGCGCAAGCTCACCGTGGGTTCGAATCCCACCCTCTCCGCCAACCATCATTAACCTACTGAAAAGCAATAACAAAATTCAGCAGGCTATCGTGCAGGTGCTACAAAGTAGTGGTCCAAACTTGGTATTTGGACAGGCTGCATATCCCTGCATATCTGTTCTCCCGTGGTGAAATCTTCTATTCCAGCATCGCCATCCCCGCACGACTGCGTCCGGCCCTTTAAGTAACGGAGCCCCGCTGCTCACTCTTTACTCGCGACAAGAAGACAAGCAAAGAATGGCCAAGGATTACAACGCAGATTCGATCAAGGTTCTCAAAGGACTTGAGCCCGTCAGGGCCCGCCCCGGCATGTACACACGGACCGACAGTCCGCTTCATGTCATCCAGGAGGTGATCGATAACTCGGCAGACGAAGCGTTAGCGGGGCATGCCAGCCAGATCGGTGTCCGCTTGTATGGGGATGGCTCGGTCAGGGTCAGCGATGATGGACGCGGCATCCCGGTAGACCTCCATCCTCAAGAAAAAGAGCCCACGGTCGTGGTGGTGCTGACCCGGCTGCACGCCGGGGGCAAGTTCGACAAAACCTCCGGCGAAGGGGCTTACGCGTTCTCCGGTGGGCTGCACGGGGTGGGCGTCTCGGTGACCAATGCGCTCGCCGCCCGCCTGGTCGTGACGGTAAAGCGCGACGGCCAGATCAACGAAGTCGTGTTTGCGGATGGCGGCAGGGTCAGCAAGCAACTCGCTGTCATCGGCAAGTGCGCCAAAAAAGAGACGGGCACAACGATTCATGTCTGGCCCGATCCGGTCTTCTTCGACTCGCCCAAAATCCCCGAGCGTGAACTCGCGCGTCTGCTGCGCGCCAAGGCCGTCCTGCTGCCTGGCGTCACCTTCCGGCTGGAGATCGAACGTGGCGACGCGGTGGAGGAGCACGTCTTTTGCTACCAAGGCGGGCTGGTCGACTACCTGTCCGAACAGGTTCCCCCTGACGAAGCCCTGGTGCCTGTCTTCGCGGGCGAGGCCTACGCGGACGGGTCCGATGGATTTGCCAAGGGCGAAGGTGCGGCATGGGCGGTGACCTGGGCGGAATCCGGCAGCTTCACTGAATCCTACGTCAACCTCATTCCGACCCTGCAGGGCGGCACCCATGAAGCCGGTCTGCGCGCCGGCGTCTTCGATGCGGTGAAGTCATTTGCAGAACATCACGCGCTGCTTCCACGCGGTGTGCAGCTGCGCCAGGAAGATGTCACGGGGCGCATGTCCTTCGTTCTCTCCACCCGACTGCTTGACCCCCAGTTCCAGGGGCAGGTGAAGGAAAAGCTCAACTCACGCGAGGCGGTGAAGCTCGTTTCGACCATGAGCCGCGATCCCTTCGAGGTCTGGCTCAACGCGCACGTTGAGCATGGCAAGGCCATCGCCGAGATGGCGTCCAGGGCGGCGGCGGCCCGCCTCAAGTCGGCCCAGAAAACCGAGAAGCGGAAAACCTCCGGGGTCGCTGTGCTGCCCGGCAAGCTGTCAGACGCCGCCACGGACGACCCGGTCATTCGTGAAATCTTCCTCGTCGAGGGGGATTCCGCCGGCGGCAGTGCAAAACAGGCACGCGACCGCGAAACCCAGGCCATTCTGCCCTTGCGGGGCAAGGTGATGAACTCATGGGAAACCGACCCCAACGCGCTCTACGCCAACAAGGAAATCCACGACATCGCGGTCGCGCTCGGGGTGGAGCGGCATAGCTTGGGCGACAATCCGGACCTCACCGGCCTGCGCTACCACAAGGTCGTGATCATGACCGATGCCGATGTCGACGGGGCGCACATTTCCACGCTGCTGCTGACCCTCTTCTTCCGTCACTTCCCGAAGCTGGTCGAACTGGGGCATATCTACGTGGCGCAGCCGCCCCTCTACCGGGTGGATTCGCCGGCCAAGGGCAAGAAACCCGCCCGACGCCAATATGCCCTCGATGACGGCGAGTTGGTGGCGATCAAGGACCGCCTCGCTTTGGACGGAATCAAGCCGGAGGCGATCGAGATTGGTCGCTTCAAGGGCTTGGGCGAGATGAACCCGTCGCAGCTGCGTGAAACCGCGATGGACCCGGCCACCCGGCGCGTCCTGCCCGTGCTCGCCACCCCCGACGAAATGCACGCGGCGCTGAAGCTGTTCGACATGCTGATGGGCAAGAGCGCTGCCGCCGATCGGCGTGATTGGATGGAAGCAAAGGGCAATCTGGTGGAGGCTGACGTATGACCAAGGCGGTTGAAACCCACACCTTGGATCTGTTCGGGAACCCGGATGAAACGTCTTCCCCGTCCGCGCCCCCTCCCCCGCCGTCTTCTGGTGACGGCGGTTTGAGGGGTGACGATGGGCTGCCGCTGGGCATCTACGCGGAACGCTGCTACCTGGCATACGCGATGAGCGTGGTGAAGGGCCGTGCGCTGCCCTACGTCGAGGACGGCATGAAGCCGGTTCAACGCCGCATCCTCTACTCCATGCGCGAGATGGGCCTGACGTCCAGTACCAAGCACGTCAAGTCTGCCCGCGTGGTGGGCGACGTGATCGGCAAGCTCCATCCTCACGGCGACCAGTCCGTCTATGACGCCATGGTCCGCATGGCCCAGGGCTTCACCCTGCGCTATCCGCTGATCGACGGCCAGGGCAACTTCGGGTCGCGCGATGGCGACGGCGCGGCAGCGATGCGCTACACGGAAAGCCGCCTCACCCCGGTCGCCGAACTGCTGCTGGCGGAAATCGATATGGGGACGGTCGACTTCGTGCCCAACTACGACGGCGCCTTCAAGGAACCCGCCCTGCTTCCGGCCCGGCTGCCCATGCTGCTGGCCAACGGGGCGTCCGGCATCGCCGTCGGCATGGCCACCGAGATTCCCTCCCACAACCTGCGCGAACTCGGTTCCGCGGCCATCGCCCTGCTGAAAAAACCCGCGATCAGCCTCGACGGCATTCTTGCGCATGTGCCCGGCCCCGATTTCCCCGGCGGCGGGCGGATCATCACTGCTGCCGCAGATCTTCGCGCGGTCTATGAATCGGGCCGGGGCAGTGTGCGCGTTCGTGCGCAATGGACGGTGGAGCAGCTTGCACGAGGCCAATGGCGAATCGTTGTCACCGAACTGCCGCCTGGCGTGTCCACGGCCCAGGTGTTGACCCAGATCGAGGCGCCGGCCAACCCGCAACCGAAAACCGGCAAGAAGGAACTGTCGCCGGAACAGAAGAACCTCAAGCAGGCGATCCTCGCCCTGCTGGACAGCACACGCGACGAATCAGACGAGAAAAATCCGGTTCGCCTGGTCCTGGAACCCAACTCACGGAACCACGATCCCGAGACCTTCATGCGGTTCTTCCTGGCCCAGACCAGTCTGGAAACCAATGTGCCGGTCAACCTCACGGTGATCGGCCGGGATGGTCGTCCCGGCCAAAAGGGTCTGGTGGCGTTGATCGCCGAATGGGCGGGCTTCCGGGTCGACACCGTGCGGCGCCGCAGCGAGCATCGTCTCGAAGGGGTAAACCGGCGCGTCCACATCCTGGAAGGCCGGCTGACCATACTGCTCAACATCGACGAGGTGATCCGGGTCATTCGTGAGTCGGACGATCCGAAGTCCGACCTGATGGCCGCTTTCGACCTCAGCGAGGTGCAGGCCGATGACATCCTGGACATTCGCCTGCGTCAGCTGGCCCGGCTTGAATCCATCAAGATCGAAAAGGAGTTGAAGGAATTGCTGGGCGAACGCGACGAACTCAACCGCATCCTCGGCGACGGCAATGCCCTGACGTCTCTCGTCATCGACGAGATCCGCGCCGACATGAAGAAATACGGCGATGACCGCCGCACCCGCATCGAGGCCGCACAGTCGGTGACCGCCTCGACGACGAGCGAAGAGTCCATGGTGGACGAACCGGTGACCGTCATCGTGTCGCTGAATGGCTGGCTTCGCACCCGGCAAGGCCATGCAGTCGACCGGGCATCGATCCAGTACAAGGCGGGCGACGGCGAAATGGCGGTCATCGAAACCCGAACGGTGAACCCGCTCATCCTCATGGACAGCAGCGGCCGCACGTATACGCTTCGCATCGCCGACTTGCCTTCCGGTCGCGGCGATGGGGCGCCGTTCACCAGTCTCGTTGATCTGGCCAAGGGCGCGAAGCTGATTCTCGCCCTGTCGGCGCCGCCGGAATCCCGCTGGCTGGTATCCACCACATTGGGCTACGGATTCATTGCCAAGTGCGCCGACATGGTGTCCCGGCAACGGGCCGGCAAAGCGTTCATGACGGTCGAGGACGGCCAGATTCTCCTGCCCCCGGTCCCGACAACGGGCGACTGGGTTGCGGTTGCGGCAAGCAACGGCAAGGCCCTGGTGTTCCCCCTCGAAGAGGTCAAGGCAGGCACCGGCGGCAAGGGCGTGCAGCTGGTCAAGCTCGACGCAGGTGAAAAGATGACGGCGCTGACCGTATTCGACGGCCAAACCCTGATGGTGGAAGGCGCCGCAAAGGGCAAACGCAGCGGCCGGCTCAAGCTTTCGGGCGAGAACCTGGCGCGCTACCGGACCCACCGGGCGAAGAAAGGCAGCCTCCTCGAAAAAGGGATGGTGGCGAGCAGGCTCTGGACAGATTGATTCTGTACGTCGTCACCCATTCAACAATCAAGCGCCTCCCGGGCGCTTTTTTTGTGCCCAGGCCGCCGCCTGTCGCTTTGGCAGGGATCCCGCCGCGCGCGGGTTCAGGTTGTTATCGAGTCACGTTAGAATGGCCCGGTCTTACGGCCACTCGCTGGTTCGTTCACTCCTCCCCAATAGATGACGCTGTTTCTTGCTGTACTGATCCCGTTTGTGGGCGCAGCGCTGGTTGCGCTGGTTTCCCGTCTTGGACGTTCACATTCCGCGTGGGCGGCAGGTGCGGTGACCCTGGCGTCGCTGGCCGTTCTGCTGCCGCTGTTTGCGCTGCCATTTGCCGGTGACCCGCTGGTCCAGCAGCACGACTGGATCCCTGCGCTGGGACTCAATCTCGCGTTCCGCTTCGATGGCCTCGCGCTGCTGTTCGCCGGGCTGATTCTCGGCATCGGCCTGCTGATCGTGCTGTACGCGCGCTACTACCTGTCCGAGCGCGACAGCATGGGCCGCTTCTATTCCTACCTGATGCTGTTCATGGGATCGATGCTGGGCATCGTGCTGTCAGAAAACCTGATCCAGCTGCTGATCTTCTGGGAACTGACGAGCCTGTCGTCCTTTCTGCTCATCAGTTACTGGCAGCATCGCAAGGAAGCGCGCCAGGGCGCCCGCATGGCGCTGGCGATCACCGGCCTGGGTGGGTTTGCCTTGCTGGGCGGGTTTCTGCTGCTGGGTCACATCGTCGGCAGCTACGAATTGTCGGTTGTGCTCGCCTCGGGCGACCTGATCCGCGCGCATCCGCTTTATGTGCCGACCTTGGTGCTGGTGCTGCTCGGGGTGTTCACCAAATCGGCGCAGTTCCCGTTCCATTTCTGGTTGCCGCATGCGATGGCCGCACCCACGCCGGTGTCGGCCTATCTGCATTCGGCGACCATGGTCAAGGCGGGCGTGTTCCTGCTGGCGCGGCTGTATCCAGCCTTGTCCGGCACGCCGGAATGGTTCTGGCTGGTGAGCGGCGCGGGACTAACGACGCTGCTGCTTGGGGCATACGTCGCGCTGTTCAAGCATGACCTCAAGGGCCTGCTGGCCTACTCGACCATCAGTCATCTCGGCCTCATCACGCTGCTGTTCGGTCTGTCGACGCCGCTGGCGGCGGTGGCCGGGGTGTTCCACATCATCAACCACGCCACCTTCAAGGCTTCGCTGTTCATGGCCGCCGGTATCATCGACCACGAGGCGGGTACGCGCGACATGCGGCGGCTGCATGGCCTGTGGAAATTCATGCCCTACACCGCGACGCTGGCGATGGTGGCTGCCGCCGCGATGGCCGGGGTACCGCTGATGAACGGCTTTCTCTCCAAGGAAATGTTCTTTGCCGAGGCGATGCAGGTTTCCGCCCACCATCCCGGGGGCTGGCTGCTGCCTGCGCTGGTGACGCTGGCCGGGGCGTTGGCCGTGGCCTACTCGCTCCGCTTCATCCATGACGTGTTCTTCAACGGCGAACCGGTCGACCTGCCGAAGACGCCACACGAGCCCCCGCGCTGGATGAAAGTTCCGGTGGAGATTCTGGTGGTGCTGTGCCTGGTGGTCGGCATCGCGCCCGCGCTCACCGTCGCGCCCCTGCTGGCGGTGGCCGCCGCCGCCACCTTGCAGGCGCCGTTGCCCGCTTACCATCTTGCCTTGTGGCATGGCTTCAATCCGGCGCTGGCGATGAGCCTGGCGGCCATCGCGGGCGGCGTCCTGATCTACGCGATACACCGCCCGCTGCTTGCGCTGCACGAGCACAGTTTGGGTCGCCTCGACGCGCGGCGGGGTTTCAACGCGCTGTTAGAAGCCCTGTTCGCAATCTCGGGCTGGATCACGCGCCGCATCGATACCGGCTCGCTGCAGCGGCAGGTATTCCTGTTTCTGGCCGCAGCACTGGTGCTCGGGTTTACGCCCTGGCTGGACAGCACGTCGGCTCTCACGGGCAGTCGCACCGGCCTGCCGCTCGATGCCGTCAGTCTGCTTGCCGGCGCCACGCTCATCGTCGCTTCGCTCGCCACCGTATGGCTGCACCGTCAACGCCTCACTGCGCTGATCACCCTGGGCGTGGTCGGGCTGGTGGTGTCGCTCGCCTTCGTCAAGTTTTCCGCCCCCGACCTCGCGCTGACCCAACTGTCGGTAGAGGTCGTGACCATCGTCCTGCTGCTGCTGGCGCTGTATTTTCTGCCGCAGCATGCCGCGCCCGAGCACGATCCCGGGCGCGTCTGGCGCGACGGCGTGATCGCGCTGGTCGCCGGCAGTGGCGCAGCGCTGCTGGCATGGGCGGTGATGACGCGGCCTTACGGCACCATCGCCGGTTACTTTCTTGCCAACAGTGTGCCGGGCGGCGGCGGCAAGAACGTGGTCAACGTCATCCTGGTCGATTTTCGCGGTTACGACACGCTGGGCGAAATCACGGTGCTGGCGCTGGCCGGCCTGGGCATCTATGCCCTGCTGGAAAACCTGCGCCTCGACGCGCCGGATCGCGATGCGGCCGGACGTGTCTGGGACCGCGACGCCCACCCGGTCATCATGGCTTCGCTCTCGCGGCTGCTGCTGCCGCTGGCGCTGCTGGTGGCGGTGTTCATCCTGCTGCGCGGCCACAACCAGCCAGGCGGCGGCTTCATCGCGGGTCTGGTGACGGCGGTGGCGCTGATCGTGCAATACCTCGCTCACGGCGGCGCCTGGATGCGCGAGCGTTTATCAAGCACCATGCAGCCGCTGATCGCCGCCGGCCTCGCGCTCGCCACCCTGACCGGGCTGGCAAGCTGGGCATATGGCTACCCCTTCCTTACCTCCACCTTCGGCCACCTGAACTGGCCACTGGTTGGCGAATTCGAACTCGCCTCGGCAATGGCGTTCGACCTCGGCGTCTTTCTCGTCGTCGTCGGCGCCACCCTGCTGATCCTGGTCAACATGGGCGCGCTGCACGACAGCCGCACCCGAAAGGCGGCCCGCTGATGGAAGCCCTGCTCGCCCTCGTCATCGGCGTGCTCACCGCCAGCGGCGTGTTCCTCG
>NCCT01000130.1 GCA_002279795.1 Hydrogenophilales bacterium 12-61-10
CACCGGCACTTCAAGCCAGGCTTTCACGCCCAACATCACCACCAGCACAAACGCCACCAGCACCAGCACCTTGTAGCGCAGGGAAAGATCAACAATTTTGTTTAACATGGCCGCCCCTTAGTCCGCATCGCCGATTTGCGATTTGAGCAGCCGCGCCTTGAGCGCGTAGGCGCCGCTCACCACCACGCTCTCGCCAGCCGCCACGCCGGATTTGAGTACGGCATATCCTTGGGCATGTTCACCCACTTCTACCGCGCGCGGCTCAAATCCACCGCTCTCGGCGACAAATACCGTCGGTTGCCCCTGCAACAGCAGCACGGCCTCTTCCGGCACGAGTAGCGCCTTGGCGCTTCCCCCGGTACCGATTGCCACAGTCGCGAACATTTCCGGTTTCAACCGACCGTCGAGGTTCGGCACCTCAACCCGCGCCTTGACCGTGCGGGTTTCCTTGTCCATCGTGCTGCTGATGTAGGTGAGCCGCCCCTTGAACACTTCACCCGGATAGGCGGAGAGGGTGACAGTGGCCTGTGCGCCGATCCTCACCTTGCCAAGGTCTTTCTCGAACAGATCGCTTTCGATCCACAGGGTGGACAGATCGGCCACGGTAAACAGGGATGCATCCGGCTGCGTGAGTCCGCCCAGCACCGCTTTTTTCTCGATGACCGTGCCGGCAAACGGGGCGGTCAGCGGGAACACCGAGCCGGACAGTTTCTCCGGATTGACGCCCATCATGCGCAGCCTGTCGGCGGACGCACGCAATGCGGCCCGGGCTTTTTCATGCTCGGCGCGGGCGCGCAGATAGTCCTTCTCGGGGATGATGCTGTCGGCATTCAGCCGCTGGGCGCGCGCGAAGCCGGCCTGTGCCACCGCTGCCTCGCTCGCCGCCTGCAGATAGCTCGAACGCGCTTCGCCCAGTTCGATGCTGTCGAGCATCGCCAGCGCCTGGCCCGCTTTCACCCGGTCGCCCAGGCTGGCGCTGACCTTGACGATGCGTCCCGGCACGCGCGGGGCGACATGCGCAAGTTTGTCCTGGTTGGCCTGGATGGTGGCGATGACCGTGATCTGGTCGGCTAATTCCTGGAGGTCCAGTTTCTGCACCTTGATGCCCGCTTGATGTATCTCCGCGTCGCTCAGGTCGAGCAGTTTCTCGGCGCCTTCTTCCGTTTTTTCGGACTGAACTTCGGTGTTCTCCGGTGTTTGTTTGTCGCCGCACCCGGCGAGAAGGCTTGCAGACAAGCTGCCGACCAGAAGCAGTGAGGCCAGTTGTTTCAGGCCGCGTCTTTGTTGGCTGTGTGAGTTTTCCATGTCATGAGTTCCTGAATTTTTGAATGTCTTGTTCAGCGCAGGTCGGGCGTGGACTGCCAGCCTGCCGCCGCTTCCAGCGCCACTTTGGTCAGGCGCAATTCGGTGCGTGCGTCGAGCAGATCCCGTTGTCCATCCAGCGCCTGGCGGTGGACCAGCAACAATTGCAGCAGACCGATCTCGCCTGCCTGGAAGGAAATGGAGGAGAGTCGTTGGTTATCCTGCAGGCTGGGCAGCACCGATTCCTTGAGCCGATCCATCCTTGCCTTGAGGTTGGTGAATCGCTCCCATAGGGCGACCACCTGGGCGCGGACGTCGCGGCCTGTGGCCTCGCGCTCGATTTGGATCTGGGTGAATTCCGTAGTTGCCCGCCCGATGCTCCCCGCGTTCTGGCGGAACATAGGGAGCGGCAGGGAGACACTCAACCCGACAATCTTTTCGCGGGCATCGATCGGCCCCTCTCGCCCCGTGTTAAGCCCCAGCGTGACATCCGGGTAGCGCGCCGCACGCTCAAGATTAAGTCGGCTTTTCGCAGCTTGTTCCCGATGATCCAGCGCTCGGAGGGCAGGGCGGTCTGCTGCGGAATTCAGCAGGTCATCCAGGGAGTAGGGGATGGATACGGGATCAAGGGCACCCTGGGCTTGCGGGAGTTCGTTAGGTGGCAGTTGCAGCAACGCGGCCAGCTCCGCGCGGGCCTGGATAAGTTGCTCGCGGAGTAGCGCCACCTGGTTGCGCGCCCGTTCCGCCTCCACGCGGGCGAGGTTGCCGTCTAGCCGGCTGTCTTCTCCCGCCGCGACCCGCTTGCCGACCGCTTTGGCGGCATCTTCGATGAGATTGAGCGTCGTCTCCTCAGTCTGGATGCGCAACTGCAGGCTAAGCACCCGCGCGAAACGGCTCTCCACTTCGGCTCGCACCTGCCGCCGGGTTTCCGCGATCACCTGCCGGGTTGCGGCCAACGATTGCTCGGCTGAGGTCCGGCGGGTACCTTGCTGTCCTGCGATTTCGAAAGTCTGCGCGAATCCCAAACTCCATTCCCGGTTCACCTGGGTGGGACTCGAGACCTGAGGGACTTCCTTCCGGCGTCGTTCCATCGAAACCTGCGGGTTGTTCCATAACGGCGCACGTGCATCGCGAAGCTCGCCTTCGGCTGCGGGAACGTTGGCTTGGGCTGCGCGCAGTGCCGGATTAGCCTCATCGGCCAGACGCCAGGCATCCTCCAAGGTCAACACGGGTGAGCCAGCGAACGCTGGGGACAACAAAAACCACAACAATGACGTCACCGCTATGCGGCACACCGGCTGCAACCCACTCTGGAGGCTACGGCGCAAAAATATAGACTTCATGCTCATTCCTTTCCAATGCGAACACGACACCCAGCCGAAGGCGTGGCGCGTCCTCGCAACACAAAAATTCAATGCGACTGGAAACTAGGAGATGAGTCGAGGCGGCCGGAAGCGGCCTTCTTGGGCAGGTTCCGGGAGGAACCGAGAGACATGGAGGGAATAGTCTGTAACGAGATCCGGAGACAAGGCTGGCACCTCGCCGAACAGACCGAGAAAATGGCCCACGGCATAACACCAATGGTTGCATGGCACCATGGCTTTGAGCGGCTCTCCTTGGTGATGAGCCGCTTGCAGGGATGGCTGGACCGCCTCCATCGAAATGGCTTCCTCTGCTGCGAAGAATACATCTGCCACCGCCTCACGGTTGAACGTCCACCCACCTGCATTGATCAGCATGGTGACCAGCAGAAAATAAATGAGACGGCGTGCCATTGAGGGATGCATAGTGTTTTCTTGCTTGTTCTACGATTTACGTGTGTCCGTTATTTGATTTATCCCAATGAGCCGCGGAGGCCATAGAGCGAAAGAGCTATCAATCCTGTCGACATAGTCTTTTTCATGATGTTTCTCCTTTGATGAATCGAAATTGCGCGTAACGTCCATGCCAGAATGAGTGCCTAACCACGGTTCAAGTCGTCACGTTTCTTGAGAAACTCCTCGCGATCGATTTCTCCCCGAGCATACCTTTCCTCCAGGATGGCCAGTGCATCGGGCTTTCTTTCGCCATCCGGAGCGTTCGAGCGGCGATTACCAATCAGGTACTTCACCGCCGCCAACACCAGCAGTACCAGAACTAGCCAGAAAAATGCCATGCCTAGCCACCCCAGCCAATGCCAACCCATGCCGTAGCCTTCATAATCCATCCACATCCTGCGCGCCCCTTCGGTATTGGTACTGAGAAAATTCATGCCTGCCTCGATGAAACCGCCATCGTGCGGCGCCTTTCCTACTTGGTGGCATGCGTCTGCATATAAGCGAGGATTGCTTTCAACTCATCTGAAGTCGGCGCGGCAATTGCCATGCTGCTGTTTTGCCTCATCCATTGCATGCGCGCATTCATGCGACCTACCACCGGCGCCCATCCGGGGGCACTGTGCAGGGCAGGAGTGGGAAGGCCATGGCACTGCGCACAATACTGATTGACCAATCGCGCGCCCGTCGATTTGGACTCCGGTAACTGCGCCGGATCCACGCCGCGCGGCATCGCTCCTCCCATCATCATGCCTTCCGTCATGCCGCCGCATCGCCCTTCCATCATGCCACCCCATCGGCCACCACACATGCCTTGCGCCAATTTCTGGCCAGCTGCGCCTTCCTTCTGAAAAGTCTGCATCTCGAATGGATTACCGTCAGCCCGGGCCACCTGAACTGTAGAAAGACAAATTGCAACCGCTGCGCCGGCAGCCACGTTTGAAACAGTTTTGCTTTTCCCCATGATTCACCTCCGTTGCCATACACTAATACCGCACTGGGCTCCATGAATTCCAAGTGGACTTTGCCAGTCTCGTCCTACCGTCCCACTCGAGAACTTGGCATCCGGAGAAATCAGGGCCGCCTGTTCGTGCTTGCCTCGTCAGTCAAACAAATCGCGCAGGAAGGATTTGCGCGGCTTGCCCCGGTACTCGTCATCGTGATCGTGCCGCTCTTGCCGCTCGGATTCGCGCGCTCTGTCGGAGGAATCGCCGCGCGGTCGGCCGCTGGCCTGACGCTCCGCATGTTCGATGAACTTGTCCAATTCGCCCCGGTCCAGCCACACGCCGCGACATTCTGGGCAGTAGTCGATCTCGATTCCCTGACGCTCAGTCATCACCAGATTCACTTCTTTACATATTGGGCATTTCATAATTAATCTCCTGATGCCAGTAAGGCTTTGATCTGTCCCTCCATCAGGCCATCCACGGCGATGACGCGCGCCTCATCAATAATCAGCACGGGACAATGACGAATCTGGAATCGCTCCACGAGTTCCGGGTGATCTTCGGCGTAGCAACACTCATATGTGAGCCCCAGATCCTGCAACTCCTGCTCAATGTTGCTGCAGTGGCAGGTCCGGGCCCCAGATCCTGCAACTCCTGCTCAATGTTGCTGCAGTGGCAGGTCCGGGTGGTAAGCAGTTTGATGTCCATGGTGATATCCACCTTTAATGGCCGCAGCACATACATTTGCCATGCATCTCGCCACCCATCGAGCGCATGGTCTCGCGCATTTGCTGCATATGTTCCCGCATAAGCCGCTGCTGTTCCTGCGGATCCTGGGCCTGATGGATTTTTTCCATGCTCGCTTGCATCTGCTGCGTATCCACCTTCACCTTCGCCATGGTCTCGTCGGCTTGCGCGCTGGTTGCTTCTTCAGCCCCCCCTAGCGCGACGGACACCCGCTCTAGCCGTTGCCTGACTTCGCTCGCCAACGCAGTAATCTCGGGTTTATTCACCAGTTCCAGTACCGCATTCGGATCCATGAATTCCACATGAACTGTGCCAGCTTCGTCCTGCCGCACCACTACATTGCAGGGGAGGAGTAAGCCGATGGACGGTTCGCTTTCCAGGGCGCGCTGCGCCAAGGGTGGATTACACGCGCCCAGGATCCGGTAGGGCGGCATATCCTGGTTGAGTTTCTTCTTCATTGTGCCCGCGACGTCGATATCGGCGAGTATGCCGAAACCCTCGTCCTGAAGTGCTTGGGTCACGTGCACAATCGCATCGTCGAATGGAATTTCGACGGTTTTTCCAAAGCCATACTTGATCATTTTTGATTCCTTTCGGTAAACGAAAATAAAGCGTCAGGCACGCAACATGCGCAACCCGCTCGCGATCACCACAAACTCGCTGATCTCGTGAGCCAGCACCGC
>NCCT01000131.1 GCA_002279795.1 Hydrogenophilales bacterium 12-61-10
ATTCACGACCCGGTTGCCGCCATCGATTATGCGAAACGGCTGAAACCGCTGGACGACGAACTGGCGCACGAAATCGTCGTCGTCATGCGCGTGTATTTCGAAAAACCGCGCACTACCGTGGGCTGGAAAGGCCTCATCAACGACCCGCATCTGGACGAAAGCTTCGATATCAACGAAGGCCTGCGGCTGGCGCGCAAGCTGCTGCTCGAAATCAACGAAATCGGCCTGCCCTGTGCCACCGAGTTTCTTGACCTGATCTCGCCGCAATACATCGCCGACCTGGTGAGCTGGGGCGCCATTGGCGCGCGCACCACCGAGTCGCAGTCGCACCGCCAACTGGCGTCCGGCCTGTCGTGCCCGGTCGGCTTCAAGAACGGCACCGACGGCAGCCTGCGCATCGCCGCCGATGCGATCAAGGCTGCCGCGGCCCGCCATCACTTCATCTCGATCACTAAATCGGGCCACGTTGGCGTGTTCAGCACCTCCGGCAACGAGGATACCCACGTGATCCTGCGCGGCGGCAAAACACCCAATTACGATGCCGCCAGTGTCGATGCCGCATGCAAGGAACTCGCCGCCGCCGGTTTGCGCCAGCAGGTGATGATCGACTTTTCTCACGCCAATTCCAGCAAGCAGTACCAGCGCCAGATCGACGTCGGTGCCGAGGTCGCCGCGCAGGTGGCGGGTGGCGACACCCGGATCATCGGCATGATGATCGAAAGCCATCTGACGGCCGGGCGTCAGGACCTCGTACCCGGCCAGCCGCTGGCCTACGCGCAGTCCATCACCGACGCCTGCATCAGCTGGGACGACACCGTGCCGCTGCTGCGGATGCTTGCGGATGCGGTGAAGAAGCGGCGGCTGACGCTGCCGGCGGACGAGGAATAAAGCGTCGATTCAGCGCGTGTGCCCCGGTTTTTCTATAGGGCGCGTGGCGCATCTGCGTTAAAATGCGCGCGGCGGGTCTCCCCGCATGGCTAGTTCGTGAATCGGGTCAGGTCCGGAAGGAAGCAGCCCCAGCGAATGACGCCAGTGCCGGGGTCAGGCTCGCCATTCCAGGCGGCATTCGGGCGAATACTGCGTTGTCGCACCTTGCCGCACTATCAGTGCTGTCTGCGGTGCTCCGCCTTGTCTTCACCCGAATGCCGCCTGGAATGGTTCCCGCCTCTTAAATACCCATGACTGATCTCTTCGGCGAATCCGCTTCTCCCGCACTGGCGCTGGCGCGCAAGTGGCGGCCGCGTGCGTTTGCCGATCTCAAGGGGCAGGAGCATGTGGTGCGCGCGCTCTCCAACGCGCTGACGCAGGGGCGGCTGCATCATGCCTACCTGCTGACCGGCACGCGCGGGGTGGGCAAGACCACGCTGGCGCGCATTCTGGCCAAGTGCCTCAATTGCGAAACCGGCGTCACCGCGACCCCCTGCGGCGTCTGCTCGGCCTGCACGCAGATCGATGCCGGCCGCTTCGTCGACCTGCTCGAGCTTGATGCGGCGTCCAACACCGGCGTCGACAACATGCGCGAAGTGCTCGACAACGCGCAATATGCGCCGACGGTGGGGCGCTACAAGGTCTACATCATCGACGAAGTGCACATGCTGTCGAAACCGGCGTTCAACTCGATGTTGAAGACGCTGGAAGAGCCGCCCGCACACGTCAAATTCATCCTCGCCACCACCGACCCGCAAAAAATCCCGGTGACGGTGTTGAGTCGCTGTCTGCAATTCAATCTCAAGCCGATGCCGCCCGCGCTGGTGGCGCAGCATCTGGCCGAGGTGCTGGCCGAAGAAAACGTTCACGCTGAAGTCGCGGCACTGACGCTGCTGGCGCGCGCCGCGGCGGGATCGATGCGCGATGCGCTCTCGCTCACCGATCAGGCGATTGCTTACGGTGGCGGCGCCATCGAAGCGGTGGGCGTCGAGGCGATGCTCGGCACGGTGCGCCGCGATTATCTGTTCGATCTGCTCGAAGCGCTGGCGGAAAACGACGCCGATGGCCTGATGCAGCAGGCGCAGCAGCTTGCCGAGGGCGGCATGGCTTTCGATGCCGCGCTGCAGGACATGGGCAGCCTGCTGACGCAACTGGCCTTGATGCTGCATGCGCCCGCGTTGAATAAAAGCGGCACAGAGGAAGCCGGTGGCGAACGTGAGCGGATGCAGGCGGCGGCAAGCCGGCTCGATGCCGAAACCGTCCAGCTGTACTACCAGATTGCTTTGAATGGCCGGCGTGATCTGCCGTATGCGCCGGACGAGGTGTCAGGCTTTTGCATGACGCTGTTGCGGATGCTGGCGTTTGCGCCGGGTTCGGGCGGGCGCGTGGCACAAGCCCCGGCGGCGCCCGCGCGGGCCACCCCGCAGGCCGGGCCGGCGCCGCGCGCAACGATGCCGCAGCCCAAACCGGTCGCCGTAATGGAAGCGTCCCCCCCCGTAGCGGCGCCGGTAATGCCGGCCCCGGTTGTAGCTGCCGTGCCTGACACACCGCCTGTGCCTCAACCTGATAGCGCCCGTTTTTCGGCCGCTTCACCCGCACCCGTCGTGGTCGCCAGCGAGTCGACGCCGCAGGGCGCCTGGGATTGGCTCGCCGTGGTCGCTTCGCTGCGTCTCGGCGGCATGGCCAAGATGCTGGCCGATCATTGCGAGCTGGTGGCGCAGACCGACGACGCGGTGACGCTGCGCCTCGCCGAAGCAGACAAACACCTGCTCGACCGTGCCTATCAGGACAAGCTGATTGCGGCCCTACGCGACAAATACGGCGCGAGCCTCAAGGTCACGGTCGAGTTGGCCGCAGCCGTCGCAAAAACCCCGCAGCAGGTGCGCACCCGCATTAAGGACGAACGCCAGGCCGACGCCGTGGCTGCGATCGAGTCCGACCCATTTGTGCGTGAGCTGGTCGAGCAGTTTGGCGGCCAGGTCGACGCTTCAACCATACAACCTCTAGGAGAATCGACATGATGAAGGGCGGCATTGGCAACATGATGAAGCAGGTTCAGCAAGTGCAGGAAAACATGGCCAAAATGCAGGCCAAGCTGGCTGAAATCGAAATCGAGGGCCAAAGCGGCGCCGGCATGGTCAAGGTCACGATGACCTGCAAATACGACGTGCGCCGCGTCACCATCGACCCCAGCCTGATGGGTGACGACAAGGAAATGCTCGAAGACCTGGTGGCTGCTGCCGTCAACGACGCGGTGCGCAAGGTCGAATCCACCGTGCAGGAAAAAATGGGCAGCGTCACCGCCGGCCTGCCGATTCCGCCCGGGATGAAGCTGCCTTTCTAAGGCGCAACCGCAATGCAACCGGCTGCGCTGGAAAACCTGATCAGTGCGCTGCGCGTGCTGCCCGGCGTCGGCCCCAAGTCTGCCGCGCGCATGGCCTACCACCTGCTGCAACGCGACCGTCGCGGCGCCGAGGCGCTGGCCGGCGCGCTCAATCACGCGCTGACGCATCTGCATCATTGCCGCCTGTGCAACAACTTTTCCGAGGCCGAGGTGTGCGAGGTCTGCGCCAGCCCTCGTCGCGACAAGCGGCAATTGGCCGTGGTCGAAATGCCGGCCGACTTCAACATGATGGAAGCGACCCAAAGCTACAGTGGGCTCTACTTCGTGCTGATGGGGCGCCTGAGTCCGCTCGACGGCATCGGCCCGCGCGAGATCCATCTCGATCGCCTGATCGCCCGCGCGCTCGACGGCGTGGTCGAGGACGTGCTGCTCGCCACCAACTTCACGCCGGAGGGCGAAGCCACCGCGCACACCATCGGCGAGTTGCTGAAAGCACGCGGCCTCAAAGTCAGCCGCCTCGCGCGCGGCGTGCCGGTGGGCGGAGAACTCGAATACGTGGACAGCGGCACGCTGGCGCAGGCCGTGCGTGATCGACGCGCAATTTAACAATCAAATAACTATTACCGGATAACTCGATGGAACTCACCGCACTCACCGCCCTGTCGCCGCTTGATGGCCGCTACGGCAGCAAGACCGCCAGCCTGCGCGATTTTTTCAGCGAATACGCGCTGATCAAATACCGCGTCATCGTCGAGATCGAATGGCTGAAAGCCCTGGCGGCGGAAGCTTCCATCGCCGAAGTGCCGGCGTTTTCAGCAGAGGCTATT
>NCCT01000132.1 GCA_002279795.1 Hydrogenophilales bacterium 12-61-10
GCAGGCCGTCTTGCAACAGCTGATTGCAGAAAACGTTTCGATTCGCGACAGCCGGACCCTGTTCGAGACGCTTGCAGCACGCGCGCCCAACAATCAGGGAATCGATGACCTGGTCGAAACCGTGCGCGCCGCGCTGGGACGCAGCATCGTTGATCGCCTGTTCGAAGGAAGCAATGAATTGCACGTGATCGGGTTGTCAGCCGCCACCGAGACGCGTTTGATGAACGAAATGGGCGATGAAGGCGAGGCCTTGTTGTCGCCGGCTACGCTGGATGCCCTGAACGACGCTGCGGAACACGCCATTGCCGAGCAGGAAAGCGCGGGCTATCCGCCGGTGCTGCTGACGTCCCCGAGCTTGCGCGCAATCCTCTCTCGCCTGCTGCGGCGCAATCTGGCCCGGCTGGCGACTATTGCGTATGCCGAAGTGCCGGCCGACAAGCTCGTGCACGTAAGCACCGAACTGGATATGGGAGGAAACGCATGAGTGCTCAGGTTTTTATTGCCGCAAACGCGCGTGAGGCCTTGATCAAAGTACGCCGCGAACTGGGCGATGATGCCGTGGTGCTGTCGACCCGGCCGCACCCGAAAGGGGTCGAAATACTGGCCAGCGGCTATGGAACCCTGGCAGTGCCGTCCCTGAACGAGTCAAACGAGGCAGCCGACAGCACCAGCAGTTCGCGTATTCTGAACGAGCTCACCCGCTTGCGCGGCATGTTGCAAAACCAGCTGGCCGGCTTTGCATGGGGTGCCTCACGGCGGCGGGATCCGCTACGGGTTGCCTTGATGCAAACGCTTTTTGCGGCTGGATTTGGCAGTTCGCTTGCGCGCACGCTGGCTGCACGGTTGCCGCGCGGACTGGATGCTGCAGCCGCGCAGCGCTGGCTGCGCCACGTGCTGATCCGCAACCTCCCACTGCAACCTGCTGCAACCGATTGGCTGGCAAGGGGAGGGCGTTATGCGCTCGTCGGCTCAACCGGCTCCGGCAAAACCACGACCTTGGCCAAGCTGGCTGCGCGCGGGGTGGCGGTGCACGGCGCCGATCAAGTGGTACTCGTTGCGGCGGATGCCTTTCGCGTCGGTGCGGCAGCACAACTGGCGGTGTATGCCGAGTTGCTCGGGGTGCCGCTGTTCGTAGCGGATAGTCCAGCCCGGTTGGCTCAAAGCTTGCCGAAGCTCGCGACCAAAAAACTGCTGCTGATCGATACGGCGGGCTTTGCGCCTTTGGATCCGCGTACCCGTGACGTGCATGCGCTGGATGCTTTGGGGGTGCAACGTATCGCGGTGATTTCGGCCAACCAGCAGGGAGCGGCCATCGAACAGGCGATGGTGCGGTTTGGTCACGGCGCAGCTGCCTGCATTCTCACCAAGCTCGACGAAACCCCGCAGCCTGGCGCAGTGCTCGACAGCCTGATCCGCCATCGTTTGCCGCTGGCCTACATCAGCGGCGGACAGCGTGTTCCTGAAGACCTTCATGTTGCCAATGCCACCTATCTCGTTGATCGGGCGCTGAAGGGCGGGCAGCTTGCCACGCCTTTTGCGCTGGAAGCCGAGGACTGGCCGTTGTTTGCGGGCATGGAAGCCGAGCGTGAAGAGCGCCATGTCCCGGCCAAAGATTTAAATGCGGGTTGATTCGAACGATCAGGCGGCCGGGCTGCGGCGTCGCAGTGCCCACGCGCAGATTGCCTGTATTTATTGTTTTTTTGATACGGCCGAATGGACGGCCAGCCTGACCCGCAACCTGCACGATGCGGGGCAGACTCCGCTGCTGATCGACCGGCGGGGTCGTTTGTTCGGTGCCGCTCAAACGCGTAGTTTGTTCGACTGGAAGCAGCAGCTTGGTCGTGGCGAACTGCACACGCTGCCACTGCAGCACGGGCAAGGCTGGTATGCCCCGGGAGTGCGGGCGGATGATCCGGCGTTGCGCGAGATGGCGCGGGCCTATGATTCTTTAGTGTTCGATGAAGACCCGAGCGGAGCGGACTTGATCCTGATGCCCGATGCGCATCAGACTTTTCTGATCGAGATTCGGGCCTCGAAGCCATCCATGCTGCGTGCGTTTACTTTGCTGAAAGCCCTGTCGCACCATGCCGGCGGGCACGGCAAGCTGGTTTTGCTCGGCGACCTGGACGCTTGCGCGCAGGTGCTCAGTGCTGCGAACCGTTTTCTTCCAGGCGATTTTGGCCGGGCATTAAGCTGTGCAGCGCACGTTGATGCCGTTTTTTCAGCGCTTGCCGTTAGAATGCCCGGCGAGGAGACGAGTCGCGAGGCTCGTTTTAGAACAGAAAATGATGAAAGCATGGCCTTGAAACATGGCTGATAAACCCCTGTCGCAAGACGAACAAATCACCAAATATGCGCCGCTGGTCAAGCGCATTGCCTATCACATGATGGCGCGCCTGCCCGCCAGCGTTGAAGTAGACGATCTCATCCAGGTCGGTTTGATTGGCCTGATGGACGCTGTGGGTCGCTTCGACGGCACCCAGGGCGCGCAGTTCGAGTCCTATGCGACGCAGCGTATTCGCGGATCGATGCTCGACGAGTTGCGCGAAGCCGACTGGCTGCCGCGGCATGTGCGGCAAAAATCGCGGCAGATCGAAGCCACCATCAGCAAGCTGGAACAGCGCAACGGCAAGCCCCCGAGCGAGCACGAAATTTCCGCCGAAATGGGGCTGGAAATCGACCAGTATCAAGCCATGCTGGGCGATGTGAAATGCTCGCAGTTGCTGTACTACGAAGATTTCGCAGATGACGACAGCGCCAGTTTTCTGGAGCGCTATCTGGTCGACGGCAGCAATGATCCGCTTGCGGTGCTCGAGGATGAAGGGTTTCGCGGCAGTCTGGTGTCCGCCATCCATCATTTGCCCGAGCGCGAGCGCAGCATGATGGGCATGTATTACGAGCAGGACATGAACCTGAAGGAAATCGGCGTGGTGCTCGGTGTCTCCGAATCGCGCGTGTGTCAGCTGCATTCACAGGCTGTTGCTCGCTTGCGTGCCCAGCTCAAAATCTGGAAAAGCTGAGTCCGGCAACGGCAAGTCGGGGCGAAACGCGCGCAAATCCGCGATAATGGGGGCTTGTCTATCCCGCCCGCATTTGCCGCCATGACTGCCGCCGAACTCAAGAAAAAAGCCCTCGATTACCACCGCCTGCCCAAGCCAGGCAAGCTCTCGGTGGAGTCCTCCAAACCCTGCTCCACTCAAGCCGATTTGTCGCTCGCCTACACGCCGGGCGTAGCGCAGCCGGTGCTGGAAATCGCCAAAAATCCCAAGACGGCTTACGACTACACCAACAAGGGCAACCTGATTGCGGTGATTACCGACGGCACCGCGATTCTGGGGCTGGGTAATCTGGGCCCACTCGCGGCCAAGCCGGTAATGGAAGGCAAGGCGGTACTCTTCAAGCAGTTCGCCGGGATCGATGTGTTCGATATCGAGGTGCATGCAAAAACCCCACAGGAATTCATCAAGGTGGTTGAAGCCATCGCGCCGACTTTTGGTGGCATCAACCTCGAAGACATCGCCGCGCCGCATTGCTTCGAGATCGAGGCCGCATTGAAGAAAAAACTTGATATCCCTGTGTTTCACGACGATCAGCATGGCACGGCCGTCATCATCTGCGCCGGGCTGATCAACGCCTTGCATGTGCAGGGCAAGGCACTGGATTCGGCAAAGATCGTCTGCCTCGGTGCGGGTGCGGCTGGCATTGCTTCGATGAAGCTGCTGGTGGCGATGGGGGCGAAAAAGGCCAACATCCTCCTGGTCGATTCCAAAGGGGTGGTGCACAAGGAGCGCACCGACCTCAACAGCTTCAAGAAGGGCTTTGCGCGCAAAACGAAGCTGCGCACGCTGGCCGATGCAATGCAGGGCGCCGACGTGTTCGTCGGCGTGTCGGGCGCCAACCTGGTGAGTCCGGCGATGGTCAAAAGCATGGCCGACAAGCCGGTGGTGTTCGCGCTGGCCAACCCCAACCCTGAAATCCTGCCGGAAAAAGCAATGGCTGCGCGCAGCGACCTCGTCATGGCGACCGGACGTTCCGACTTCCCGAACCAGGTCAACAATGTACTGGGCTTCCCGTTCATTTTCCGCGGCGCA
>NCCT01000031.1:0-3180 GCA_002279795.1 Hydrogenophilales bacterium 12-61-10
CAGCCGCTTTAGATCGCGATCATTGATGCGGCCGATAAAGCCCACCACGTGCGCCATCCCGGGGCCCGCCTGATAGTTGCGGAACAGGCGCGCCTTGACCTCGATCCCTGGCAGGCGATAGCGGTTGGCCGCCAGAATCGCCACCTCCTCGTCGCTCAGCTTGCTTTTCAGCGGCACCGTCTCGAACTCGTGCGACTCGGCGAGCAGGCGACGAAACCGGCGCAACTGGCCCGGCGTAATCTCGATCAGCTTGCCCACCTCGGTCAGGGTGATCTCAAGATTCCGGATATGCCCACGGGTGACTTCCAGCGTATAGGCGGAATAGTTTTCTGCCAGCACACGGCCTTTGATATCGAGTATCAGCCCGCGATTAGGGGCGATCGGCACCTGCGAAATGCGATTGCTTTCGGCGCGCCCGGTATAGTAATCGTGCTGCGTGATCTGCAGATAAAAGCCGCGCGCCAGCAACAGGGTGGCCAGTATCGCAACGAACACCGCACCGACTTTCAGGCGTCCGTGAAAACCCGCCAGTTCACGATCCAGATTCTTGAGCGGAGTAGGCCGCCTCATGCCCGGTCCTGCATGCCCTTGCCGTGCCACAACCGCAGCACGCCCACCAGCATCAGCCACATCAGGGTATTGCTCGCAACCGGCAACATGACACTCCAGTCAGACGGCGGATTGCCCGCCAGCCAGCCGATCAGCAGCAACAGCAACTGCACCAGCAGGAACATGGGCAGCAGCTGGGCGGCCTGGCGCAGCGGGTCGAACTGCAACAAGCGCAGGCGAAAAAACAGCACCAGATAGACGCCGACCACATACGCCATGGCATGCTGGCCGAACACGCCGCCATTCTGGAAATCCGCCAGCAAGCCGGCCAGAAACGCCGCGCCAAAGCTGATGCGTGCAGGCTGATGCAAGGTCCAGAACAACACGCCGATCAGCAAAAAATCCGGCCGCAGCGCCAGCGCCCAGCCCGACCACGGCAGCTGTTCCAGCAGCAGGGCCAAGGTCAGGCTGCCCAGAATGCGGCGCCAGCTGCCGTTTGATGGTGTCGCGCTCATGGCTTGTTGTCCTTAGGCGGCAGCGGCGTTTGCACGGCCGGCGGGTCGGCGCGCAACACCAGCACGGCGCGCGAGCGGTCCAGGCCGGCCAACGGCGCGCAGGCCACCCGCAAATAGGGTCCCGATTGCGAATGCGTCACCCGGGTGACGCGCGCCACCGGTATCCCGGCCGGATAAACCCGGTCGATGCCGGAGGTCAGCAAACGGTCATTGACCCGCACATCGGCGTTGCCCGGCATGTATTTGAGTTCGAGAGCACCGCGTCCACTGCCTGCCACCAGGCCACGCTGGCCGGTGCGTTCAATGAATACCGGGGTTAATTGATTGGGGCTGCTGACCAGCGTGACCTCGCTGCTACTCGCGTAGACCAGGCTCAACTGCCCCACCAGGCCACTGGCATCGACCACCGGCAAGCCGGGGCGGAGTTTTGCGCGTGCGCCCCGATCCAGCACCAGCTGCTGGGCAAACCAGTCATGCCCCCGATAGAGCATGGCCGCGTGCACCAGTTGCTGGCCGGGACGCGCCTGCAACTTCAGCAAGGCGCGCAATTCGGTGTTTTCGCGGCTGATCTCGCGTCCGGCATGGACACTCGCCAGCAAGCTTGCACGTTCAATGCGCAAGGCATCGCGTTCGTTTTGCAGCAGGCGGTGACGGGTAAAAAAGCCCCCCAGCTCGGTGGCGACATCGGCCGGAACACGCAAGGTTTCGCGCACCGGCTGCAGCAGCAGCGAAAACCCGCTGCGCAAGCCTTCGAGCGCGTGATAACGGGAATCGGCAATCACGCAGGCCAGACCCACCAGCAGCCAGATCAACAGGCGTGCCGTTGCGCCCAGCTGGCGGGCGAACATGAGCTGATTCGACGTTGCCATCAACGTCTGCCGTCAGGGTGGCTGCGCCTTGCCGGGTTCACTCGTTGGTGAACACCGACGCCAGTTTGTCCATTTCCTCGAGCGCGCGACCGCAACCGCGCACCACACAGGTCAGGGGATCATCGGCGACGATCACCGGCAGCCCGGTTTCTTCCATCAAAAGACGGTCGAGGTCGCGCAGCAGCGCGCCGCCGCCGGTCAGCACCATGCCCTTTTCCGCAATGTCGGCGCCGAGTTCGGGCGGGGTCTGCTCCAGCGCCATCTTCACCGCGCTGACGATGGCGTTGAGCGGCTCGGTCAGCGCTTCGAGAATTTCGTTCGACGACACATTGAAGCTGCGCGGCACGCCTTCGGCCAGGCTGCGGCCCTTGACTTCCATTTCCAGCACCTCGGCGCCGGGGAAGGCCGAGCCCATTCTTTTCTTGATCGACTCGGCAGTCGCTTCGCCGATCAACATGCCGTAGTTGCGACGGATATAGCTGATGATGGCCTCGTCCATGCGGTCGCCGCCGACACGCACCGAATTGGCATACACCACGCCGCCGAGCGAGATCACGCCGACTTCGGTGGTGCCGCCGCCGATGTCGACCACCATCGAGTGCACCTTCTTGATGAAATACTTGAGCATCTGCTCGGTGACGGTGAAATCGGCGATCACGCCATCCTTCATCGGCCGGATCGCCTGCAGGTTGCCCGGCGTGCGGCCCAGCATCTGCTTGGCTTCGGCGCCCACCGCCTGCACCGTGCGCTTGCCGCCCACCGAGTCGGTGCGGATCGACACGACGGAAGGCTCGTCCAGCACGATACCGCGGTCGCGCACATAAATCAGCGTGTTGGCAGTCCCCAGATCGATGGCGAGGTCGGTGGAAAAATAGCTGGTCAGGAACTTAAACATGGTGGCGTCGACGCCCGCGCCAGGCGGGCGAAAGGGCAGAAAAAACAAGGGGGCTATGATAACCTAACGGGCTTATTTACCGTAAGCAACCAGGTGTTTTCATGTCCCTTTCAACGGACGACGTCAAGCGCATCGCCCGCCTTGCCCGCATCGAAACCAGCGATGCCGAGGCGCAGGCCACGCAAACCCAGCTCAACAGCATTTTCGACCTGATCGCCACCATGCAGGCGGTCGATACGGCCGGCGTCAGCCCGATGGCGCATGCGCAGGAGGTCTATCAGCGCCTGCGCGAAGACGTCGCGACCGAAACCGACCGCCGTGCCGCCTTTCAGGCCATCGCGCCCGCCGTCGA
>NCCT01000031.1:3300-21498 GCA_002279795.1 Hydrogenophilales bacterium 12-61-10
ACCGGCGTGCCGATCGCGCACAAGGATATTTTCTGCACCGACGGCTGGCTCACCACCTGCGGCTCGAAAATGCTGCACAACTTCGTCGCGCCCTACGACGCGCACGTAATCCAGCAGTTCAAGGCCGCCGGCATGCCGAGCCTGGGCAAGACCAACATGGACGAATTCGCCATGGGCTCGTCCAACGAAACGTCTTATTTTGGTCCGGTGAAAAACCCCTGGAACCCGGCCTACGTGCCCGGCGGTTCTTCGGGCGGCGCGGCCGCGTGTGTCGCCGCGCGCATGGCGCCCGCCGCCACCGGCACCGACACCGGCGGCTCGATCCGCCAGCCGGCTGCCTTGTGCGGCATCACCGGCCTCAAGCCCACCTACGGCCTGGTGTCGCGCTACGGCATGATCGCGTTCGCCTCCAGCCTCGACCAGGCAGGGCCAATGGCGCCCTCGGCCGAGGATTGCGCGCTGCTGTTGAACGTGATGACCGGCTTCGATGCCCGTGATTCGACCTGTCTCGATCGCGCCAAGGAAGACTACACGCGCGATCTGGACAAGCCGCTGGCCGGCCTGCGCGTCGGCCTGCCGAAGGAGTTTTTTGCCGAAGGCCTGAACAACGAAGTCGCCGCCGCCGTCGAAACGGCAGTGGCCGAATTGAAGAAGCTCGGCGCAACCACGATCGAAATCTCGCTCGCCAACTCCAAACTCGCGATCCCGGTGTACTACGTGCTCGCTCCCGCCGAAGCATCAAGCAATCTGTCGCGCTTCGACGGCGTGCGCTACGGCTACCGCGCCCCCGAATACGGCAACCTCGACGACATGTACTGCAAAACCCGCGCGCAGGGCTTTGGCGCCGAGGTCAAGCGCCGCATCCTGATCGGAGCCTATGTGCTGTCGCACGGCTACTACGACGCCTACTATCTACAGGCACAGAAAATCCGCCGCCTGATCGCCGACGACTTCCGTGAAGCGTTCAAGACCTGCGACGTCATCCTCGGCCCCACCGCGCCCGGCACTGCCTTCAAGCTGGGCGAAAAATCCGACGACCCGGTCGAAATGTATCTGAACGACCTCTACACCATTCCCGCCAACCTCGCCGGCCTGCCCGGCATGAGCTTGCCCTGCGGCTTCGACAGCAAAGGCCTGCCGATCGGTCTGCAACTGGTCGGCGACTATTTCAGCGAGGCGAAAATGCTCAACGTCGCCCATCAATACCAGCAAGTCACCAGCTGGCACAGCCGCCAACCGGAGGGCTTGCTATGAAATGGGAGACCGTCATCGGGCTGGAAGTCCACACTCAGCTCGCCACCAAGTCGAAGATATTCTCGGGTAGCAGCACTGCCTTCGGCGCCGCGCCCAACACCCAGGCCAGCGCGGTCGACATCGCGCTGCCCGGCGTGCTACCGGTACTGAACCGCGGCGCGGTGGAATGCGCGATCAAGTTTGCACTGGCCATCGACGCCACGCTCAACCGTATCAACGTATTCGACCGCAAAAACTACTTCTACCCCGACCTGCCCAAGGGCTACCAGATCAGCCAGCTGGCCAAGCCCATCGTCGAGGGCGGCGCCTTGAAAATCGTGGTGGACGGCGAAGAAAGAATCATCCACCTCACCCGCGCCCACATGGAAGAAGACGCCGGCAAATCGCTGCACGAAGATTTCCACGGCATGACCGGCATCGACCTCAACCGTGCCGGCACGCCGCTGCTCGAAATCGTCTCCGAACCCGAGATGCGTTCGAGCGCCGAAGCGGTTGCCTACGCCCGCGCGCTACACACGCTGGTGACCTGGATCGGCATTTGCGATGGCAACATGCAGGAAGGCAGCTTCCGCGTCGACGCCAACGTGTCGGTGCGCCCGGTCGGTCAGGCCGAATTCGGCACCCGCCGCGAAATCAAGAACCTCAACTCGTTCAAATTCCTGCAGCAGGCGATCGAATATGAAGTCCGCTGGCAGATCGAAACGCTGGAAGACGGCGGCCGCATCGAGCAGGCCACGGTGCTGTTCGACCCCGACAGCGGCGAGACGCGCATGATGCGCAGCAAGGAAGACGCGCACGATTACCGCTACTTCCCCGACCCCGACCTGCTGCCGGTCAAGCTCGACGAAGACTGGATCGAACAGGTGCGGGCCACGCTGCCCGAACTGCCCGCCGCGATGCAGGTGCGCTTTCAGGCCGAATACGGTGTCTCGCCTTACGACGCCGCCGTGCTCACCGGCTCGCGCGCACTCGCCGACTACTTCGAAGCGGCCGCCCAAGCCTGCGGTCAGGGCAAGCTCGCCGCCAACTGGGTGATGGGCGAACTTTCGGCCGCGCTCAACAAGGCCGATCTCGGCATTGAGCAGAGCCCGGTCTCCGCCGCCCATCTCGGCGCACTGATCGCCCGTATCCAAGACGGCACGCTGTCCGGCAAGCTGGCAAAACAGGTGTTCGAGGTGCTGTGGGAAGGCGCAGGCGAAGTCGATGCCATCATCGAGGCGCGCGGCCTCAAGCAGATGTCGGACACCGGTGAACTGGAAAAAATCATCGACGACGTCATGGCCGCCAACGCCAAGTCGGTCGAGGAATTCCGCGCTGGCAAGGAAAAAGCCTTCAACGCGCTGATCGGCCAGGTCATGAAAGCCAGCAAGGGCAAGGCCAACCCGGCGCAAGTCAACGACCTGCTGAAGCGCAAGCTTCAGGGATGAAAAAACGCGTTGACCGGGGTGACCCGGCCAACGCATTTTCATTCATTCCCCCGGCCCGGCTGCCTGATGGCAGCGCAATCAAGGCTTGGCCGTCAACTCCCGAAAGCGCAGCTTGTCGGCCGCATACTTGTCACGCACTTGCTGCATGGCTTCCTCGTTGTTGAGGATGACGCGCTTCAGTTCCAGGCTCTCGCGGCTGGCCTGATCGACTTGCGCAGTCAGTCCCGCCCCCACCTTGCCTTTGGCTTTTTCGATAGACGCAATGCGGGTGCGCAGATCGGCCAGATTGGCTTCCACCGCCTTGCTGCGGATGACCGCGCCATTGATCGCCAGCTTGTGATGCTCCAGCGCACGGTCGCGCGCCAGGTCGATTTCCGCTTCGGTGGTGTAGGTCTGGGTCAGCGCGCGATCCAGTTGTGCCTGTTTTTGCTGCTCCAGCTGAAGCTGCTTCTGCTCCGCAGCGCGTGCGGCTTCTGCGCGGCGTTCGGCTTCGGACTGGGTACGCTTGATCACGTTGCCCTGCTTGCTCAGTTCAGCGCCGCCGCTTTGCCGGTAGGTCATCGGCGCGGTGTCGCTGTAATGCACCCGGCCGTTGCCGTCCACCCAGCGATACATCTGCGCCTGCGCGCTCGCGGCGACAAGCATCAAAGCCAGCGTCAGGGCACTAAACGCCATAGGTTGCGCGGTAACCCGCCACGGCTTGCAATTCTGCTTGTCTGTTTGCATCACGTTCCAGAAACTCCACCAGATTATTCAGCGTGACCACGGCCACCACTGGAATGCCCACTTGTTCTTGTACTTCCTGCACGGCGGAGCGTTCGCCTGTTCCGCGTTCCATCCGGTCCAGCGCGATCACCACTCCCGCTGGCGCGGCCCCCGCGCCACGGATCAGCTCGACCGACTCGCGCACCGAGGTGCCAGCCGAAATCACATCGTCGACGATCAGCACGCGGCCCTTCAGCGCCGCGCCGACCAGCGTGCCGCCCTCGCCGTGGTCCTTGGCCTCCTTGCGGTTGAACGCAAACGGCACGTTTCGGCCCATGCCGGCCAGCGCGATCGCAATGCTCGCCGCCAGCGGAATCCCCTTGTAGGCCGGCCCGAACAGCACGTCGAACGCGATCCCCGAATCCACAATCGCCTTGGCGTAAAATTCGCCGAGCCGTTTCAGCTTGTCGCCGTCGTTGAACAGTCCTGCATTGAAGAAGTAGGGGCTCATGCGCCCTGCCTTGGTCTTGAACTCACCAAAACACAGCACCTGCGACGCAATCGCGAACTCCACAAACTCGGCTTTGTAATCGGACATTTCCTGACTTTTCTTGAGTAGATAAACGTAATGCGAATTATATCGGCCAACCTCAACGGCATCCGGTCTGCCGCCACCAAGGGCTTTTTCGACTGGCTGCCGACCCAACACGCCGACGTCGTCTGCGTGCAGGAGCTCAAGGCACAGGCCGCCGACCTCAAGCCCGAATTCATCCAGTGCGACGGCCTCACCGGCGCCTTCCATTACGCCGAAAAAAAGGGCTACAGCGGCGTAGGGGTCTACACCCGCACGCCGCCACAGCGCATCGTCGAAGGCCTGAACGTCCCCGAGTTCGATGCCGAAGGCCGCTACATCGAGGCCGACTACGGCAAGCTGGCCGTCATCTCGCTCTACCAGCCCTCCGGCTCCAGCGGCGACGAACGTCAGCAGGCCAAATTCCGCTTCATGGATGTGTTCTTTCCCCACCTTGAAGCACTGATCAAGTCTGGCCGCGAAATCGTCATCTGCGGCGACTGGAACATCGCGCATAAAGAAGCCGATCTCAAGAACTGGAAATCCAACCAGAAGAACTCCGGCTTCCTGCCCGAAGAGCGCGCCTGGATGACGCGCCTGTTCGACGAGCTCGGCTGGGTCGACGTCTACCGCCACCTTTATCCCGAGCACACCGGCGAGGCCTACACCTGGTGGAGCAACCGCGGCCAGGCGTATGCCAAGAACGTCGGATGGCGCATCGACTACCAGATCGCCACGCCTGGCATCGCCAAAACTGCCAAGGCCGGTAGCGTCTACAAGGACCAGCGCTTTTCCGACCATGCGCCGCTGATTGTCGATTACGATTACCCGACTTGAGTCCCCCATTGAGTCCGCGATGAATAAATCAAGCGCGCTGCGCCTGCTGCAAGATCACAAAGAAACGATTCGCCAACGCTTTAATGTGCGGCATCTGTCGCTTTTCGGTTCCACGGCACGCGATGAAGCGCGCGACAACAGCGATGTCGACGTGCTGGTCGAATTCGATGGCCCATCCACTTCCGACCGCTATTTCGGTTTGCAGTTTTATCTGGAAGACCTGTTCGGCTGCCCGGTAGACCTCGTCACCGACAAGGCCCTGCGCCCGGAACTGCGCCCCTATATCGAGAAAGAGGCTATCCGTGTCGAGTGAATGGCGCTTTTACGTGAGTGACATGATCGACTTCGCGGAAAAGGTACTGGCCTATACCCATGAAATGGAACAAAGCCGTTTCGAGCAAAGCGGCCTCAACTACGACGCCACCGTACGTAATCTCGAACTCATTGGCGAAGCCGCCACACACATCCCCGAGTATGTGCGGCAATTCGCCAGTCGCATTGACTGGCGACGCATCGTGGCCACGCGCAACCGGCTGATTCATGGCTATCTCGGTATCGACAACGACACGCTCTGGAGCATCATCCAAACAGACATCCCCGCCCTGCTGCACAACCTGCATGCTCTCAAGGCGTCGGCGGATGCGGGTCAAATAATCGACCCGGCGGCATGACCCCGCAAGCCTTCATCGCCAATTGGCGCAATAACCCTCTGACCGAGCGCGCGGGCGCGCAACCACACTTCGAAGAACTGTGCGCGCTGCTCGAAGTGGAGCCACCGCGCAAGGAAGGCGAATACCAATACGAACGCGGGCTGATCAAGAAGAGCAGCGCCAGCCAAGGCTGGGCGGACGTATGGAAACGCGGCTGCTTCGCTTGGGAATACAAGGCGCCCGACAAAGACCTCGGCGCGGCACTCAAGCAATTGATGGTGTACGCGCTGGCGCTCGACAACCCGCCGCTGCTGGTGGTGTCCGACCGCAAACGGATTGAAATCCACACCCACTTCACCGGCACGCCGAGCGAAGTCCACAGCATCCTGCTGGAAGACATCGGCCAGCCCGAAAACCTGCAAAAGCTGCGCTGGCTATTCAATGCGCCCGAGCGCTTCAAACCCCGCACCACCACCTACGCCGTCACCGAAGAAGCCGCGCGCAAGATGGGCAAGCTGGCCGAGCGCCTCAATGCGCAAGGGCATACCCCGCTGCAAACCGCGCACTTCCTGATCCAGTGCGTGTTCTGCATGTTTGCCGAAGACGCCCGCCTGCTGCCGCACAAGCTGTTCGAGACCGTGCTGGACAAGTCCAACCCAGACGGCGCCAAAGCCCAGTCCCGCCTCACCGAGTTATTCACCGCCATGCGCAAGGGCGGCGACTTCGCGCTGGAAACCATCCCGTATTTCAACGGCGGCCTGTTCGAACTGATCGAGGTGCCGCCGCTCACCACCGAAGACGTGGTGCACCTGCTCGATTGCGCGCGCATGGGCTGGGGCGAAATCGAACCGGCGATCCTGGGCACCCTGTTCGAGCGCGGCCTCAACCCCGATATGCGCAGCCAGCTCGGTGCGCACTACACCGACCCCGCCACCATTCTCAAGCTGATCCGACCGGTGATCGAAGCGCCGCTGCTGGCCGAGTGGCAGCCGGTCAAGGCACGCATCGCCGGGCTGATGAATAGCTATATCCAGGGCGGCAAAGGCTCGCAAACCGCGCACCGCGACGCCCAGGCCGCGTTGGCGGGATTCATCCAGCGGCTCAAGGCCTACCGCGTGCTCGACCCCGCCTGCGGCAGCGGCAACTTTCTCTACCTGGCGCTGAAAACCCTCAAAGACCTGGAACACCGCGCCAACCTCGAAGCCGAAGCACTCGGCCTGCACCGCGAACTGGTGATCGAAACCAGCCCCGCCAACGTGCTCGGCATCGAACTCAACCCCTACGCCGCCGAACTCGCCCGCGTCACCGTGTGGATTGGCGAAATCCAGTGGATGCTGGCGCACGGCTACGCGCTGCGGCGCGACCCGATTTTGCAGCCGCTCGACCACATCGAATGCCGCGATGCGGTGCTCAATTACAGCAAAGTCAGCCCAACATCATGGTGGCAAAGCGAACCCGAATGGCCCGCAGCCGATGCCATCGTCGGCAACCCGCCCTTCCTCGGCGACAAGAAAATGCGCGCCGAACTCGGCGACGCCTACACCGACACACTGCGCAGGCAATATGACGGCCGCGTCCGCGGCGGCGCCGATTTCGTCACCTACTGGTTCGAAAAAGCCCGCGCGCAGATCGAAGCAGGCAAGGCGCAGCGCGCCGGACTGGTCGCCACCAACTCGATTCGCGGCGGCGCCTCGCGCCGCGTGCTGGAGCGCATCGTCGCCACCGCGCCCATTTTCGAAGCGTGGAGCGACGAAGAATGGATCAACAACGGCGCAGCGGTGCGGGTGTCGCTGGTGTGCTTTGGCGCCCCCCCCGTAGGGCGGATGAGCGCAGCGTTATCCGCCGAATGCGAACCCCCTCATGCGGCGGATAACGGCCTGACGGCCTCATCCGCCCTACGGCCAGCCATGCTCGACGGCCAGCCGGTTGCAGCGATTCATGCTGACCTGACGGCTAGCCACACTGACAACCTGATCGACTTGACACAAGCCAAGCGACTTCCGGAAAACGCAGGGGTGTGTTTTATGGGCATCACTAAGGTTGGGGCATTTGACATCCCCGGTGAGATCGCCCGACGCTGGCTTAATCGCCCCAATCCGCATGGCAAGCAAAACGCAAAAGTGGTTAGGCCTTCTTGGAATGGCTTAGACATCGCTCGCCGCCCGAGAGATACATGGATCGTCGACTTCGGCACCAATACAAACGAGGCTGACGCTTCGCTGTTTGAGCTGCCGTTTGCTTATATCTCCGAGCATGTTCGAATTGAGCGAGCAACCAATAATCGCGAGCAATATCGCCGCTTCTGGTGGAGGCATGGAGAGCCAAGGCCCGCCCTCCGCGCAAACTTGCTGCCGCTTACTCGGTACATCGCCACACCCGAGGTTTCCAAGCACCGCGTATTTGCTTGGCTAGATACTGTCGTTCTTCCAGATAAAAACCTGCAAGTCATCGCCCGCGCCGACGACGCCACCTTCGGCATCCTGCATTCGCGTTTCCACGAACTGTGGTCGCTACGCATGGGCACGTCACTCGAAGACCGCCCGCGCTACACCCCCACCACCACCTTCGAAACCTTCCCTTTCCCCGCTGGCCTCACACCGCGCGACACCGCTATTCCTGACCCCCGCCGTGTGAAGGCGAAGGCCATCGCCGCCGCCGCGCAACAACTGGACACTCTGCGCGCGAACTGGCTCAACCCGCCGGAGTGGGTCGACTGGGTGCGCACCCCCGAGGAGGAAGCGGCGGGCTTTCCACTGCGCCCCGTCGCCAAGCCCGGCCACGAAGCCGAGCTGATAAAGCGCACCCTGACCAACCTCTACAACGCCCGCCCGACCTGGCTCACCCACGCCCACCGCGAACTCGACGCCGCCGTGGCCGCCGCCTACGGCTGGACCGACTACACGCCGGCGATGCCCGACGAGGAAATCCTGCGTCGGCTGCTGGCGCTGAATCTGGAACGCGCCGAAATCGAGCGCCAACTGGAAATCGGTCGCAAGTTCATGAAAGAAAACCACACTGCCATGCGAAATCTGGCGAAATAACCCCAACCAAACTTATGCCTTCCTCTTTATCCAATCACCCCTGGCTCGCCGCCCTCAAGGTCTACACCCACCCGCGCGTCGTCGGCATGCTGTTTCTCGGCTTTTCGGCCGGGCTGCCGCTGCTGCTGGTGCTGGGCACGCTGTCGTTCTGGTTGTCCGAAGCGGGCATCGCGCGCGCGACGATCGGGCATTTGAGCTGGGTGGGGCTGGCGTACGGCTTCAAGTTCCTGTGGTCGCCGTTGGTGGACCGGCTGCCACTGCCTTTCCTAACGCGCATGCTGGGCAAGCGGCGGGCGTGGCTACTGCTGTCGCAAATCTGTATCGCTGCTGCGCTCTTGGGAATGGCAAACACCGACCCGGTGTTGAACCTGATGCACATGGTGTTCTTTGCACTGGCGGTGGCGTTTGCCTCGGCGACGCAGGACATTGCGCTCGACGCCTATCGCATCGAGGCGGTCGAAACCGAGAAGCAGGGCGCGATGGCGGCAACCTATCAGGCCGGCTACCGCATCGCGATGATCACGGCCGGCGCCGGTGCGCTGTGGATCGCGGCGAGCTTCGATCCGAGCGAGGCAACCTACGATTACCGCCCGTGGCAGGTGGCGTACACGGTGATGGCGGCGCTGATGGTCATCGGCATGCTGACCACGCTGATCATCCGCGAGCCGGAAAAAAAGATTTCCGTTTCGACGGTCGAGCGCGAGGCGCACACGCGCGAACGCTTCGCCGCAGCGGGGTTGTCCGGCTGGCCGCTGACGGCGACGGCGTGGTTTTACAGCGCGGTGCTGTCGCCCTTCATCGACTTTATCCAGCGCTACAAATGGCAGGCACTGCTGATGCTGGGACTGATCGCCACCTACCGCATCTCGGACGTGGTGATGGGCGTGATGAGCAATCCCTTCTATCAGGAACTGGGCTTCACCAAGGACGAGGTGGCCACCGTGTCGAAAGTCTACGGCGTGATCATGACCATCGTCGGCGCGGGGCTGGGCGGCCTGCTGACCCTGCGTCTCGGCGTGATGCGCACACTGTTTCTCGGCGCCGTGCTGTCGGCCGCGACCAACCTGCTGTTCGTCTGGCTGGCCGGACGCGGCCACGATGTCTCCGCGCTGGTGTTCACGGTGTCGGCCGACAACCTGTCGGCGGGCATCGCCTCGTCGGCCTTCGTCGCGTATCTGTCCAGTCTGGTCAACCAGGCGTATTCGGCCACCCAGTACGCGCTGTTCACCTCGGTGATGCTGCTGTTGCCGAAGTTCATCGCCGGTTTTTCCGGCGAGTTCGTCGATGCGTACGGCTGGGCGAGTTTCTTTACCGGAACCGCGGCAATCGGGGTGCCGGTGCTGCTGTTGGTGTGGCTGGTGGGGCGACAACGGCCCCCAAATTGATGTGCTAATCTTGACCCATGCCGAATCTTGATGCCCTCACCCAACTGCCTCTGGCCGAACGTCTGGCCGCGATGGAATCTTTGTGGGACTCACTGTGCAACGACGACGCAGCCGAATTGAGCCCACCGTGGCACGCGTCTGTGCTCGAAGAACGCCTGAGCGAGTTGGCTGACGGCCAGCACCGTGACTGGAAGGCAGCCAAGCACACGCTGCGCAAGCTCACCGAACGCTAATTCCCGCTCATGCATTTGGTGCGGATCGGTACTTCTGCCGAACAAGACTTGCTGATCGGTTTCGAGTTCTATGAAAACCAGGCCGCCGGGCTCGGCCAGTATTTCCTCGACAGCCTATTCTCCGAGATCGATGCGCTTGCGCTGTATGCTGGCGTTCATCCCAAGCCCCTTGCGGGGCTGCATCGCAGCCTGTCCAGACGCTTTCCATTTGCCGTTTACTACGATTTTGATGGCCAAACCGCCGTTGTCCTTGCCGTGCTCGACTGCCGCCGCAATCCCCGCTCGATACGCGGCATGCTCGGCACGCGCCGCGCCCCTCCTGAAAAATGATCGAACTCTCACTCCTCACCGCCCTGCTCGCCGGACTGCTGGGCGGCGTGCATTGCGTCGGCATGTGCGGCGGCATCGTCGCAGCGTTCTCGTTCCGCGCCGACGGCAGCACGCCGCCGTTCCGCCTGCATCTGGCCTACAACCTGGGTCGGGTTTCGTCGTATGTGATGTTCGGCGCGCTGGCGGGCACGCTCGGCGCATCGTTGAAGCTGGCGGAATTCATGCCGGTGCAGACGCTGCTGTTCGTGCTGGCGCAGATCGTGATGATTCTGCTTGGCTTGTATCTGGCCGGATTCAATCGCTGGGTGCTGGTTTTTGAACGCGCAGGTGGCAGCGTGTGGAACCGGGTCAAACCGCTGTTCCAGAAGCTGTTACCGGTGAAGTCGGTGCCGCAGGCCCTGCTGGCGGGCATGGCCTGGGGCTGGCTGCCGTGCGGGCTGGTGTATTCGGTGCTGGTTTCCGCGCTGGCGGCGGGCAGCGCCACCTCGGGCGCGGCGCTGATGCTGGCGTTCGGCCTCGGCACGCTGCCGAATTTGCTGGGCATGGGCCTCTTCGCACGGCAGATGCAGCCGTTCATGCAGCAGTTGTGGGTGCGCCGCGCGGCGGGTCTGACGGTGGCGGGCTTCGGCGTGTGGGGGCTGGCGCATCTGGCCTACACGGTGCTGATGAAGACCTGACGCCCCACTGGCTTCATGCCGCAGGCAAAAAAACAGCCCCGCATGCGGGGCTGTTTGGTGTTTGCCTTACTTGAAGAACTTCTGGTCGAAGGTCATTTCATATTTGGGTTCGCCTGCCACTTCGACGGTGGCGGTGAATTTCAGCGTATCCGGCGGCGTGACGCGGAACTCGCCAAGGTAGTAAATCGCCGTGCCCTCCTTGATTTCACGCATGGTGATGTTGGACAGCTGCTGGGTGAGATTGGTCGCATAAATGGTGAGCTTGGCCGGCACCGGCGTCGGTGCGCCAACCTTGTTTTTCTTCAGCACCGACACGGTCACCATGCCGCGCGTCTTGCTGCGCTCGATCTTGTAAGCGCGGGCGACTTCGGGCAACAGCTCGTCGGTGGTCAGCGCGTTGTAATGGATTTCGAGGTTGCCGAATTTTTGCGAAATTTCAGCGTGGGCAACGGCAGCAACAGAACTCAGCAACAGGGCGGCAAGCAGGCGTTTCATGGTCTCACTCCTTTTTTGTGGGCATTCGAACTCGGGCAATGCCTTACGAATTGTAGGCACTTATTTGAGACTGGCGAGCCAGGGGGTCAATTCGTCCAGCAGGCGGCTGACCGCCAGGCTGGAAGCCTGGGCAGCGGCGGCGGCATCGTAACGTTCGAGCGGCACCTGCTGCTCGAACACGCGCTGGCCCAGCACGGTGCGCTGCCTGATGTCGATGACAGCAGCGCGCAGCACCAGCCGCACCTGCCCCGGTTCGCTGGTGGCGTCGTGATAGAACTCGACAAGTTCGGTGTCGAGCTGCCAGTCCGCAGGCACAGAGGCGCCGCCGCTGACGTTCCAGCCGCCCTGGCGTTCAAGGCGGGCGCGCATCAGTTCGGTGAAGCGTTTGCCGGGACGCTCGGTCCAGCGCGCGTACTGATACAGGCCGCGGGTGTCGGGGCTGCGGCTGAAAACCAGCTTCTCGGTGTCGTAGAAATTGCCGGTGGTGGTATCGAGCACGCGCAGGGTGGCGACAGGCAACGGCACGGCGGCGGATACCGGCGCGGCAGGCCCGGTATCGCGCAGCACGTAATACACCACAGCCGGGGCTTTAGACGCGTCGCCCAAGTTGAGGCAGCCGCCAAGCAGCATGCTCGCTGCCAGCAGGGTCAGTCCGGTGCGGACAAAGGCAAGTTTCATGGCAGTTTTTCTCCGGGGCCGAGCTGCTGTTTCGCCGGGCCGAACAGGATCGCGCGCGGATCGGACAGACGCTGGCCGGTGGTGGTGAGCGCGTCGGACGTGGTGCGCACCTCGCTGCTGAGGCGGGCGATTTCCAGCGTGCCGGTATCGCTGAGCTGCTGGATGTTGGCGGCGATCTGGCTGGCGTCGCGCTGGAGTTTCTCCATCGAGACAACAGCCTCTTTCAACGCGAGATCGGCATTATTGGCAACGCCGACGAGGCTGCCTTCGACCCGGGTGGTCGCCTGCCCGATGTTCGCGCTGGCGATGCGGAACTCGTCCGAGGCTTCGCGTACACCCGTCAACACATCCTTGAGGCCATTTTTGTCGGCGGCGAGCTGAGCCGACAGCGTGTTCAGATTGGCCAGTGCCTGACTCAGTGCGCGCTGGTTTTTCTCCGACAACACCAGGCTCATTTGCTCCATGATCGCTTCACCGCTGTCTGCCAGCTTCGCCAGGGTGACGGCTACCTTGTCGATATCGGAACTGCCCTCGGCAATCAGGGGATAGCGTTCGCCCTCGCGCGCCAGCAACGCAGGCGCGTCGTGCGGGCCGTTGACGATTTCGATGGCGGCGATGCCGGTGACCAGGTTGCGTTTGACATAGGCCTCTGCGCCCTGGTGGATGTCCAGATCCGTGTCCACCCGGGCAATCACTGCAACGGCTTCGTCACGATTGCTGACGAAGTCGAAATCAGCAACCGTACCGACATCGATACCGCGCATTTTGACCGGACCGCCGACGGCCAGTCCGTCAAGGGATTGTTTCTTGAAATAAATGGTGTAGTTCTGATAGGCAATGGTATCGGCCGCACCCACCAGCCATAAAATGCCCAGCGTCATCAGCGATGTCACCAGCAGTACCAGCAACCCCACCAGCGTGTAGCGTCCTTCAGTTTCCATCTGCGGTGTCCTTCTGCGGCGCTCGCGCGGCAAAATAATCGTTGAGCCAGGGATCGTCGAACTGCTTGAGCTCGGCCACCGTGCCACTGCCGAGCACCCGGCCGTCAGACAGCACGATGACGCGGTCGATAATTGAAAAGAGTGTATCCAGATCGTGGGTGATGAGGAACACGGTCAACCCCAGGTTGTCGGCGAGCAGCCGGATCAGGCTGTCGAAGGCGCGCGCCGAAATCGGGTCGAGGCCGGAGGTCGGCTCGTCGAGAAACAGCAGTTCGGGATCGAGCACCAGCGCGCGCGCCAGCGCCACGCGCTTGCGCATGCCGCCGGAAAGCTCGCTCGGCCGCTTGATCCCGACGTCCGCCGGCAACCCGGCCATCGCCAGTTTCAGGCGCGCCAGCTGGCGGCACAGGGGGTGCGCCAGGTCGGTGTGCTCGAACAGCGGGGTGGCGACGTTGTCTTCCACCGACAGCGAGGAAAACAGCGCACCATCCTGAAACAGCACGCCAAAACGCTGTCGCAACTGGTTCATCTGCGCCGGCGAACTGTCCAGCACCGACTCGCCGAACAGCTCGATGTGACCCGCCTGCGGTTTCAGCAAGCCGATGATTTCACGCAGCAGAACCGATTTTCCAGTGCCGCTGCCGCCGATCAGGGCGATGACTTCGCCGCGCGCGACCGACAGGTTCAGGCCGCGATGGATGCTTATTCCGCCCAGCGTGGTGTGGATGTCGCGCACATCGATTACGGTTTCGACCATCAGATATCCATCTGCACGAACAGCACGGCAAAAATTGCGTTGAGGATGATGATGGCGACCAGGCTCTGCACCACGGTCGACGTGGTGTGGGCGCCGACGCTGCTGGCGTCGCGGCTGACCGACAGGCCCATGCGGCAGGCGATCAGGGCGATGAACACCGCGAAGACCGGCCCCTTCAATATCCCCACCAGCAGGGTTTTCAGGCGCAGCACGCTCTCCATCCGGTCCACGAACATGTAATTCGTGATGTCCAGCTGAGCCTGTGCCACCAGCATGCCGCCGATAATCCCGGCAATGTCGCCGATGAAGATCAGCAGCGGCAGGGCGATCAGCAGGGCGATCATGCGCGGGATCACCAGCACCGCCAGCGGCGACAGGCCGAGCGTGGTAATGGCGTCGATTTCCTCGTTGACTTTCATGGTGCCGAGCTGCGCCGTGATGGCCGCACCGGTGCGGCCAGCCACCAGGACGGCGACGATGACCGGTGAAATTTCGCGCAGGATGGCCAGCAGCAGGCCATCGACAACAAAGATGCTGGCGCCGTATTGCTGCGCCTGCGAACCCAGCAGGTAGGCGAACACCACGCCGAGCAGGAACATCATGCCGATCACGATCGGGATCGCGCCGGCAAATACCGTGCTGACCTGGGCGCCCAGCTCGCGCCAGCGCCAGTTTTCCGGCTTGCCCATCAGCTGCACCAGCTCGATGGCCAGCTGGCCGACAAAGCGAACCAGGCCGCTGACGTGCTTGCCGATGGCAAGGGAGCCGCGCCCGACTGTCTCGAGCAGGCCCGCTTGTGACGGCTCGGTTTGCGCTGCCGTGGTGGCGGCATGCTGCGCCACCAGATTCAGCAGCGACAGATGACGCGGCTGGAACCCGCGCAGTTCGGGCAGCGGGTCGCTGGGTTGCGGCCGTGCGGCATTAAGCAGCAGCCACGCGCCGTTGGTGTCGAGCTGGGTGATGGCCGTGCCGTCCAGAACGCGGACAACTTTGCCGTCGAGCGCGGGCAAGGCCGACGCGGCACCGACATGCCAGTCGCCGCTGGCAATCAGCGCGGCCTGCGTTTCGTCGAAATGCGCGGCGCCTGTTGTCACGCCAGACCCAGCGGATTATTGGGATCGATGCCGGGCATGAAAGGCAGACCGCGCTCGCGGTGGGTGACCTGGTAGACGCAGCCGATCCAGTTGCCGATTACGCCTTCGGCGGTGTCGTGCCAGGTGTTGTCGAGTTGCGGCAGCAGCAGCGCCTCGGGGAAGTCGAGCGTCTCGCCCGCCTGCACGCGGCTCTGGTATTCCAACAACAGCGCCTGTGCCTGCCGGTTGAAATAGCGCACAGGGAAAGGCGGCAACGCAGGCAACTTGCCCGCCACTGCCAGCAGCTGGTCGCGCTTGTATTCCTTCAGCAGCGACACCGTGTCGTATTCGGGATGGCCCTGGAAAAACACCGTGCGCAGCCCGTCGCCGCTCACCGCCAAATGCACGCCAGCGGCGTCGGACTCGGCCAGCACCTTGACCCCGGCGGCCTCGAACTGCGCGCGCGACACATCGTTCCAGCGCGAATGCGGCACGTCGAAGCGGGTGTTGATGTCGGCCACCAGCGGATGCCGCGCATCGGTCACGCGGTGCTCGTAGACGCCCCAGATTTTCTGCGGCTGCTTGATCCGCGTCTGGCCGTGACGGAACTGCATCACCGCATGGGTGGCGAGGCACGAACACAGCGTCGAGGTGACGTTGTCCCATGCCCAGTCGATCACCTCGATCAGCGGTTGCCAGAATGCTTCGTCGGCCAGACTGGGATGGCTGACGTTGGCGCCGGTGATGATGAGCGCATCCAGCCCGGCGCCGCGGATTTCGTCGAAGCTTTCGTAAAACTGCGCGATGTGCGCCTGCGCCGCAGCGCCGCGCGGCAACGCCGGCAGCGTGAATGGGTGCATGTAGAACTGCGCGATCGGGTTGGATTCGCCGACCAGCCGGTAGAACTGGCGCTCGGTCGCTTCCAGCGCCGCGTCCGGCATCATGTTCAGCAGGCCAACATGGAGTTCGCGGATTTCCTGGTTGGCCGCGCGCTCGGTCGACAGCACCGTGATGCCGTCGCGGCGCAGGCGGTCGAACGTGGGCAGGGCGTTGTGCGCGACCAGTGGCATCTCAGCTTCCCTTGCGCGCGATGGCGGTTTCCAGCAGCGCCAGAAAATCGCGCTCGTTGCGCACCTGAGCCACCTCCTGCGAGGTCACGGTGTAGCCGTGCGGCTGGGCGATCGCCTCGTAGCGCGGCAGGCGCGAATGAAACAGGCGTGGGAACACCCAGCGTGCAAAATCGTCGGGCTCGATCTGCGCCACATATTCGAGGCCTTTTTCCTGCAAATAAAGCGGCAGCTGTTCGGCGAGAAAGGCCGGGCGAAAATACAGCGGCTTGGGATCGGACTGCGCACGCTTGATCAGCGTGTCTTCCTCTTCGCGGGTGGTGGTCTGGATGTAGAGAATCAGCGTGTGCTCGGCCAGCAACTCGATCACGCCGGGTTCGTCCAGCTCGCACAGGCTGCCGCCGACGTCATTGACAAAATGCGGATAGCCGTAGATTTCCTCGCCCTTGCGGATGAACGCCGGCACGTCGCGCATCGCCGCGATTTCCGCGTCGCGATACGCCGCCTGCCGCCGCGAAAACTCGTCCAGGCTCAATCCGCCCCACTCCGGCCCGCCGAGCTTGCCGACGAAGGTCAGCACCGGCCCGAGGTCGTGGATCTTGATGTTGTTCTTGATGTCGATCCAGTCGTTGCGCAGCAGATCGCGCAGGAACGGCACCTGCATCGCCTGCTGCTTGATCAGGTCGAGGATGGGCTCATCGAGGTAGCGCGTGCCGATGCGGTAGTCGCCGGAAAAATGAAACCAGTCGTGGCCGCGCAGCATCGACGAAATATGCGTCTTGCCGACGCCCGACATGCCGAGCAGGGTGATGCGTTTGGTGGGCCAGGCGCGGAAAGATTCAGGGGTGAAATGCATGGGGTGGTTTCCGGAAAGTAGCGCGAAGCCTACCGAAAAGCCTGCCAATACAAAAGGCCGCATTGCATCGGTCCAATCTGGTGCGCGCCAGGCGACAAGCCGCACCAGCCCGGGGCATCCGGCTGCGGCGCGGCCAACCAGCGCAACGCCGCCCCCGGCAAGCCCGAGCAGGGAAGCGGCGCGCAGCGCGCCAGCCCGTGGTCGCGCACCTGGAACAGGAGTTGCTTATGACAGACACAGGGATGCGCGACACGCAGTCGTGTGCATCAACCATTCATGCGCAGCGCGCGAGGCGGACACCGGCAAGACCGGTCCCGCTTTTGGGCACTGCGCCACGGAGGATATCCAGCCTGGAAACGTCTGGCCCCGAAGCGGGTTCGCGGGTCCGGGGTCGCACACCATGTCGCTGAAGAAGGCCATCAAGCTTGCGCCCGCGCGCGCAGTCGACGCAGACCCAATCGAGGTTGAGGCGCCGCTCGACGTCACGCGCCTGCTCACCACGATCACGGACAACCTGGTCGGCATGCTCTACCGCTGCCGGGTGGATGCCATCTGGACCATGGAATATGTCAGCGAGGGATGCCACAAGCTGACCGGCTACCGGCCCGCCGAGCTGGTGTTCAACACCCGCGTGTCGTACGACCAGATCACCCTGCCCGAGGACCGCGCCAACGTCAGCCGAACCATACACGCCGCGCTGGAAAGCAATACCTCATTCGAGGTCGAATACCGCATCCGGCGTGCAGATGGCCGGTCGTGCTGGGTGCTCGAGCGCGGCGTCGGAATTCGCAGCGAGGACGGCCGGCTGGCCTGGATCGAAGGCTATATCCAGGATATTTCCGACCGCATGGCCGCCAACGAAATGCTGCGTGAAGCGGTGCGGCGCTACAGCAGCATTTTCGAGCACGCCACCGAAGGCATCTTCCAGACCACGCCGGAAGGCCGCTACCTCAACGCCAATCCGGCGCTGGCGCGCATTTACGGCCACGTCTCGGCGGACGCGCTGATCGATCACCTGCAGGACATTTCGCGCCAGTTGTATGTGCAACCGGAGCGCCGCACGGCCTTCGTGCGCCTGATGCAGGAGCACGGCGTGGTGCGCAATTTTGAATCGCAGGTTTACCGGGTCGACGGCAGCGTGATCTGGATTTCCGAGAACGCGCGCGCGGTGCGGAATGCCGACGGCAGCGTGCAGTTTTTCGAAGGCACCGTGATCGACAT
>NCCT01000032.1 GCA_002279795.1 Hydrogenophilales bacterium 12-61-10
GGTGATCGCGGCAGTCAAGGTGGTCTTGCCGTGGTCAACGTGTCCAATCGTTCCTACGTTTACGTGCGGTTTGGTCCGCTCGAATTTTTCCTTAGCCATCTCAAGTACCCCTCAATTTGCACAAGAAGAACGATGCGTCAAATTCACCGCACCCCGACTATCAACATCTACAACCCGCACTTGGCGAGCGCTTCAAATAACTGGTGCCCGCGGACAGAATCGAACTGTCGACCTCTCCCTTACCAAGGGAGTGCTCTACCTCTGAGCTACGCGGGCCATGCATGTGTTTTGACTTCATTTACCGCAAAACACGCCAAACTGGAGCGGGAGAAGGGAATCGAACCCTCGTCATAAGTTTGGAAAACTTCTGCTCTACCATTGAGCTACACCCGCTACGAGCCAACAGCAAACCGCTGACAGCCAAAAATTCTGGTGGTGGGGGAAGGATTCGAACCTTCGAAGGCAGAGCCGTCAGATTTACAGTCTGATCCCTTTGACCGCTCGGGAACCCCACCCAAACGAAGCCCGAGATTATAGGTCGATCCCGAACTTTGTGTCAAACATCACGCAATAAAATTAACAACTGGCGCGCACACCGCTAAACATTGAACAGGAAATTGAGGACATCACCGTCCTTGACCACATATTCCTTGCCTTCCGCCCTCATCTTGCCTGCCTCCTTGGCTCCCTGTTCACCCTTGCAAACAATGAAGTCCTCGAAAGCGATGGTCTGGGCACGGATGAAGCCGCGCTCGAAATCGGTATGAATGACGCCGGCGGCCTGTGGCGCGGTATCGCCCTTGTGAATGGTCCAGGCGCGCACTTCCTTCACACCGGCAGTGAAATAAGTCTGTAATCCAAGCAAATCGTAAGCCGCGCGTATCAACCGGCCCAAGCCGGGCTCGTCCCAGCCCAGCTCTTTCAGATATTCAACCCGGTCTTCTTCCGACAACTCCTGCAATTCTGCTTCCAGTGCGGCACAGACCGGCACCACCGGCGCACCTTCTTTGTCGGCAAAAGCGTTCAAGGCATCCAGCATGGGGTTGTCATGAAAGCCATCTTCGCTCACATTGGCCACATACAGGGTGGGCTTGACCGTCATCAGGCACAAGGGCCTGATCGCCTCCAGGCCTTCGGCATCAAGCCCAGCCGCGCGCGCGGGACGGCCCTCATTGAGCGTTGCGAGGACGGGCTTCAATACCTCGACAATCACCTTGGCCTCCTTGTCGCCACCACGCGCCGCCTTCTCATAGCGAATCAGGGCTTTTTCGCAGCTTGCCAAATCGGCCAGCGCCAACTCAGTGGCGATGGTTTCGATATCCGACAGCGGATCGACCTTGCCGGCAACGTGAATCACGTTATCGTCGTGGAAACACCGCACCACATGGCAGATGGCATCGGTTTCACGAATCGTGGCGAGGAACTGGTTGCCCAAGCCCTCGCCCTTGGATGCACCTGCAACCAAACCCGCAATGTCGACAAACTCGACAATTGCAGGCACCACTTTTTGTGGCTTGATGATGTCGGCAAGCTGCTTCAGACGCGGATCAGGCACCTCGACCACGCCGGTATTCGGCTCAATGGTGCAAAAGGGGTAATTTTCCGCTGCGATGCCCGCCTGGGTCAGCGCATTGAACAGGGTGGATTTTCCGACGTTGGGCAAGCCAACAATGCCGCATTTCAAGCTCATGGTTTTTCCTGGGTTTTGGGGGGTGCGGGTTTGGTATTGGCACGCTGGATGGCCGCGTTCCAGTCATCTTTTTCGATCAGGGGCATCAGATCGAGCGCGCGCTCAATGGCCGCATCGATATCGGCCTGCTCTTCGCGCCGCGGCGGCTTCAAGACGTAATTCACCACTTCGTTGCGGTCGCCCGGATGACCGATGCCGATGCGCAAGCGCCAGTAGTCCTGCGTGCCCAGGTGCGAGGTAATGTCCTTGAGACCATTATGTCCGCCCATCCCACCGCCGAACTTGAGACGTAATTGGCCAGGGGGAATATCGAGCTCATCGTGCACCACCAGAATCTCGGCCGGCTCGATGCGGTGAAAGCGGGCCAATGCGCCGACCGACTGCCCGGAACGGTTCATGAAGGTTTGCGGTAGCAGCATCCACACGTTGCCGGCATTTTTGCCAACGATGCCATGAAAGCGCGACTCTAAGGCAAGCGAAGCACGCCATGATTGTGCGAGTCGCGCGCAAAACCAAAACCCGGCGTTATGCCGGGTTTCTTCGTAGTCGCGCCCCGGGTTACCGAGGCCGACAATCAGGCGTGGCGCTGTCATGGCGACTCAGAACGCTACGACAGTCGACGACCGCACTGACTCAGGCTGCGGGTGCAGCAGCCCCGGCCGCAGGTTCGTCGGACTTCATGCCTTTTGGCAACGTGATCGAGGCCACGGCAGGGTTCTCTTGCAGAATATGGGCAACAAACTCCACACCCTCAGGCAACTTGAGCTCGGCCACATGAATGGAATGCCCCAGCTCCAGGCCGCCCATGTCCACGGCGATGAATTCGGGCAGGTTGCCGGGCAGACAGGTTACGTCGATTTCAGTCATCACATGACTCACCTTGCCGCCACCGGTTTTTACGCCAGGCGCAGCGTCTGCATTGAGGAAATGCAACGGTACCTTGACGTGAATTTTGTGGGTTTTATCGACGCGCTGGAAGTCGACATGCAGCACTTGCTGCTTGTAGGGATGCCATTGCGCATCGCGCAGCAGGACAGATTCCTTGGCGCCGTCGATATTCATCGTCAGCACGGAAGCGTGAAAGGCTTCCTTGCGCAGTGAGTGATACAGCGCATTGTGATCCAGCTCGATCTGCACAGGCGCAACGGTGCCGCCATAAACGATGCCGGGAACCTTGCCTGCGTGACGCAGACGGCGGCTCGCACCCGTACCTTGCAACTCACGCTTGGCAGCAATAACTTCGATTTCCATAGTATTTCTCCAGTTTGTACAAAAAAGCTCCCGCGACCAGGAGCATTCGTCGTGCCGCTATTCGAAGCTGCTTATTCGATGAACAGCGAGCTGACAGAATCTTCATTGCTGATGCGGCGGATGGTTTCCGCCAGCAACTCAGCCACCGACAACTGCCGGATTTTCTTGCACGCCAGCGCGTCCTCGCGCAATGGAATGGTATCGGTGATCACCAGCTCATCAAGCGCGGAATTCGTCACGCGCTCGGCCGCCGTGCCCGACAGCACGGCATGGGTGCAATACGCCATGACCTGCCTTGCACCATGCTCTTTCAGCGCATTGGCCGCCTCGCACAGCGTGTTGGCGGTATCCACCAGGTCGTCCATGATGATGCAGGTGCGGTCCTTGACGTCGCCGATGATGTTCATCACCTTGGCGACGTTGGGTTTGGGGCGGCGCTTGTCGATGATTGCCAACTCGCACTCGAGGCGCTTGGCGATCGCCCGCGCCCGCACGACGCCACCCACATCCGGCGACACCACCATCAGGTTCGGGTGATTACGCTTCCAGATGTCGCCCAGCAGGATCGGACTGGAATAAATATTGTCGACCGGGACGTCAAAAAAGCCCTGGATCTGGTCCGAGTGCAGGTCCATCGTCATCAGACGATCAATGCCAGCGACTTGCAACATGTTGGCCACCACCTTGGCGGTGATCGCAACCCGCGCCGAGCGGGTGCGGCGATCCTGCCGCGCATAGCCGTAATATGGAATGGCTGCGGTGATGCGACCGGCCGACGCGCGTTTCAGCGCATCGACCATCACCATCACCTCCATCAGCGTGTCGTTGGTCGGCTGGCAGGTCGACTGCAGCACGAATACATCCTTGCCACGGACGTTTTCGAGGATTTCGACCATCACCTCGCCATCCGAAAAGCGCGACACGGTGGCGCGACCGAGGCGGATGTTGAGATGACGCACCACATCGCCAGCCAGGCGCGGGTTGGCATTCCCACTAAACACCATCAAGTTGTCTATGGACACGCACGCCTCCGGCGATTGGGCTCAATTACCAAAACAAAAACAGCCGCCACGGGCGGCTGTTCATCCTCTCTTGGCGCCGCCACAGGCGGCTGCTCACATATTCTTGGCTGGGGAGGTAGGGATCGAACCTACGAATGTCGGAATCAAAATCCGATGCCTTACCACTTGGCGACTCCCCAACAGGCACTACATGACAGCAAAACTCAGGTGCAACACTCGATCAGGGGATGCCTGTCGAGGCCTTGCGCCACAAAGCCCTGCATTGTTTCCGGCAGCTGACGCAACACGTCCCATGCTGCCTCTTCCGTTTCAAACGCTGCAAATACACAGGCACCCGAACCGGTCATCCGCGCCGCGCCAAACTGTGCCAGCCATTCAAGTGAACGGGCGACTTCCGGGTAGCGACTGGCGACCACTGGCTGCAGATCATTTCGACCCATGCCTGCGGAAAAGCGCGCCATTTTAAGGGCAGACGTGTTGCGCGTCAATTCCGGTGCAGCAAAAATTGCTGCGGTCGGCACCTGCACCGGCGGCATGAGCACCACGTACCAGGCCGGCGGCACGCTCACCGGATTCAGAATCTCGCCTACGCCTTCTGCAAACGCAGTCTGGCCATAGATAAATACGGGCACATCGGCGCCCAGCTGCAACGCGAGCTGTTGCAGTTTTTGGCGCGGCAGATTGACCCGCCACAGCCGGTTGAGCGCCAGCAGCACCGTGGCCGCGTCGGAGCTGCCGCCGCCCAGCCCGCCTCCCATAGGCAGTACCTTTTCCAGCCGGATGCGCACGCCTGCGCCTTCAGGGGCGTGCGCCTGAAGCAAGCGCGCGGCGCGTACCGTCAGATCGTCGTCTTCGGCCACGCCGGGCAGATCGCCCACGCGCACCACCTGACTGTCATCGCTCAATTCGAGATGCACGGTATCGGCGCGATCAATCAGGCGGAACACACTTTGCAGCAAGTGGTAACCGTCGTCACGACGGCCAACCACATGCAGAAACAGGTTGAGTTTGGCGGGGGCGGGATAGGCGTGGCTCATTCGACCAGCCAGCTATCGGTAACAAGGCGAATCTCCAGCCCTTCGCGCGTCACCCACAACTTGCCCGGACGCGTGGAAGCAGCATCGGCATAGTGATATTCGATCACCCAGCCATCCTGCTTGAGTTGCGCCAGACGGCCGGCATCATCCCGCCGGATGCCGTGCGCACTATTCGGCGCGGGCAGCGCCTGCACCCACCAGACCAGTCCGGAAACGGGCAAGGCATAGCCCAGGGTCTCGCGCGTCAGGGATTCGACATCCGCCGCCTGCCGCAGGGGCTGGTTCGGCATATCGAGCGAAGCGCCGTCAACATTGACCACGATGCGAGCCACGCCTTGCCCCAGTGGAGACGTCAGCAGCAGCTCATCCGAGCGCTCGCGATGTTGCCAGAAAAGGGTTCCCGACGCATTTTGCGCTTCGGTTTGAATGCCGATGCGCCCCTGCAAGGTCCAGTTGGCCATCGGCTCCGCCTGCACCGGCGCAACAGGTATGGAGGCCGTCGTAGCACATCCGCTCATGAGCAGCGCCAGCCACAGAACTGCGATCCCGCGTGACATCAGGGCTTCAACCGGCGCAGGGTTTCCAGCAGCACTTCGTTTTGGGGATGGGTTTGCAGGCTGGTTTGCCATAACTTGCCTGCCTCGTCACGCTGCCCGCGCGCCCACAACACCTCGCCCAAATGGGCAGCGATCTCGGGATCCGGGCGCAGTTTGTATGCACGTTCCAGATACGCCTGAGCTTTCGTCAAATCCCCCGCGCGGAATTGCGCCCAGCCGACGCTATCCAGGATATAGGCATCGTTCGGCGCCAGCGACAGCGCCTTGTCCAGCAGGGTAATCGACTCCGCCAGTCGATTGGTGCGGTCCGCCAGCGTATAGCCGAGCGCGTTGTAGGCCTGTGCATTGTCCGGACGCAATGCAATCACGCGGCGCAAATCCTTTTCAAGTACATCCAGCTTGCCCAGCTTTTCGGCCACCATGGCGCGGTCGTAATACAAATCGGGTGCATTCGGGTAGCGTTTGATGCCTTCCGACAAGGTCTCGAATGCCTGCGCATAGCGCTTGCCGTCACCCAGCAATTCGGCTTGCGCCTGAATCAAGCGCAAGCTTTGCGCCTCGTTTTCACCGTGGGTGAACGCCAGCAGCGCCTGCGCTTCATTGGACTTGCCGGCCTGCTCCAGCAACACGGCCTGGCGCACGCGTGCCGGAACCAGATAGTTTCCGGTCTTGACGTCTGCGTAATGTTTTGCGGCCACCGCGGGCTGCTTCATCTGCTCGGCCACCTGCCCCAGGTAGTAATGCACCATGTCGGCGTCGCGCGGTTCATATTGCAGCGTGTCCGTCAGCAGGCCGCGCGCCACCTCGAGGTCGCCTACCTGCAACGCCAGCAAGCCTGCTGCCAGCGTCACTTCTGCGTTTTTCGGCATGGCCTCGGTCAAGCGGGTGAATTCGGCGCGCGCCTCGGTGATCTGGTTCGCGCTGACCAGCGACCGCGCATAGGCCAGACGCACCTCGTTCGCATCCGGATAGGTCGCCAGAAATCCGCGCATGAAGCCCAGTGCGTCGGTCAACGAGGTCTTGGCCAGAATCTGCGCGTGCATCAACGCTGCAGGCTCCCAGCCCGGGCGCAGCGTGGCGGACTGTTTCAGTTCGGCCAGTGCAAGGTCCATGCGCTCCCCGTGCGCCGCGGCCTGCGCCACGGCGAAATGCGCTTCGGGAAGCGCCAGGTAATCCGCCGCCAACCGCTGGGTCATGGCCAGTGCGGCTTGATGATCGTTCAGCTTGCCCATCAACGCCGACATCTGCAGAAACACGTTTGCCGGGTCCTGCTTCAGCAAATTGCGCAGGATGGGCTCAGCCTCGTCGAGCTTGCCTTCGTTCAACAGCAAACCCACCACGGTTTGCTGGGCGCGCTCCGAATCCGGCTCCGCCGCCGACCACAAACGGGCCGCTTCCAGCGCCCCTGCCTGGTTACGCGAAAACATCGAAATTTCAGCTGCGCGCCGGGCGATACGGGGGTCGCGCGTCTGCCGTGCCAGATCCATGTAGGCCGGTTGCGCCACGCCCATCGCGCCACGCTGCCCGGCCACTTCGGCCACCAGAAACTTGAACAGGATGTCGGGCGTGAGCGGCTGTTTGGGCAAGGCTGCCTCGGCTTTGGCCTTGGCGACCTTGGCGGCCTCCTCTGCTACGGCATCGGCTGCCGCCTGCTGCGCAGCTTGCGTCGCCACCGTATCGGGCTGAGACGCTTTCACGCCCGGCTGGCTGCATGCGGCCACCAGCAACAGCGCGGCATAAAGGGGAAGAAGTTTGAACTGCGTCATGCTGAATACCCGGGTAAAAGGACTGCCTGTGATGATTCTAAGCGTTCGGAGCCTGCCCGCAAGCCAGTGCGGCCTTATTGCGCGCGCAGCGCCTCGATCGGGTCGAGTCCGGCTGCGCTGCGGGCAGGGTAAAAACCAAAAAACACGCCTATGAGGAAGGACACGCCGACTGCCATCAGAACAGACGTTGGCGTCACCGCAACGGGCAGACCCGCGAGATTGCCGACCAGCCACGCGCCGCCAATGCCCAGCGCGAGGCCAATGGCGCAACCGATCAGCGACAGCGTCAGCGCCTCGATCAGAAACTGCCACAACACGTCGCGGCGGCGCGCGCCGATGGCCATGCGGATGCCGATTTCACGCGTGCGTTCGGTCACCGAGACCAGCATGATGTTCATGATGCCGATGCCGCCTACCACCAGCGAGATCGCCGCGATCGCACCCAGCAACAGGCTCATGATGCGGGTCGTCGATGCCGCTGTTTCGGCCAGCGCGGTGAGGTTGCGCACGGTGAAGTCGTCCTCCTGCCCCACGCCGATGCGATGGCGATTGCGCAACAGTTCGTTGATGCCGGACTCCGCGGCATCCATGCGCTTGTCCGATACCGCCTGCGCCATGATCAGGCGGGCGCGGTTGCGCATGCTGCTGCTGAAGATTTTCTGTTGCGCGCTGGTGATCGGCACGATCACGGTGTCGTCCTGGTCGCGCCCGTCCAGGCTCTGGCCTTTGGCCGCCAGCACGCCGATCACCTCGAACGGCGCCTGCCGGATGCGGATGATCTTGCCGATCGGGTCTTCGTCGCCGAACAACTCGCGCGCCACTACGGCACCGATCACCACGACCCGCGCACCGCTGCGCACGTCGGCCTCGCTGAAAAAGCCGCCCGATTCCATCGGCCAGTCGCGCACCACGGCGTAATCCGGGGTGGTGCCGTATACCGAGGTATTCCAGTTGAGGCCGCCATAAATCAGCTGGGCCGTGCCGGGCGATACCGGTGCTGCCGCCACAATATCGCCGAGCCCGCGTATGGCTTCGGCATCGCTAAACGTAAGCGTAGGCGCCATGCCGCCGGCCACGCGCGCGCCGCCCGATGTCGTGGCGCCCGACATGATGATGAACAGATTGCTGCCCATCGACTCGATCGAGCTGCGCACCATCGCCTGCGCACCCTGGCCGATGGCCAGCATTAGAATCACCGCCGCCACCCCGATGACCATGCCCAGCATGGTGAGGAAACTGCGCATGCGGTGGGTGACGAGCGCATGCCAGGCGGTCTCGAACAGGCTGGTGAAAATCATGCGGCGACCGCTTTCTGCGGGACGTCTTCGACCACGCGGCCATCCTGAAAACGGATGCGGCGGCGCGCGTAAGCGGCAATGTCAGCTTCGTGGGTGACCAGCACCAGGGTGATGCCTTCGTCACGGTTCAGCTGGCTGAAAAGGCCCATCACCTGGTGGCTGGTTTCGCTATCGAGGTTGCCGGTCGGCTCATCGGCAAAGATGATGCGCGGCCGCGTGGCCATAGCGCGCGCAATGGCCACGCGTTGCTGCTGACCTCCGGACAGTTGCAGCGGCGTGTGGTGCGAGCGCTCGCCCAGCCCCACTCGCTCGAGCACCGCCTGCGCCTGCTGTCGTCGCGCCTGGCGCCCCATGCCGGCATACATCAGCGGCAAGGCGACATTGTCGAGCGAGGTCAGCTTGGGCAGCAGGTTGAAGCCCTGGAACACGAAGCCGATCTCGCGGTTGCGCAACGCCGCCAGCTGGTCCGACGACATCCGGCTGACATCGATGCCGTCGAGGTGATAGCTGCCACGCGTGGGGCGATCCAGACAACCGAGCAGGTTCATGAAGGTGCTTTTGCCCGAGCCCGACGCGCCCATGATGGCGACGAACTCGCCCGTGGCAATGCTCAGACTGACCCCGCGCAGCGCCTGGAATACGCCGGCGCCGGTGGAGTAATCCTTTTCAAGATTGACCACCTCGATCAGCGGTTTCCCGGGTGTCGCCATCAGAACAGGCGTCCGCGCGGCATGCTTGCACTATCCTGCTTGCCGGCCAGATCGGCCACGATGACCGCGTCGCCCGCCTTGAGCTTGCCGCCAACGATCTCGGTATACGCCTTGTCGCTGATTCCGGTCTTGACCGCCACCCGCTGTGGCTTGCCGTCGACCAGCAGATGCACGGCCGCGCCGCGCGGCTTGCCGCCGCCGCCCTCGGTGCCGTTCTCGACCTTGGGGCGGTAACGCAGCGCCGCAGTCGGCACCCGCAGCACATTCGGGCGGGTTTCGACCTCGATCCGCAAATTGGCGGTCATCCCCGGCATCAGCGCCAGGTCGGGATTGGCGACATTGACCACCACGTTGTAAGTCACGACGTTCTGCTCGGTCGTGGCATTAAGCCGCACCTGCCGCACCGCGCCGCTGTATTCCGCATCCGGAAAGGCATCGACCAGAAACTTGACTGGCTGTCCCACCTTGACTAGGCCGATATCGGCTTCCGACACGGTGGAATCGATCTGCATCTGCGTCAAATCCTTGCCGATCAGGAACAGGGTCGGCGTCTGAAAGCTTGCCGCGACCGTCTGGCCGACGTCGACCTGGCGGTTGATCACGGTGCCGTCGACCGGCGAGCGAATCACTGTGAAGCCGAGATTGGTCTGGTCGCGCGTCACCTGCGCGCGCGCCACCCGCACCTGGGCCGCCGCCTGCGCACGCGCTGCAAGCGCCTGATCCAGTTCCTGCCGCGACACGTATTCCTGCTTGAACAACTTTTGCATGCGCGCCGCGTTGGCCTCGGCCAGACCCAGCTGCGCCTGCGTGTTGGTCAGGTTGGCAGTGCTTTGCGCCAGCGCCGCCTGGAACAGGGCGGGATCGAGCTCGGCCAGAATCTGCCCGGCTTTCACCTGCTGGTTGAAGTCGGCTTCAATGCGCCGCACCGTGCCCGACACCTGGGTGCCGACATTGACCAGCGTGACCGGATTGAGCGTGCCATTGGCCGACACCTGGGCGCTGATCTCGCCGCGGCCCACGGTTTCGGTGCGAAATTGCGGCGCGGCCGGTTTGCCCGTGCTGCTCCACCACCACCCTGCCGCAGCCACGGCCAACAGCAACAATACGATCCAGCCCGTTTTTTTCATTTCATGCCTTCCCGCTGCGCGGGCTCCATCCAGTCCCAGCTCAATTCACCCATTGCCTGCGCCAGTTCGGCACGCGCCACGCGCAAGCCCAGCTGCGTCTGCAACTGGGTATAGCGCGCCTGCGCCAGGCTGGCCTGCGCGCTCAGCACGTCGAGCAGAATGCCGAGCCCCGCCCGGTAACGCCCCAGCGCCAGCTTTTCGGCGGCCGCCGCGCTTTCCACCAGATCGCTGCTGCGGCTGTCAGCCGCGTTCTCGCTCTTCAGTTTGTAATAGGCGCGCCACACCTCCAGCGCCACCTGATTGGCGACGCTATCGCGGTCCACCGCCGCCAGCGCAGCCTGGGTTTGCGCCGCAGCGATCTGATAGGTGTTGCGATAGCCGGTAAACAGCGGAATGGTCACGTTGAGGCCGAGAGCGGAACTGTCGGTTTCCAGCGAATCGAACGCCTGGCGCCGGGCGTTCACATAGGCCGACAAGCGCGGCATGCCGTCGGCCCGGGCGCTGCTCACGCCCGCCTCGCGCGCCTGCAAGGTGGCTTCCGCCGCCCGCAGCTCCGGCCGCCGGGTGCGCGAGGCCTCGATCAGCGCATCCACCGCAGGGCTCACATCGGGCGACTGGCTGAACGCCGGTTCACGATCAACCACGGTGAAACGATTCTGGCTGGCATCCCCCATCAGCGCAGCCAGCTCGCCATGCAGGCGGGCAGCGAGCCCCTCGGCACGGATGCGTTCGATCTCACGCTGGGTATGCTGGGTTTTGGCCTGCAGGCGGTCGACCGGAATCGCGGTGCCGACTTCCACCCGCGCATCGGCGGCCTTGAATGCCGCGAGCGCAGAAGCCTCGACCTCACGCGCAGCGATGACTGCAGCCTGTGCCGCCTGCAGATTGAAGTAGGCGGTCACCGTTTGCAGGTAGAGCACCCGCACCGTGGCGTCGTGGCTTGCCAGCGCCGCGGCCAGCAGGGATTCCGCGGCCTGGCTGCGGGCATCGCGTCCACCAAAGTCATACAGCAGATATTGCGCCTCGATGCCGGCTTGCCAGGTGGTGTAATCATTCGGCGTCAGGCTGTCGCCCCCGCGCGCGACGTTGCCGCTGATCGAGACCTCGGGCAAATAGGCGCTGTTTGCCTGCCCCAGTTCGGCCGCGCGCTGCCGCGAGGCAAGCCAGGCGCTGCGGGTGAGTGGGTTGGCGCACAGCGCGCGTTCCACTGCCTGGGCCAGCGTGATCGAACCCGACAAGTGGGCTGGATTGCAGGCCGTAGCCGGCCGCAGGTCGGCGGCAGGTGACGGCAACACGCGAGGGAACACTGCAAAGGGATCGGCAGCCGAAGCCGCACCGCTGAATACCCACACCAGCAGCAGCAAAGAAAGTCGTGAGTTCAAAATATGAGGGAAAGATGAAGAAGCCGGGTTGAATCGCGCCCTATAGAATCCCAGTGTATGGCTTAGGTTCCCATTCGCCAGCAAAACATTGTGTAAAACTGTCGTTCCCACGCCACTCCATACCGGGACGGCGTCCTGACCCTGCCCGCCGCCACTCGCCATGCCTGAATTACCCGAAGTCGAAACCACCCGTCTGGGGCTGCAACCCCGCCTGCAGGGCCGCACGCTGACACGCATTGTCGTGCGCAACCCACGCCTGCGCTGGCCGGTGCCGGACGATCTCGAGGTCCGGTTAGCCGGACAGGTGCTGCATACGCTCACGCGGCGCGGCAAATATCTGCTGTTCGACTTTGGCGCCGCAACCCTGATCGTGCATCTGGGCATGTCGGGCAGCCTGCGCTTTGCGGAGGCCGGCGAGCCCGCCGCGCTGCACGACCATGTCGACTGGCTGTTCGACGACGGCACCCTGCTGCGGCTGCGCGACCCGCGTCGCTTTGGCGCCGTGCTGTGTACCGAGGACGCAAACATGCACCCCTTGCTGGCACATCTGGGACCGGAGCCGCTCACGCCGGCATTCGATGCCGCCTATCTCTACGCGCAATGCCAGCGCCGCAGCGCTGCCATCAAGCAGGTCATCATGGATGCACAGACCGTAGTCGGCGTCGGCAACATTTACGCATCCGAATCGCTGTTTCATGCCGGCATTCGCCCCGCCACCGCCGCGCGGCGCCTGAGCCGCCCCGCCTGCGCGCGCCTGGTGGCGGCCATCAAGCAGGTACTCACGGCCGCCATTGCGGCGGGCGGCAGTTCCTTGCGTGATTACGTCCACAGCAGTGGAGAACTCGGCTATTTTCAGCTACAAACAAAAGTCTATGACCGAGCGGGGCTGCCATGCAAAACCTGTGCAACGGCAATCCGGCGTATTGTGCAGGGCCAGCGCGCCAGTTTCTATTGTCCGGTGTGCCAACGCTGATCCCGCCTGAACGATCAAGTTTGTCATCTGCCTGACGTTAAATCAGGCGTGCTTTGGCTGAAAAACGACCCCCTATGATCTCCACCTCCCTGGTTGACGAATTCGAGCATTACAGCAACTGGCGCGATGCGGTGTTCGTGCGCGTCGAGGCGTTGCGCGACTGGCTCAACACGCAGGACCTGGGCGACGCCGAATCCGAACTGCGGCTGAACCAGTTGCTCGGCCGGTTGCAGGAAGACACGCTGATCGTGGCTTTCGTGGCCGAGTTTTCGCGCGGCAAGTCCGAGCTCATCAACGCCATATTCTTTTCGGACTACCGTCAGCGCGTGCTGCCGTCATCCGCCGGGCGCACCACGATGTGCCCGACCGAACTGCATTTCACGCCGCTACGCGGCCCGTCCCTGCGCCTGCTGCCGATCGAAACCAAGATCCAGCCTGGCAGCCTCGCCGATTTCAAGCAGGATGCGGCCGCCTGGACCGAATTCCCTCTCAACATCCATTCCGCCGATGAAATGAGCGCTGCGCTGATGCGGCTGGCCGATACCCAGCGCGTCGATGCCGCCACGGCCGAAGCCTACGGGCTGATCGACCCGACGGACGAAGAAACCGCCCGTCACCTGGCGCATGACGGCCATATCGAGATTCCGCGCTGGCGCCACGCACTGATCAATTTTCCGCATCCGCTGCTCAAGCAGGGCCTGGTCATCCTCGACACGCCGGGGCTGAACGCCATCGGCACCGAGCCGGAACTCACGCTGAGCATGCTGCCCAGCGCCCATGCCGTGTTGTTCCTGCTGGCTGCCGACACCGGCGTGACCAAGTCGGACATCGAAATCTGGCATCACCACATTGCGCCGGTGGGGGGCGCCAGCCGCGCGCGCCTGGTGGTGCTCAACAAGATCGACGGACTGTGGGACGAGCTCAAAACCCAGACTGAAATCGACACCGAAATTTCCAGGCAGGTCGCCAGCAGCGCAGCGCTGCTCGACCTGCCGATCAATCAGATCTACCCGGTGTCGGCGCAAAAGGCCCTGGTGGCAAAAGTGCGCGGTGACGCCGCCTTGCTGGCAAAAAGCCGCCTGCCCGAATTGGAGGCCGCGCTGACGCTGGAACTCATCCCCTGCAAGCAGGCCCTGGTCAGCGAATCCTCGCTGCTCGTCGTCGAGGATGTGGTGGTCAAAACCACGGAATTGCTGGAAACCCGGCTCGCCGCCATCCAGGATCAGGTTGACGAACTGGAAGGATTGCGCGGCAAGAACCGTGGCGTGATCCAGGGCATGATGGTCAAGGCTAATGAGGACAAGCTGCAGTTTGACCGTGGCTTGCAGCAGTTCAATGCGCTGCGCAACGTGTTTGCTTCGCAAGTTGCCATTTTGCGCGAACACCTGGGCATGCCGGCCCTGAAGGTGGAGGTGAGCCGGGTTCGGCTGGCGATGGAAAAGAGCTATTTCAGCGCCGGGCTGCGCGAGGCCATGGGCCAGTTTTTCCGTCAGGTCGACGGCAACCTCAACGCCTCGAGTGCGGTGATCAAGGACATACGGGCCATGATGGAAGCGATGTACCAGAAATTCAGCGACGAGCATGGCCTGGCCGCGGTCAATCCGCCGGGTTACAGCCTGAGCAAATACCGCAAGGAAATGATCCGGCTGGAGCGGATTTTCGACGAACGCTTCAATACCACGCTCAAAATGCTGACGGTGGGCCAACGGCAACTGACCACCCGCTTCTTTGAAACCCTGGCCAGCAAGGTGGTTCAGGTGTTCGAACTGGCCAACAGTGAAACCGAAGCCTGGCTCAAGGCAACCCTGTCACCGATGGAAACCCAGATCCGCGAGCACAAAACCCAGCTGAAGCGCCGTCTGGAAAGCGTCAGCCGCATACACGCGGCGACCGAAACGCTGGACGACCGGATTGCCGAACTTGAAGCAACGATCGGGACGGTCAGCGACCAGATGGACAATCTTGCGCGGATCAATGCGCGCATTGTCGATGCACTGACCGATGACCGGAACGGACTGGAAGGGGTTAAAACCGCCTGAGCAGGCGGTGCGGGGTCTTACTTGCCGCCGGTCAGGCGCAGAAACTTGATCTGCAACTGGTCTTTGGTTTCGGAATAGTCCGGATTCAGCGGAATGCAGTCGACCGGACACACTTCCACGCACTGCGGCGTATCGAAATGTCCAACGCATTCGGTGCATTTATTAGGGTCGATGATGTAGATCTCATCGCCCTGGGAAATGGCATCGTTGGGGCATTCGGGCAGGCAGACGTCGCAATTGATGCATTCGTCCGTAATCATCATCGACATGGGGTTCTCCGGGTCATATCAGCTTTTGCTAATTTTCTCACTTAATTGCCGCGCCACCAATGGGTGGACAAAGGGCGCGACGTCTCCGCCCAACTGGGCGATTTCGCGAATCATGCTGGCCGAGATGAACATGTATTGATCGGACGGCGTAAGAAACAGGGTTTCGATGTCGGGTTTGAGGTTGCGGTTCATTCCCGCCAGCTGGAACTCGTACTCGAAGTCGGACGCTGCGCGCAATCCACGCAGCACGGCGATCGCCCCCTGCTCGGCGACGAAGTCAATCAACAAGCCGGAAAACCCTTCTACCCGCACCTTGGGTACATCGGCCAGCACTTCGCGCGCCATCGACACCCGCTCGTCCATGTCGAAAAAGGGCCGCTTGTTGCGCGACTCGGCTACCGCGACGACGACATGATCGAACAAGCGTACCGCGCGCCGGACCAGGTCCTCATGGCCACGGGTGATGGGGTCGAATGTGCCGGGATAGACAGCAGTCAGCATGGTTTATCCTTGATCAGCAGCGCGAAATGTGAGCGCCCAGCGCGCCCGCTGCGCTGGAGAACCAGCCCGGGCGGCGCAACCACCGGCAGGGCTTGTTCGATGTAGACGTGGCCGCCCGGTTTGAGGTGGGCGTCGAGGTCGGGCAGCACGGTGGCGGCCAATCCGCTGTCGAACGGCGGATCGATGAATATCAGTTCGAACGTCTCGCGGTTGTTTGCCAGCCAGGCCAGCGCATCGGCCCGCAGGATGTCGATATGACGGGCAGCGGGCTGGCCTCCTTCGAGCAGGGTGCGGTTGGCTTCCAGCGCGCGAACCGCCCTGGCGTCACGCTCGACCATGACGACGCGCGCCGCGCCGCGCGAGGCTGCCTCGAACCCGAGCGCGCCGCTGCCGGCAAACAGATCGAGACAGCCCCAGCCCGGCAAGTCCTGCCCCAGCCAGTTGAACAGCGTCTCGCGCACGCGGTCGGGCGTCGGGCGCAGTCCGTCGGCATCGGGAAAATCCAGCAAGCGCCGGCGATATTGGCCGCCGATGATGCGCACCCGGTTGGCCGCGCCATGCGCCCGGTTCGGCGCGGCGCGTTTAGCGAGCACCTTCGGCCCCCACCACCACGGTCACCAGCTTGTCGGCGTTTAGCCGGCGCGCGAACGCCTGCCTCACTGCGGCCACATCGACCGCGTTGACCTTGTTGACCCAGGTGTCCAGATAATCCAGTGGCAAGTTGTAAAAGCCGATCACCGACAGGTAGTCGAGGATTTTCCGGTTGCTGTCGATGCGCAGCGGAAAACCGCCGCTCAGATTGGATTTGGCCTGCGTGAGTTCAGCCTCGGCCGGCCCCTCGGCGATGAACTGCCGCAGGGTGTCGCGGGCTACCTTGAGCGCATCGTCCGTCTGTTCGAGCTTGGTCTGCAGGCCCAGCTGGAACGGCCCCGCCTCCTGCATCGGCAGAAAGTAGCTGTAGGCGCTGTAGGCATAGCCGCGCTTGTCGCGCACTTCCTTCATCAGCCGCGAATCGAAGCCGCCGCCGCCCAGCACGTAGTTGCCGACAAACAGCGGGAAGAAGTCGGGATCGTTGCGCCCCATGCCAAGCGCGCCCACCAGCACATGGCTCTGCGTGGAGGGGTGCGCAATGCGCGCACTTGAAACGGGCGCCCCGGTGGGTTGAGGCAGCCGGACCACCCGCGCTGCCTTCGGCAGGCCCGCCGCAAGGCGAACCGCGATGGCTTCGGCCTCGGCACGGCTGATGTCGCCCATCAGCGCGATCACCGCATTCGGCGCGCTGTAGTGCGATCGGTAAAACGCCTGCAAATCGCTGCGTGTGAGTTTTTCAATCGCAGCAGGGTCGCCGGACGGATCGTGCGCATAGGGATGCGTGCCATACAACGACCGGTAAAAGGCCTTGTCTGCAATGCTGCCGGGGTCGGCTTCGGCTTCGCGGATGCTTGAAATCAGCCGTTGTTTTTCGCGCTTGACGACGGCCAACGGAAACTCGGGCTGCTGCAGCACCTGCGCCAGTAATGTCAGCGCAGCATTTTTTTCGGCAGGGGACGAGAGCGTACGCAAGGTGACGCCCGCACGGTCGCGGTCGAACGCGCCGCCCATCTCGGCGCCGACATCCGCCAGACGGTGCGCAATCTGGGTGTCGGACAAGCCGCCCGCGCCCTGATCGAGCAGGCCATGGGTCAACTGCGCCAGCCCATGTTTTGCAGCCGGATCGCGTGCGCTGCCGCCGGGGAAGTCCACCGAAATATCCAGCATCGGCAGTTCGCGGCTTTCGACAAAATACACCCGCGCGCCCTGCGGCGTCTGCCAGTTCTGAATGGCGAGCGCCGCCTGCGCCGACAGCGGCAGGCTCAATGCCAGGACGCACATAAACTGTTTAATTGACATGACGCGCTCCCGATACCGCTGCGCGGTGTGCCTGCGGGTTGAGGGTTTGCGGGTCCAGCTCGGCCACACTCAATTGATCATCGTTCAACCATTGCCGGGCAGCTGCCTGCACCTCTTGCGCGGTCACCGCCCGCAACTTGTCGGCCCGGCGCGCCAGCGCCTCGGGCGGGAGACCGGCCGTGACGTATTCGCCCAGTTGCATCGCCTGATAGAACAGCGAATCGCGCTGATAAACGTCGGCCGCGATGACCTGCGCCTTGACCCGCGCGAGTTCGTCTGCGCTGATGCCGTCACGCTGGATACGGCCAATCTCGCTGCGGATGGCTTGTTCCAGCAGAGCAACCGACTTACCCGGGGCGGGCGTCCACATCAGGGTCGTCGTCGCGCAGCGCAAACTCGCCACGCAACCAGGCTTGACGAATCGCCTCGGCCTCGGCCCAGCGCCGCTGCGGCACCATGACGCGCGCCGGAATCGCCTGCGCCAGCAGGGAGTAAGTCTGCGCCATCTGGTCGTCGGCCACTAGGGTGGGCACGCCGCAGGCTTGCAGCCGGCCTTGCAGCAGCCACGCCTCGGTGGCCACGGCAAAGGT
>NCCT01000133.1 GCA_002279795.1 Hydrogenophilales bacterium 12-61-10
GCGAACAAGTCCGCCAGCAAGCCTTTCGGTTCGCAACGATCACACATGGCAGTCGTGCCTCAGTCTGGCCGGATGAATATGCCGCGCGCCTTCCACGCGCGGAGTAATTGTCTCTTCGCCGATATCGGTCTGGATCGGCGCGGCGAAGGCGTCGCGATCCAGACCCATGCCGTTTAGCATCCAGACGCCGACCCAGGTGCGGGCGAAGCGTTCGAAGCTCGTCTGGCTGTCCCACGCCAGCAGCAGCGTGAAGGCGTCGTGGCGGCCGTGCGGCTCGTTGAACTGGTGCGACACCAGCCCCAAGGCATGTTGCAGGGAGTCGCGCGCTGCGTGATAAGCGTGGCGGAAGTGGTCGTGGTGGCGCGGCAGCATGTGGAAGTGATAGGCGATTGCAAACATCAGCGCGGCTCCAGGGTTTCGGCCAGCATGCGCCAGCCGGTGGTTTCGGGCAGGCCAGGCAAGCGCTTGCCGAAGAAGTAGGCGATGAATTCGCCTGCGGCGTCGAACAGTTCGATCGAGGTGACGATGCCGTCGGCGCTGGGTTTTTTCACCAGCCAGGCCTGTGCCACCAGGTCTTCGCGCAGATGCAGGTTGAAACCGGGGTCGAGCACGTTGATCCAGTCGCCCATGCGCTGGATGTCCCTCACGCGCCCGGTGTGGATCTGGATGCAGCCGGAGTTGCCGACGTACACCATGATCTCCTGCCCGGTCGCGGCGACGGCCTGCAGCAGCCGTGCCGGCGTGTTGGTCAGGAGCGGGACGGCGAATTCGTTGCCGATCAGCCGGAATGCCTGGGTGCGGCTGAGCTTGTGCTTTTTCAAGAGACCGAAAAACTGGTGGGTGTCGGTCATGGATCGCCAGCCGGCGCGCAGTGCTTCCACATCGACGGCTTCGTCGGGGCGTTCCGGCGCGCTTCCTGCCGGGTGCGGCAGCACGGTTTCGCCGGGGATCTGGATAGGTGCCGCCCAGGCGTCGCACAGCGCCTCGAAGGCGAGCGTGTCGGCGCCCTCGCGCAGGTAGATTTTGTGGATGGCGTCGCCGCAGGCGTCGAAGAACTGGAACGAGTGGCGGGTGTCGCTGCCGATCCGCTCCTCGACGGCATAACCGAACGCCCACTTGTCGTAGAGCAGGCGCAGGTCGATCGCCTCGCCCAGCACCAGGCCGATCTGATCGCCGTGGGTGATGTTCTGGTACACGCCTTCCTTTTCGTGCACGGCTGCCTCGTTGCGCGTCAGCGCCATCACCGGGCCGAATTCGCCCATGCGCATCATCAGATCGCGCAGGTCGCCGGCAAGGCGCGTGACGTGCTCGCCGACGCCGGTGGCGAGCAATTCGGCTTCGGATACGCCCAGCGTGTGCGCGGCGTCACGGATGCGCAGGCGCTTTTCGGCGGTGAGCGCATGCCAGGCGTCGCGCAGGGCTTTGGGCGTGTTGGCGGAAACGGCAGGGATAGCGGCGCTCATGCGGAAACGCCTTTCAGGTTGGGTGATGGCAAACCTTCAACCAAGTTCAGGCGGCGGTGCTCGGTGCCTTGGTCGATGAGCGTGGTTGTTGACGCTTTAGCGTCTGTACAACCACGGCCTGCCCCTTGCGGGTGGACAGGGCGCGGGGTGAGCCAGTGCGCGCGTAATGCGTCGGGTTCGGGGCGTTCGACGTGCATGTCGTCGGCGAGGCTGCGGCAGGCTTCGCGCTCGACCGGGGTGAGTTCGGCGTGTTCGGCCGCGCGTTCGAGAAGCAGCCGGGCGGTCGCCTGGTTGCGTGAACAGGGATGGCGCAGCATCACCAGCGCGGCAACCAGAAGCGATGCGGGATGGGTGGTATGCATGGGGCTTCTCCTTAAGCGGCCGCGACAAAAGCCTGGCCGGGCTGCCATTCGCAGGCGGTGAGCTCGCCGCTTTGCAGTGCGTGCAGCAGGCGCAGCGTTTCACGCGCCGAGCGGCCCACGTTGAGGTCGTTTGCCGCCACGCTCATCACCCGGCCCTCGGGGTTGATGATGAAGGTGGCGCGCACCGCCACGCCGGATTCAGCGAGCACGCCGAAGCCTTGCGACAGCGCGCGCGACACGTCGCCCAGCATCGGAAATTTGACTGTGCCGAGACCGTGCCTGACCCAGGCGCGGTGGGCATGCGCCGAATCGACGCTGGCGCCGAGCAGCACCGCGCCGGAGACATCGAAATCGTGACTCAGGTCGGAATAGGCGCGGATTTCAGTTGGGCAGACGAAGGTGAAATCGAGCGGCCAGAAAAACAGCACCAGCCACTTGCCGCGGTATTGCGCGAGCGAAATGGGCTCGATGCGGCCATCGGGCAGATAGGCTTCGCTGACGACATCAGGGATAGGGTGTCCAATCGAGATCATGTAAGTCTCCTTCAATGCAGGGTGGGTTGCGGGAGAACGGGTTGTGCTGCACACGACACTGCGCGCCATTCAAACGACAGCCGCTGGCAGGCATTGGAGAGTACCGGACTGCTTGCGCCCACCTGCATCCAGCGCAAATGCTGCTCGACCATGCGGGCGAGTTTTTTGCAGCCGGTCTGCTGATAGCGGTGCATCAGCCATAAGGTCGCGGCGATAACGATTTCGTGCGTGCTGTGAGGCGAGGGTGCGGACATGCCAGTCTCCTTGAGTTAGGGCTGGCTGACGCTTGCGCGCTGGCGGGCGATTGGGAATTCCATTTTCAAATCCTGAAAATGGAATGGTTACTACTACTTGGTCAGAATCATTTGCCGTTCTTGGTGATGCGCAGGCGATAGTGCTCGCCGTTATGGCTGATCAGGATTTCCTGATTGCCCCGGAATAAAAAGTCCGTCTGAATGATGCCCGGCGGCATAGTCCGTTGCCCGGGCTCGATCGGAGAGCGGAGGCTGTCTGCGTTTGCATGGCATCGACGTCTGGTTCGGGTTGATCGGGTTTCATTCATGTTTTTATGTATTTGTTTTGCGAATAATAACGATTCTCATTTATTGAGTCAAGCGGTGGCGGCAAATATTTGTGAAATGGGGAGAGATAAAAAAACCCGCCGGAACGGATGGACGTGAAGGTGCGTGATGGCTCAGCGCGTCGGGCGTTGGCGCGCCATCCGGATGAGGCCAATCCACGCGTTGAACATGACGTAGGCTTGCGACTTGTGTACGGCGGTCAGGCTGAATGTTTCACCCTTGGACGGGTCTGGAAGCCGCCGAGCGCGAACTGCTGGTTGTAACGCCGATATCGAACAGCAGAATGCTGTCGTTTCACGTGTAGAACGGGCCGAAGCTCTGATTGATCACAGCTCCCCTGAGACTGCCGACGTAGGAGAAATCGTAGGTTGCCAGAGCGTGTGCCTCCAGCAGGGTAAGTGCGAGCCCGCCGTGAAGGTGAGATCGGTATCGTTGAACAGGTTCGCCAGCACCAGGAATTCCGGCGTGACGGTTACGCTGTCGGTAAACAGAACAATCTCGGGTTGGTGTCAAGGATGCCGGTGAACACCAGGGTGGGCACGCCGTTGATGAGTACCTCATCGCTGAAATTCAGCGTCACGATCAGGTTTGAATCGAGCGTCAAATTCTGGCGCAAGCCCATGCCAGACTGGCGGTGAGGTCGACCACTTCGTAACCGAGATCAAGCCGTCGACTACACCCCAACGCGCCGCCGAGGATCGCCGCCTCGAATCGCATCAACCAGACCGATACACCGAGCGAAAGCAGGGGAAACGGCGAGTGTGACGGCAAGGCTGCTGGCGGCGGCAAGAGACTGGATGAATGACTTCATGGTGGACTCCTTTTCAGGTTGGAAAATTCTAATGGTATCGATGCTTTGGTTGTCGGGGGGATTGCCTGAGAGCGTGAGGCAGGGGATGGCAAAAGACGTGGCAAGGAGGTGAGTGGGGGGCTTCATGATTGATCCCTGTAGTTTAAAAATCGGGTATCCGGATTTCGTATTTCATTAACGGTAGGCCAGCAACCTCAGCGCGTTGAGCACTACGACCAGAGTCGATCCTTCGTGGATCAGCACTGCC
>NCCT01000033.1 GCA_002279795.1 Hydrogenophilales bacterium 12-61-10
TCCGCACCTTAATAATGACGTGGGTAAATTAGCTCTGTATCAGCTACAACTGCGCAGAGAATTAACCGGCGACGGCGAACAGAACGTACATGGCCAGACCGACAGCGATCATCGGCACGGCGTCAACCAGGCCCATGACGATGAAGAACTGGGTGCGCAGCATCGGAATCAGCTCGGGCTGGCGTGCAGCACCTTCCAGAAAGCGGCCGCCCAGGACGCCAATACCGATCGCCGCGCCCAATGCGCCCATACCCATCATCAACGCACCAGCGATGTACAGCACTGCTTGAGTCATTTCCATTTGTTGCTCCTAAAAGTTAAAAATAAAGTTGAAAACAGGAAACCAGAATTTATCGATACAAGGTGAATCAATGATGCTCGGCGTGCGCCATATCCAGATACACAATGGTCAGCGTCATGAAGATGAACGCCTGCAGGGTGATGATCAGGATGTGGAACACAGCCCACGCCCACTGCAGCGCACCGCCGAACAAAGCCATGATCCAGCTGCCGCCAAACATCAGCGCAATCAGGATGAAGATCATTTCACCGGCGTACATGTTGCCGAACAGTCGCAGGTCGGTCGAGGGCACGACCTTCAGGTAGGGCAGCCCCGCCATCGAGCCCAGCAAGGGCAGCCAGTCAACCGGAAACAGGTCCATCAGGTTCATCAAAAACACCCACATGAAAACAGTCAATGCCAGCGGCGCGACCAAGGGGTTTTTGTGGGAAAAGGATCCGCGAACAGAATTGTCGATGAATTCAATCACCCATTCGACAAAGTTCTGCAGGCCGGAAGGCACGCCGACCGTGGCTTTTTTGGCTGCCATGCGGAAGATAAAGAGGAAAAGCAGACCCAAACCGATCGAGAACGCCATGCTGTCGACGTTGATGGCCCAGAAGCCCATTGCCTTGGCTTCTTCTGCGCCATGCGCAAAAGTCATGGTTGCCTGGGTCAACACCTCGCCATCGTGTCGCTGATAGCCCGCAGGCAATTCGCCATAGGTCAGGTTTTGCAGGTGATGCTTGATGTACTCACCGGAGGAAGCGTATTCCGTAGCCATGATGATCTAGTTCAATTAAGTGGGTTTTGAATGCACACATGACCGGTGCACATTCAAAACCTACCTTGCCCAACATAAAAACCTTAGTCACAACGATGCGTTATTTGCGACCCGGCGCAGCGGCAAGCCACCCCAGCTGCGCGGCCAGCATGCCCAGCAACAGCGGCAATGGAGCCAGCTTGAAGCCGACCAAGCCCAGCGCAAGCAAGCCGACCAGAACCAGCAAGCGCTCGATGCCGGTGCGGATAAAGTGCTTGAACAGCCGGTGCTGATCCCATTCGGGATGCTTCATCGCCTGCCGCTCTCGCCACACCAGCACGCTGCTGACTGCCAGCGCCACCAGCCCGCCGAAGAGCGCCGCCAACGCCGCACCGAACCCGGCAGACAGACCACCAATCAGCGCCGCAATTGGCGCGATGACCGCTTGCGCCAAGGCCACTCTCTGGGTGACCGATTGAATGCCGGTGAACATTAGCCGGCGATGATACTTGAATTAGTGGGGTCTATGCAATCATCAAGTGGTCTGATGAGGAACTCGGCTTGTGGCGTACTGTCTGCGGGTCCTTCCGGACCCGACACGCGGCTAAGGCTTAATGCCATCCTCTGCGAGCAGGTCGCTGCCCAGATCCTGCCACGTCAGATTTCCCAAAGCCGCGTGCTGGCACGCTTCGAGCCGGCGCTCCAGTGAATTCAACGCCGGCTCGTCGGCGAGGTCATGCGAATGCAGCTGCTGCTGTTCACCTTGCAGCCGCAGCACCACGAGCAGTCGCGCGAGCGGCACGCTGGCAGGTTCGATAGCCGGCAGCCAACGCGGCAGCGGATCGTCGGTGCGGGCCACCAGTTGCTGGTCCAGGAATGGGGCAAGCACCTCTTCCAGCACGGGTTCGGGTAACCGCAAGCCCTGCGCCAGCTCGTGCGGCGTCAAGCCCGGCACCCCCTCGGCGTGCGCACGCGCGAGGCGACCCAGCGTCGCCAGCGCAATGCGCTCGCGCTGCCGCGGACTGAATGCGGCACCGGCGTCGTGGCCAGGACTGTAGCCGGGATTCTGCATATAAAAAGCCACGCATGCGCCAAACAATACGATGAGCCAGATGACGTAGATCCACAGCATGAACACGATCACAATCGCGAAGCCGGAATACACCGCGACGTAACTGGATGCACCCGCGACGAATTGCGCAAACAGCAAGCCGGACAGCTGCCACAGCAAGGCCGCAATGATCGCGCCGGTGACAGCGGGAAGCTTGCGGACGCGCGTGTTGGGGACGAGGGAATAAATAAAGCTGAACACGGCGACGAGTATCACCAGCGGCAGCATGCGTTGCAGCATCCTCAAGGCGTCGGCCAGCACACCGCGCACGCCCAGCCAGCTGAAAATGACGTCATCAAATACCGATGCCCCGATGCTGATGACGGCAAACAGCAATACCGGCGCGGTGAAGATGACCGACAGATAGTTGCTGAAGCGTTGCGAAAAAGTGCGCTCACGCCGCACCCGCCACACTTCGTTGAAGCCGTGCTCAACCTTTTGCACCAGCGATACGGCAGTGTAGAGCAGCATCGCCACGCCCACCACCCCGAGCACGCCGACCTTGATGTTGTCAACAAAACCGGTGATCTGGTCGACCATCATCACCCGCTCATCGCCGAGCGGGGCCAGCAAACCGAGCAGCGCAGGTCGCGCGGCGTTATGCACGCCAAACGCCTTGAGCACCGAAAAGCTCACGGCAAGCAAGGGCACAAGGGACAGCAGCGTGGTGTACACCAGGCTCATCGCACGCAGGTTCAGATGTTCGCCGGCAATGTCGCGCATCGCCAGCACCAGCGCGCGGAGCAGTACCAGGGGCCATGCCTGCCAGGCTGGCAAGGTATTGTGGCCCACGCGCCACAGGCGCGAGTGCAACAGGTCCATGCGTTTTTTCATCTGTCCTGGCCTGTGCGGGTGAGCGGGACGGCGCTGCGCTGCGGCCTCACATCACCTCCTCGTGCCACCCCAGGATCGACAGGTTTCTGCCAAGCGCTGCCTCGCGCAGGCTGGCCAGAAAACCTGCCGGACCGGCTGCATAGATGTCGCTGTGAGACAGATCCGGGTGCGCCGCCAGCACCTGTTCGACCAACTGCGCCGGATCGGCCCGGCCATCCAGCAGCGTGTATTCAAAATCGTCCAGCGCATCGGCCAGCGAGCGCACATAGTTTTCCTGATAGTGCGCAAGCGTGTCGGCCAGCCAGTAGAGATGCATGCTTTCAGCGACCTCCAGCGACATGGCATGCTGGATCAGGCTTTTGATCGGGGCAAAGCCGTCATCCCAGGCGACGAAAAGAATGGGGCGCCGCGAATCGAGCTGGATGACGAAACCGCCATCGGGTCCGGTCAGCTGCACGACGGATTCCTTTGCGAGGCCGGCAAACACCTGTTGTGAAAAGGGCTGCGAATCGCGCCGGATATGCAGTTCGATATGCCGGTCTTCGCAGGGACAGCTGGCGATGTAGTACTCGCCCGCCACACCGCCGACTTCGAGCAGGACCGACTGACCGGCCAGAAAACGCAAGCGCTGGCTGCGTGGCGTCATTAGGTGCAGGGCCCGTACCTGCTCATTGATCGGCTCGACGGCTTTCACCCGGGTGGCGATGGTTTGCCGCGGAATGTCGTCGGCACCGGCGATGCCGGCCTGGATCACGACTTCGTCCATGGCGGAATAGGCGCACATCAACACGGCGCCTTTGTTCTTGTCCGCTTCCTTGATCAGATAGTCGTGCGGGCGGACCCTGACCACCGTACCCGAGAGCACGCGTGCCAGACACTCCCCGCAGTTTCCGCTGCTGCAGCCGTAACTGAGCGGAATGCCGGCGCGCAGGGCAGCTTCCAGAAGTGTGTCGTTTTCTTCAGCCGAGAAGGTGTGACCGGACGGCATCACTGTTATATGCGCTGCCATCGTGATGCCTCCGAATTCCGCATAACGCCGTTACAGCGCAATGCCCAGTCTATCCAGCAAGCCCTGCAATTCAGCATGACTCGCAAAACTGAGGGTGAGGCGGCCTTTGCCCTGCCGGGTGGTTTGCACGCGCGCCGTCATGCCCAGCGCATCGGACAGGCTTTCCTCCAGTCGCAGCAGGTCGCGCGAAACGGCCGACGCGGCGGGAGCCGGCGCAACAGCGGGCTCTTTCAGTTTCGCCACGCGGCGCTCGACCTCGCGCACCGACAGGCCGCGTGTTTCGACCTCGTGCGCCAGTTCGCGCTGCGCGCTTGCCGACAAGGGCAGCAACGCGCGGGCGTGGCCCATTTCGATCAGTCCGGCGGTGAGCATGTCCTGCACCGGGCGCGACAGATTCAGCAGCCGCAGCAGGTTGGACACCGCCGCGCGCGACTTGCCCACCGCCTGCGCCACTGATTCGTGGGTCATGCCAAATTCGTGGATGAGGCGCTGCAGGCCTTGCGCTTCATCGATGGCATTGAGGTCTTCGCGCTGGATGTTTTCGATCAGGCCCATCGCCGCCACCGCGTCGTCGGCCACTTCGCGCAGCAACACCGGCACCTCGTTCAGCCCGGCCAGCCGCGCCGCGCGCCAGCGCCGCTCCCCGGCGATGATCTCGAACCCATCCGCGACTTCGCGCGCCAGGATCGGCTGCATCAAGCCCTGCGCGCGAATCGAGTCGGCCAGTTCCTGCAGCGATTCGCTGTCCATCTGGGTGCGCGGCTGATACTTACCGGGCGCGAGTTGCGACACGTTCATCATGCGCAGTTCGCCCTGCGGCGGCGCGGTATTGTTCTCGCCGCCGAGCAGCGCATCGAGTCCGCGTCCCAATCCCTTGAGTCTAGCCATGTATTTTCTCCCTTGCTGTCAGACCGGCGCGCCTGAGCGTTTCTTCGGCCAATTCCATGTAGGCTTTCGCGCCCTTGCACTGGCGGTCGTAGGCCAGCACCGGCAAGCCGTGGCTGGGCGCTTCGGCCAGCCGCACATTGCGCGGTATCACAGTGTCGTACACCTTGTCGCCGAAATGCTGCTTGATCTGATCGGATACCTGCTGCGCCAGCGTGCTGCGCGGATCGAACATCACGCGCAGCAAGCCTTCAATGCGGATATCCGGATTGAGGCGCTGCTTGACCTTCTTGATGGTGGCGACCAGATCGGTCAGCCCTTCCAGCGCGTAGTACTCGCACTGCATCGGAATCAGCACGGCCTCGGCCGCCGCAAACGCGTTGACGGTCAGCAAATTCAGCGTCGGCGGGCAATCCATCAGGATGAAATCGTATTCATCAGCCACCAACTGCAGCGCCGACTTCAGGCGCATGTCGCGTTGGTCCAGATTCACCAGATCGATTTCCGCCCCCGCCAGCTCGCGGTTGGCCGGAATCACGTCGAAATGCCCGGGTTTCGAGCGCACCCGCGCCTCGGCGACGCTCACCTGGTTGAGCAGGATCTGGTACACCGTCGGCAGCGCAGTGCGCTTTTCGATGCCCGCACCCATGGTCGCGTTGCCCTGCGGATCGAGGTCGGCCAGCAGCACGCGCTGCCCGAGTTCGGCCAGGCTCGCGGCCAGGTTCACCGCTGTCGTCGTCTTGCCGACGCCGCCTTTTTGGTTGGCAATCGCCAGGATACGGCTCATACGACAGGCTCCAGAACAATCAAATGACGGCTCGCGTCCAGCCCCGGGACGAGCAAGGCGTTGTTAGCGCTTACTTTCACTGCAGGCGGCAGAGCAGCGATCTCTTCATGCGGTATCAAGCCCTTCATCGCGAGCCAGCGGCCGCCCGGACCGATCAGGTGGTGAGTCAGCGCGACGAACTCCCGGAGGTCGGAAAACGCGCGCGAGGTGATGATGTCGAACCCGGTTTCAGGCCGATAGTCCTCGACCCGGCTGGTGACCACGTGCAAATTGGCCAGTCCCAGTTCGGCCTTGGCCTGCAGCAGAAAGGCGGTTTTTTTGGCGACGCTGTCGATCAGCGTCACCTGAATTTCCGGTCGCGCAATGGCCAGCGGAATGCCGGGCAGACCCCCGCCGCTGCCCACATCCAGCACGGCCTCTGCCTGAAAAAAAGGCACCGCTGCCAGCGAATCCAGCAGGTGGTGGCTCACCATGCGCCCGGTCTCGCGCACCGCAGTCAGGTTGTAGACCCGGTTCCACTTGTCGAGCAAGGCCAGATAAGCCAGCAGCCGTTCTTCTGCACCCTGCGGCAACGCCAGGCCGAGCGCCGCGACACCGGCTGCGAGTTGGGTTTGCAAACTCATGCGCTTTGCTTCGCCAGTCCGGACGGGGCTGGCACAGGACCAGGCTTGAAGCCGCGCTTGGCATAGACCAGCAGCACCGAGATCGCCGCCGGGGTAATGCCCTGCAGTCGCGCTGCCTGCCCCAGGGTTTCGGGGCGCGCCTTTTGCAGCCGCTGGCGCACTTCCATCGACAGTCCGGTGAGCAGGCCGTAATCGATATCGTCCGGAAAACGCAGGGACTCCTGATCGCGCTGGCGATCGACCTCATCGTTCTGGCGGTCGATGTAGCCCTGATATTTGGCGGCGATCTCGACCTGCTCGGCAACGCTTGCATCGTCGACGACCGCCCCGCCGCCGGGCAGGCTGATGACCTGCGCGTAGCTCAGGGTGGGCCGCCGCAGCAGTTCGAACAGGCTGTACTCGTGATCGATCGGCTGACCGATCAGGCGGGTCGCGGCTTCGGCAGGCAGCAGGATCGGGTTGACCCAGGTCGCCTTGAGCCGCTCGGTTTCACGTGAAACAGCGTCGCGCTTGCGGCTGAAAGCTTCCCAGCGCGCATCGTCCACCACGCCCAGCGCGCGACCAATCTCGGTCAAGCGCATGTCGGCGTTGTCCTCGCGCAGCTGCAGCCGGTATTCGGCGCGGCTGGTAAACATGCGGTAAGGCTCGGACACGCCGCGCGTGATCAGGTCGTCGACCAGCACGCCAAGGTAGGCTTCGTGCCGCCCGGGACTCCAGGCGTCTTTTTCCTGCACCTGCAGCGCCGCATTGACGCCTGCGAGCAAGCCCTGCGCCGCGGCTTCTTCGTAGCCGGTGGTGCCGTTGATCTGGCCGGCAAAAAACAAACCCTTGATCGACTTGGTTTCAAGCGAGGCCTTGAGGTTGCGCGGGTCGTAGTAATCGTATTCGATGGCGTAGCCGGGACGCAGGATGTGTGCGTTTTCCAGCCCGGGAATCGAACGCACGATGGCCAGTTGCACATCGAACGGCAGCGAGGTCGAAATGCCGTTGGGATAAATCTCGTGCGTGGTCAGGCCTTCGGGCTCGAGAAAGATCTGGTGCGAAGCCTTGTCGGCAAAACGCGTAATCTTGTCCTCGATCGATGGGCAATAACGCGGCCCCACCCCTTCGATCACGCCGGTGTACATCGGCGAGCGGTCCAGCCCGCCGCGAATGATCGCGTGCGTCTGCTCGGTGGTGTGCGTAATCCAGCAAGGGCGCTGCGCCGGATGCAGGGACACGTTGCCCATGAACGAGAACACCGGTTCCGGCCGGTCGCCCGGCTGGACTTGCGTGCGGCTGTAGTCGATGCTGCGACCATCGATGCGCGGCGGGGTGCCGGTTTTAAGCCGACCCACCGGCAGGCTCAACTCGCGCAAGCGCGCAGCCAGCGAGACCGATGGCGGGTCGCCCATGCGCCCGGCGGCAAAGTTTTCCAGGCCGACGTGCACCAGACCGGACAGGAACGTTCCCGTGGTCAGCACCACCACGCGGCTGCTGAACACGATGCCCAACTGCGTCTTGACTCCGGCCACACGGTCGCCTTCAAGCAAAAGATCGTCGACCGCCTGCTGAAACAAGGTGAGATTGGGCTGGTTCTCCAGCCGCTGGCGGATCGCCGCCTTGTACAGCAGGCGGTCGGCCTGCGCCCGGGTGGCACGCACCGCCGGCCCTTTGGACGAATTAAGGGTGCGGAACTGGATGCCGGATTCGTCGGTGGCAATCGCCATCGCGCCGCCCAGCGCGTCAACTTCGCGCACCAGATGCCCCTTGCCTATCCCGCCGATCGACGGGTTGCACGACATCGCGCCCAAGGTTTCGATGTTATGCGACAGCAGCAGGGTTTGCATGCCCATGCGCGCAGCCGCCAGCGCGGCTTCGGTGCCGGCATGGCCACCACCGACCACGATCACATCAAAAGCATTCGGGAATTTCATCGCGACATTTTACCCGTTGCCCGTCAGAGTTTCACGTGAAACATCCACGCCTGCCCTGCGTCAACCAGCAGCCTGCATGGCCTCCAGCGCTTCCCAGCGCGCAAGCGCCTGGAGCAGCTCGGCGTCGATCGCCTCGCTGCGCGCCTGCAGTTTGGCCGCGCCCTTGGCGTCGGTCTGATACAACGCAGGGTCGGCCAGACGTCCCGCAATATCCATTTGCTCGGTTTCAAGCTGCTGGATCAGCACAGGCAAGGCTTCGAGTTCGCGCGCGTCCTTGTAGCTCAGCTTGCTTTTGGTGGCAGGCTTGGCCGCAGCCGGCCTGGGGGCGTCGGCCTTGACCGGCTGGGGCCGGGATTGCTGGTTTTTCCACGCCAGCCAATCGCCGTAGCCGCCGACGATTTCGGTCAGCTTGCCGTCGCCCTCGAACACGATCGACTGGGTGACGACGTTGTCGAGGAAGGTGCGGTCGTGCGAGACGATCAGCACGGTACCGCCGTATTCCTGTAGCAACTCCTCGAGCAACTCCAGCGTGTCGATGTCGAGGTCGTTGGTCGGCTCGTCCAGCACCAGCAGGTTGGCCGGACGCGCGAACAGCCGCGCCAGCAGCAGCCGGTTGCGCTCGCCACCCGACAGGGCGCTGACCTTGGCACGCGACCGCTCGGCCGGAAACAGGAAGTCTTCCAGATAGCTGATCACATGCTTGCGCTGCCCGCCGATCTCGACAAAGTCAGAACCCGGGGCAATGGTGTCGATCAGGGTGGCATCGTCGTTTAGCTGGTTACGGAACTGGTCGAAATAGGCGACCTCGAGCTTGGTGCCCTGCTTGATCGTGCCGGAGGTTGGCTGGAGTTCGCCGAGGATCAGCCGGATCAGCGTGGTCTTGCCCGCGCCGTTGGGGCCCAGCAAACCGAGCTTGTCGCCGCGCAATACGGTGCCGCTGAAGTCGCTTATCAACATGCGGTCGTCGTAACCGTAGCTGATGTGGTCCATCTCGGCGACGATCTTGCCCGAGCGCTCGCCGGAGTCGATCTGGAATCCCACCTGTCCGGTTTGGCCGATGCGCGCCTCGCGGGTAAGACGCAGGGACTCGAGCCGGCGTACCCGGCCTTCGTCGCGGCAGCGTCGCGCCTTCACGCCTTTGCGGATCCAGGCTTCTTCCTGTTTCCAGAACTTGTCGAACTTGCGGTTGTGCACCACTTCGATTTCCAGTTGCTCGGCCTTCTTCACCTGGTAGGCGCTGAAATTACCCTGGTATTCACGCAGCTGGCCGCGGTCGAGCTCGACAATGCGGTTGGCGACGTTGTCCAGAAAACGCCGGTCGTGGGTGATGAACAGCAGGGCGCCCTTGAAGTCGGTCAACAGGCTTTCCAGCCATTCGATCGCCGCAAAGTCGAGGTGGTTGGTCGGCTCGTCGAGCAGTAGCAGTTCGGGGTCGGTGACCAGCGCGCGCGCCAGGGCGACGCGTTTTTTCAGACCGCCGGACAGGGTATCGACCTTGCGATCGGCATCCAGTCCCAGCCGCTGCATGGTTTCCTCTACCCGGCTATTCAGCCGCCACGCGTCATGGACTTCGAGTTCGTGCGACAGCCGCTCAAATTCCTCGTAGGCGTCCATGTCGCCTTCGGAGACCCGGTGCGCGGCAGCATGGTAATCGGCCAGCAGGCGCTGTGCCTCGCCCACGCCTTCGGCCACCGCTTCAAACACGGTATGGCCGGGCTGGAATTGCGGCTCCTGCGGCACATACGCCAGCTTCAACGCAGGCTTGCGCCAGACGTCGCCCGCATCCGGCGGATTGATCCCGGCGATGACTTTAAGCAGGCTGGACTTGCCGGTTCCGTTGCGACCGATCAGGCCGATGCGCTCACCCGCATCGACCACGAGGGACGCGCCGTCCAGTAGCGGGTGGTGGCCATAGGCCAGTTCGAGACGGTCAAAAGTGAGTAAAGGCATGATCTGGCAGTAAAAAGAGCGGGTGCGGGATTATCCGCGATTGAGCGCGGCATGGACGGCGCGCGCGATATTTAATGCGCCCGGGGTGTCGCCGTGCAGGCATATAGTGTCGGCCTGCACCCGGATGCGGCCGCCATTCAGCGTGCCGATTGCCCTGCCTTGCGCCAACTGTTCGGCCTGGGCAGCAGCGGCGGCCGGTTCCACGATCAGCGCGCCGCTTGTTTCACGTGAAACCAACTGGCCGTTGGTCTGGTAGCGGCGGTCGGCAAAAGCCTCGTTCAGGACGTCCAGCCCGGCGGCCTGTCCGGCTGCGACCAGGTGCGAGCCCGACAGGCCGAGCACGATCAGTGCCGGATCGAAGGCCGCGACCGCCTGCGCAATCGCGCGCGCCACCGCAACATCGCGAGCGGCCACGTTGTACAACGCGCCGTGCGGCTTGACGTGTGCCAGCGGGACGCCAAGCCGCGCGGCCTGTTCGGCCAGACGCTCGATTTGCTGCGTCACCCAGCTTGCGACTTCTTCATTCGATGCCGCCAGCGCGCGGCGGCCGAATTGCGCGCGGTCGGGATAACTCGGATGCGCGCCCGCCGCTACGCCATGGTCAGCGGCCAGCTGCAAGGCGGCGCGCATGCTGGCCACATCGCCGGTATGTCCGCCGCAGGCAATCGACACGCGGTTGAGGTAGGGCATCAGGCCGGCATCGTCGCAGCCTTCGCCGATGTCGGCATTCAGTTCGATCATTCCCCCTCCCCTTGTGTCCCGGTTAGCCTTGCCAGCATTTGAGCCGTATCGACGGCAATCGTTTCGAATTGCAGCGTGTCGCCTGGCTGCAGTTGCGCCAGTTGCGGCCAGTCCGCTGTAATGACCCCGGCAATGACCGGATAACCGCCGCTGACCGGGCCGTCCCAGCCGAGGATGATGGGCTGGCCGTCCGGCGGCACCTGGATGGCACCCGGCAGCACGCCCTGCGACGGCAACTCAAGCGTGCGATGCGACACAGCTGCGCCCTGCAGGCGCAAGCCACGGCGGTCGGATGCGGGACCGACCCGGTATACGCTACCGAAAAAGGCCGCCAGCCCGGCATCATCGAACTGGCCCGCCTGCGGCCCCGCGATGACGCGCAAGACCCTGCCGGATGGTAGCAACGGCGGCAACGCGACCCTGCAGTGCGTGGCCTCGGCAGCATTTCCGGTAGGGAGCGCATCGCCGGACTGCAGTCTGCGCCCCTGGTGCCCGCCGAAACCCGACGGCAAAAAAGTGCTGCGGCTGCCCATCACCTGCGGGACGGCGATACCACCGCGCACCGCCAGCCAGCAGCGGCACCCCGTCTCCGCCCGTCCCAGCGTCAGGGTTTCGCCTGCCGCCAAAGCCAGCGCGACGTTCCAGGATACCGCCGCGCCACTGCTGCGGCTGACCGCAAAGCGCGCACCGGTCAGGGCCACCACGCCGCCGGCGGGAAAAGCCAATTGCGGGCCGGCCAGCGTGATTTCAAGCCCGGCAGCCAGCTTGTCGTTCCCAACCAGCTGGTTGCCGCATGCCAGCGCAGCCGGGTCGGCCGCCCCGCCAACCGGTACGCCCAGCGCCCCGTAGCCGGTTCGTCCCTGATCCATGACCAGATCGCACAGCCCCGCGCGCAGAACGTCGATCATGCGGCAACAAACCGCACCCGATCGCCTGGCAGCAGCAAGGCGGGGCGGGCACGGAACGGATCGAACAGGTCGACCGCCGCACGGCCGATGAGATGCCAGCCACCAGGGCCGCTGGCGGGATAAATCCCGCAATAGGCGCCGCCTATCGCCACACTGCCGGCAGGTACGCGCACACGGGGCGAATCCCTGCGTGGCACGTGCAGCGCAGCAGGCAAGCCCCGCAAATAGGCGAAGCCGGGTTGAAATCCCACAAAGGCGACCTCGTATTCCACGTCTGCATGGCTATTTATATAGGCGTCGCGGCTCATTCCCGCGCGCGCGGCCAGCGCGTCCAGATCCGGCCCGGCCGCGCCGCCGTACTCGACGCGAATCGGGTGCAGCACGCCGTGCGTGTCGGACAGGCTCGTCACATCTGCACGCAAGGCATGGCGCAAGTCCGCTGACATCGCCGCGCCCCGGCGCAAGATCAGCAGCAGGGTACCGTCTGCCGGAACGAGATCTTCGACCTCCGGCCAGTTTCGCGCGGACAGTGCTGCATAACGCGCCAGCGTCGCGTCGCCCGTCGCCAGCAACACGCCACGCTCGCTCACCCAGCGCCAGGCCGTGCCAGCCGTGGAGGGCAGGACTGACGGCTGGTCGGGCAGTAGGGATTGAGGGTCGGTGTCGTGTCGCATGCGAACGGATTTCGCGGGATCGAAGGCCGACCAGTTTACCGGCTGGCGGCTCACAAGCCGATGATAACGCTGAAAAACCTTGAACCAGCGGCTCGTTTCGCCCCATTCAAGCGCGGGCTACCCACTCGCGACCGCCGACAACTCACGCCGTGTCAGCTGGCCCAGAGTTCATCCATATTCGTGATGCCCCAGCGTGCCGCATCCTCGCGTCCGACGATCTTGTCGCTCGTACCCGGGTGCGAAAGGTCGAGCATCTCCGGAACGATGCAGGTCTGCGACTTGGTGGAAAAAAAGGCCTTGACGCGCGGCGCGAGCAGGGATTTTTCCGATTGCTCGATCACCACCCCCAGCCGGCCGGAGGCCAGCTTGACCAGCGAACCGTTGGGATAAATGCCGATACTCTTGATGAAAGCCTGAAACACCCGTTCGTCGTAGTGGCCTTTGCTCCATTCGGTCATTTTGCGGATGGATTCGGCGGGATCCCATCCCGCCTTGTAGAGGCGGTTGGACGTGATGGCATCGTAGACATCGCAGACCGCGCCCATTTTGGCAAACAGGCTGATGGCGTCGCCCGCGAGTTGGTGGGGGTAGCCACTGCCGTCGACCTTTTCGTGATGATGCAGGCACACGTCCAGCACGATGGCGCTGGCGCTGGCGCTTTCGACCAGCAGGCGGTGGCCCTCGACCGGATGCTGCCTGATGATGTCGAACTCGGAGTCGGTCAGCTTGCCGGGCTTGTTCAACACCGCCATCGGCATCACGGACTTGCCCAGGTCGTGCAGCAGACCGGCCATGCCGGCTTCGCGCACGGACGCCTCGTCCAGGCCCAGCTGGCGCCCGAGCGACACCATCAACGCACACACGGCGACAGAATGCATGTAAGTGTAATCGTCGGCGGTCTTTATCCGCGCCAGGCTGACCAGCGCCCCCGGATTGCGCATCACCGACGAGGAGATTTCCTCAACCAGCTCACCGACCGCTTCGGCATGGATGGCATTGCCCATGCGCACTTCGTTGAACATGGAAACGACCGCTTGCCGCGCCTTGGCGCAGATCATGGCGGCCTGCCGGAGTTCATCGCTCATCGCCACCGGTTCGGGGGGCTTGGCCCGCTGCGGCGTGATCTCTGCCGTCGCTTCATCTTTTACGGCTTGCACCTCCGCCAGCGGGGGCTCGGCCGGCGCATCGCAGCCCTTTTCGATATCGATCCAGACCTCGGTAATGCCGCTTGCGCGGATGCGCTGGATGTCTTTCGGGTCGGTCAGGGTGAACTTGCTGCGCCAGAATGGGTGATCCATCCACGAACCGCACAGTGCGTGCAAATGCATGCCCAACTTCAGGTCTTGGGACTGGATTTTTTTCAGCACAATGTCGTATCGGAATGATTAAAAGTATTGCTCAGCGTCGAGCGCGACCCCTCTTTAACGGTCATTCACTGCGTCACTTAACTGTCAGGTACCAGTCGACGAACGGTCGTTGCCATTTGTGACTAACAAACTAATCATATAGCCATGAAAATCCAATCCCTTAACCACGATCTGCCGCCCGAATGGTCGGGCGTTGCGCAGGTCTTTACCGCGCTCGGCGACGACTGGCGCCAGCGCATCCTGCTCGCGTTCGAGCCGGGCGAACGGCTTTCCATCAAGGCAATCGCAGACTCCCTGCCGCTGTCGCGCACGGCGGTGGTACACCACCTCGGCGTGCTGCGCGAGGCGGGCATACTGATTGCAGAAAAATCCGGCCGCGCCGTGTTGTATCACCTCGACGAAAGCCGTCTGCAGTGGGCGCTCGACGCGCTGCGTTCCTATATCGCCCTCCTCCATTCCGAACAAACCCATGCGTAAAGCCCTCAAGTTAGTGCTCCAAAGCATGTTCCGCCTGCTGTTGCGCGTTTGCATCAGCGGAACAATGCCACGCCGGCAACGCGGCCAGCACCTGTTGAACGTGACCAGCCACGAATCGCCTATCGACGGCATGCTGCCGGGGCGGCTCCTGCCGCTGAACCCGGTATTCCTGGTCAATACCGGAATTGCCAAACGCCCGCTGCCCGTGCCGGGTAGCGGCAAGTCCGCTTGTCAAACGCTGAAAGCAATGGCAGCAGCATGAAACGACGCTCGTTTTTACTTGGACTGGCAGGCGCCGGGCTCGGCGCCGCCGCATGGGCTGGCCACCGCTGGTGGCCGGACGGCGAATGGCGCAACCCCTGCCTGCCTGGCCTGCCGCAGGCGCTGGCCGATCACCCGCTGGTGCGCGCCGCGTGGGGCGGGCTCGATCCGGCCCAAGTGTGGGACATGCACGTGCATGTCGCCGGTACTGGCGACAACGGCAGTGGCATGCGGGTCAATCCGGCGATGGACAGTCTGGCGCACCCGATTCTGTATACGCAGAAGCGCGTGTTCATGGATGCGGCCTGCGCGTCTGGCGAGCACGGCGTCGATGCCGCCTATCTCGACCGCCTGCTGCAGCTCGCCGCCGCGTTTCCGCCGGGGGTGAAATTCATGCTCTACGCCATGGAGGCGTTTCACGACGGCGGCGGCCACGCCCAGGACGTCCACACCGGCATCCACGTGCCCAACGCCTTCGTACGCACGCTGGCGCACACCTATCCGCAACGGTTCGAGTGGGTAGCCTCGATTCATCCTTATCGCGACGACGCGGTGGCCACTCTGGAACAGTGCGTCAAGGACGGCGCGCGCGCAGTGAAATGGCTGCCATCCGCCATGGGCATCCACCCGGCATCCAGGCAATGCGATGCGTTTTACGCTGCGCTCAAAGAGCACGATATGCCGTTGATCGTGCACACCGGCACCGAACTGTCGGTCAACAGCGAAGGCCACAGCCAGGACCACAACAACCCGCTGCACTTGCGCCGTCCGCTTGCCGCCGGCGTGCGCGTGGTCGCCGCGCACTGCGCCTCGCTGGGGCGGGATATGGACTGGGATGCAGGCGACAAGGCTGACAAGGTCTCCAGCTTTGCCCTGTACACCCGCCTGATGGGCGAGCCGAGCGGCGTCAATCTGTATGGCGACCTGTCCGCGATTCCACAATTCCACCGCTACCGCATCCTGCCCGGGCTGTTGGAAAACACCGGCTGGCAGCGCCGCCTGCTCAACGCCTCCGACTACCCGCTGCCCGGCATCCTGCCGATCTATCTGCTGAAGGAACTGGTGCGCGCTGGACTGCTGAAAGCCGACGAGGCCCTCGTTCTGCACGCGATTCGTCGCCACAATCCACTGCTGTTCGACTTTGTTATGAAGCGCTCACTCACCTGGAATGGCAACAAATTCGCCGCACGCTGCTTTGAAACTCGCGAATTCTTCGACCGCACTAAAGGACTTCCCACATGAACTGGCTATGGATCATTCTCGGCGCCCTCGGCGGCGCCTTGCTGCTGCAGCAAAGCGGCGGTCTGCTGCTCGGCGCGATTCTCGGCGGCATGGCCAGCCGCCTGTCGCGCAGCCGGCGCAGCGAGTTGGCGCTTGAAAAACGCCTGCGTGAGATGGAAAAGCAACTGGCCCGACTCGAACGCGAGGACGCTGCGGCGGACGCAATCCAACCCGCCGAAGCGGCCAGCGTGGCGCCGGCCGCCGAGCCCGACTCGTCCCTCGCCACCATCGCGGCCGTGCAACCGGTGGCAGAACCGGCCGCCATCGAGGCCCCAGCCCTGCCCCGTCCAGCTCACTCGCCCACGCCACCGGAGTCAGCGCCCACTTACGCCGATCCTGCCCTGTTACGCGAGCCCAACCCCTGGCTCAACCGCCTGCTGAGCGGCAACCTGTTGGCCAAGGCCGGCGTCGTGCTGCTGTTTTTCGGCGCTGCGTCCGGCCTCAAGATGGCGGCGGACTACGGCCTGTTCCCGCCCGGGGTACGGCTGCTGCTGGCGGCGCTAGCGGGCGTCGCGCTGATCGCCTTCGGTCACAACCGCGCGCGCCAGCGCGCCCTGCAAGCCTTCGGTTTTGCGCTACAAGGCGGCGGCTTTGCACTGCTGTACCTGAGCCTGTATTTCGCCTTTGCGCGCTACGGCTACCTCGACGCCACCCTCGCGTTTGCCGGGTTTGCACTGCTCGGCGTGAGCTGCGCGCTGCTGGCGATGCGCCAGAACAGCGAAGCGCTGGCCTGGCTCGGGCTGGCCGGGGCGTTCTTCGCACCCGCGCTGGCGTCCAGCGGCGGCAACCAGTACCGCATCCTGTTCAGCCACTTCCTGCTGCTCGACCTGTTCATCGTGGCGATCAGCAGTCGCACCGGCTGGCGCGGCCTCAACCTGCTCGGCTTCTTCCTCACCACGCTGTTCGGCCTGGCCTGGGCGCTGGCGCGCTATGAAACGGCATTCCGCTTCGACATCGAGGCCTTCCTGCTGGGGTTTTTCGTGCTGTACACGCTGGCGCCCGCGCTGCTTGCGCACTACCGCCAGGCAGCCAGCCGTGGCTGGATGGATGGCACCCTGCTGTTCGGCGTGCCCGCCGTGGCCGCCGGGGTTCAGGGTGCGCTCGGTTATGAGCGCGACTATCTGGCGCTGACCGCACTGCTGGCCGGGCTGTATTACCTGGCGCTGGCCGCGCTCACCCGCCGCAGCGACAACCCGGTGCTGCCACGGGCGTTTACCGCATTGGCGATCACCTGCCTCACCGTGGCGATCCCGCTGTACTTTGGCGCCACCGTCACTGCCGTGTTCTGGGCGCTCGAAGGTGCGGCCGTGCTGGCGTTCGGTCTGCATCGGCAACGTCGGCTGGCGGTGCTTGCCGGCGCGGCCATCCAGGGGCTGGCCGCATTGCGGTTGCTTGATGCGGGCCAGTTTTTGCAACCCGGCACGCTGTTCCTCAACGACTTTTTTCCCGGCTCGCTGGCGCTGGCGCTGGCCGGTGGCTATAGCGCGTGGCGGCTGCAGCAGCATGCCCGCCCGCTGTTGCTGCAGGGCATCGCCCTCGGCTGGGCCGTGGTCTGGTGGCTGCTGGCGGGCTGGAACGAAGCAGCGGGGACGCAAACGCTGACGGTTTACAGCGAAGGCCTGATTCTGCTGTGGATGATGGCAGGCGCTCTGGCGCTGGAAGCCCTCGCGGCACGCCTCGACTGGTGGAGCGGACGCTACGCCGCAATTGCCCTGTGGCCGGTCGCGCTGCTGGCCGTGCTGGTCTCTACGGCGACCCATGGCCACCCGCTGGCTGGCGGCATGGCAGCGGCCCTGCCGCTGGCACTCGCAGCCGGTTACTGGATCCTGCATCGCCAGCAATCCGCAGGCCTGAACGGCTGGCTGCAGGCCCGCCATCTCGCGCTGTTCTGGCTGCTGATGCTGACGGCCGTGCTCGAAGCCGGCTGGCAGGCCGAGCAGCTCGCGCCCGCCACCCCGCTGTGGGCGCCGGTCGCCATACTCGCGGTGCTTTGCGTGGGCTTGCTGGCCTTGCGCCAGTTGCAGCAGCGCTCGCTATGGCCTGCGGCCGGCCTCGAGTCGTTGTACGACCTGGCGGCACCCGCGCCACTGGCCGCCGGCCTGGTGCTCGGCGTGGCGCTGCTCAACCTCAACTTTAGTGGCAGCTGGAGCCTGCCCTACCTGCCCCTGCTCAACCCGCTCGACCTCGTCAGCCTGATCGCGCTGGCCTGCCTATGGCAACGCTGGAACACGCCCGCCTGGCGACAGCACACCGGTCATATCGGGCTGGCAGGATTGAGCGCTTTAGGCCTGCTGTGGCTGACCGCGTTATGGGCGCGCATCGCCCATCACTTCCTCGGTGTGGACTTCAGCAGCACGGCCTTGCAGCATTCCGCGCTGTTCCAGGCCGGCGTGTCGCTGCTGTGGACGGCTGCGGCCATCGCCGCGATGCTGCTGGGCTCGCGACGCGGGATGCGGCAGACCTGGTTTGCCGGCGTCGGCCTGCTCGGCATCGTTGGTCTCAAGCTGCTGTTTGTCGACCTGGGCCAGGCCAGCCTCGCCACCCGCACCGCTACCCTGCTCGGCATGGGCGGCCTGATTTTGATCGCGGGCTATTTCGCCCCTGCGCCGCCGAAAAATCAACCCGCCTGAATGCACGCAATCCACTTGCAGGCGCTCTG
>NCCT01000034.1 GCA_002279795.1 Hydrogenophilales bacterium 12-61-10
CCAGCACCTGCTCGCGCTCGCGGAAGGCCACGGCCAGGGTTTCGGCAAAGTACACGCTGCGGTGCTGGCCACCGGTGCAGCCGATCGCCACCGTGAGGTAGGCGCGGTGGTCGCGAATGAAGCAGGGCAGCCAGTTTTCGACGAAGCCGCGGATGTCGGTCAACATCGCCATGGCGTCGGGGCTGGCTTCAAGATAGTCCTTGATCGGCTGGTCGCGACCGGTAAGCGGGCGCAGTTCGGGGACGTAGTGCGGATTGGGCAGGCAGCGCACGTCGAACACCATGTCTGCATCGAGCGGAATACCGTGCTTGAAGCCGAAGGATTCGAACAGCAGCGTGATGCGTGAACGATCCTGGCCGATCAGGTCCTTGATCCACAGCCGCAGGGCCGAGGCGGACAGATCGCTGGTGTCGATACGGTTGCCCAGCGGCGCGATGTCGGCCAGCGTTTCGCGTTCGAGCTGGATGGCTTCCTGCAGCGAAACGCTGTCGCTGGAGAGCGGGTGGCGGCGCCTGGTTTCGGAAAAGCGTTTGACCAGCGACAGGGTTTTCGCTTCGAGAAAGATGATTCGCAGGTCGGCGCCCTGTTCGCGCAGCGTGGTGGCGATCTGCGGCAACTGCGCAAAACTGGCGCCGCTGCGCGCATCGATGGCGATGGCGATGCGCGTATGTCCTTCGCTGGTCAGATATTCGACCAGCGAAGGCAGCATGGCCAGCGGCAGGTTGTCGACGCAATAAAAGCCGATATCTTCCAGCACCGCAATGGCGATGCTTTTACCCGACCCGGACAAGCCGGACACCAGAACAATTTGCACTTAGTCTGCCTCGTCGATTGCCGCCTGCTGGCGCTTGATGAACTGCTCGACCGGATTGATACCGCGGCTTTTGAGGATGTTGTTGCGCACGGCAACCTCCACCAGAACCGCGAGATTGCGCCCTGCGGCAACCGGAATGCGCACCTTGGGGATGGCGACGCCGAGGATGGTTTCGGCCGAGGCGACCATGTCGATGCGGTTGAGTCCGACCTCGCCGATTTCCTGCGGATGCACCAGTTCGACGATGAGCTTGAGGTTTTTTTGCAGCTTGACCGCTGTTTCGCCGAACAGAAAACGGATGTTCAGGATGCCGAGGCCGCGCACTTCGAGAAAATCGCGGATCAGCGCCGGGCAGGTGCCTTCGAGAGTTTCCGGCGCGACATGCTTCAAATCGACCACGTCGTCGGCAACCAGACGGTGGCCGCGTGTGATGAGCTCTAGTGCGAGTTCGCTCTTGCCGACCCCGGCGTCGCCCTTGATCAGTACGCCGGTGCCGAGCACTTCGAGGAAAACCCCATGAAGCGACGTGGTCTCGGCCAGCCGTTGCGTCAGGTAATGCCCCAAATGCGACATCAGAACCGGGCTCGCCAGATTCGAGGTGAAAAGCGGTGTTTCGGTCTTTTCAGCACTCTCGCGCAACGCTGCCGGAACGGCTTCGCCGTTGGAAACAATGATGGCGGCAAGCTCGGTCGAGAAAAGATGGTTGATTGCGTATTGCAGACCCGCAGGCGACAGTCCGCGGAGATAGTCCATTTCGGCGCAGCCCAAAACCTGCACCCGGTTGGGGTGAACGAAATTCAGGTGGCCGATGAGTGCCAGCGTCGGCTTCTGGACAGTCTCGGAGGACAAGCTGCGCTGGCCGCCGTTTTGGCCGGCAATCCACTCCAGGTCGAGCTGTTCAGCCATGTCGCGGAACAGGGACTCGACAGAAACATGGGTGAATTCGTCCATGTCCAGCGTGCCGCGTTCAGCTGGTCCAGGTGCTGATCAGCGCGATCAGGTCGTTCGGTGTGGCGATGGTGTGGAGTTTGGCGCGCATGGCTTCGTCGCCGAAAAGCTGTGCCAGTTCGCCCAGGATTTGCAGATGCTGCTCGTTGGCGTCGTGGGGAACCAGCAAAACGAAGCAGATCGAAACCGGCTGGTTGTCGGGCGCATCGAATTCCAGCGGGGTTTGCAGGCGATAAAACGCGCCACAAGCCTGCTTCAAGCCTTTGATTCGGCCATGTGGAATGGCGACCCCGCAGCCCAGTGCGGTCGAGCCCAGCCGTTCACGTTCAAACAGGCTGGTGAAAATGTCGGCGGATTTGATGCTGTAGATCTGGCCGAACAGCTCTGCTGCGTGTTCGAACAGTTTTTTCTTGCTGGTAAAACTCACGTCCAGCAAAGCGGTGTCTGAGGTAATGAGGGGAGCGATGAGATTCATGCTGAAGGCTGGGCCGGTTGAGGGAGTCCGGTGCCTGTAAATTATACGCCCGGAGGACGGGAACGCCCTCCAGACGAGAATTCAGGTCGGGCTCTCAGTCGTTTGATGCTTCAAACCACCGTCGACCTGATGGACATCGGAGGTTTTTTCCTTGTGCTTGACGATCTGGCGGTCGAGCTTGTCTGCCAGAAGGTCGATTGCGGCGTACATGTTGCCATCTTCGCTATGCGCGTGGAAATCGTGGCCTTTGACATGAAGGGTGGCTTCAACCTTGTGCACCAGCTTTTCGACTTGCATGATGACATTGATGGTGATGACGTGATCGAAGTGACGTTTAACACGGTCGAGCTTTTCGGACACGTAGCTGCGAATGGAAGGGGTCACTTCCAGGTGATGGCCGGAAATCGTCAAATTCATAAAGCCTCCTAAGTCTGCTGATAAAAGCTGTAACGGGGGGTGCTTTTCCCGTTGCAGAAGCGATTCGTCCCGCTCGATTTCATTGTGGGGCGAAAGTGGGGCACATTCAAGCGCTAGTCTTGTATTTGCGCCGTATGAGTCAAAAGTCTTTGCGCAATCAAAGGGCGCGCCGCATGTTGGCGGTCGGGATTTGCATCGATTCGCGGTATTTGGCAACCGTGCGGCGCGCAACGACGATGCCCTGGCGCCCGAGTTCATCGGCAAGCTGGCCATCGGACAGCGGCCTGCGGCTGCTTTCGGCGGCGATCAGCTGCTTGATCAGCGCGCGGATCGCAGTGGATGAGCAGGCGCCGCCGCTGTCGGTCGAGACATGGCTGCCAAAGAAGTATTTCAGTTCGTACAGGCCGCGCGGCGTCATCATGAATTTTTGCGTGGTGACGCGCGAAATGGTCGACTCGTGCAGCTCAACCACGTCGGCAATCTCACGCAGCACCAGCGGCCGCATCGCTACTTCGCCATGTTCGAGAAAGCTTTTCTGGCGGTCGACGATGGCCTGCGATACGCGCAGGATGGTATCGAAGCGTTGCTGCACGTTTTTGATCAGCCAGCGGGCTTCCTGCAGCTGGCTGGCCAGTTGCTGGCTGCCGCCGTTTTCACGGTGGCGCGACAGGATGTCGGCGTAGACCCGGTTGACGCGCAGCTTGGGCATGGCGTCGGCGTTGAGGCTGGCGATCCACATGCCCTTGATGCGGCGGACATAGACATCCGGGATGACGTAATGCGTTTCGTCTGCGCCGAATTGCGCCCGGACGCGGGTTGAGGGAGAGAATCAGGGCGCGCACGGCGCGCAGCGTGGGGTCGTCGATGCCGAGGATCTTCTTCAGCTTGCCGACGTCGCGGGCGGCCAGCAGGTCAAGATGGTTGGCGGTCAGTCGCATGGCGATTTCGCGCAGCGGCGTATCGACCGGCAGGGCGCGCAATTGCAGGGTCAGGCATTCGGCCAGGTTGCGTGCGCCGACGCCGGTCGGGTCCATGTTCTGCAAGTGCTTGAGCGCGGTTTCGACTTCTTCTGGCTCGAGTTCCTCGAGTTCGGTTTGCAGGCCAGCGGTGATGTCGGCCAGCGGCTGGGTCAGGAAGCCGGCTTCATCAAGGTCGTCGATCAGTGCGGCGACGAGCGTGCGGTCGCGCAGGGTAAGTGCGCTGACGATCAGCTGGTTCAACAAATGCTCGCGCAGGCTGGCGCCTGAAACCGAACCCTGCGCGGAGTCCGTGTCGTCGTCGCCGCCGGCCGAGCTGTAATCGTTCCAGTCGGAGTCGTCCAGGGTGGTCGCTGACTCGGTATCCGCGCTCTCCACACTTTCCGTTGGCGGCGCGTCGGTGCCTTGCGCCTCGGCTTCGGCAGTGTGGGCAGGCGGTTCGGTGGCGGCGAGGCTGACGTCTTCCTCCTCCTCGCGTTCCAGCAGGGGGTTGTCCTGCAGCATCTGCTCCAGTTCCTGGTTCAGCTCAAGCGTCGACAGCTGCAGCAGCCGGATGGACTGCTGCAGCTGGGGCGTCAAAGTGAGATGCTGACCAAGTTTGAGCTGGAGGCTGTGCTTCATAGTGGGGGTCTACGGCAAAAAGCGTGCCGTCTTGAGGAGGTCGTGGTTCGATTGTCCGACAAATGAATTGCTACAGGCGAAAGTTTTCTCCCAGATAGACTTTGCGCGCGTTGTCGTCCTGAATGATCAGTTCGGGCACACCGGAAATGAGCACCCGGCCTTCGTTGATGATGTAGGCACGGTCGCAAATGCCCAGGGTTTCACGCACGTTGTGGTCCGTAATCAGTACGCCGATATCGCGCTCGACCAGAAAGTGAACCAGTTTCTGGATGTCGATCACGGCGATGGGATCGACGCCGGCAAAAGGTTCGTCGAGCAGGATGAAGCGCGGGTTAATCGCCAGCGCACGGGCAATTTCCACGCGGCGGCGCTCGCCGCCGGACAGGCTGACCGCCGTTGCTTCACGCAGGTGCTCGATGTGCAGGTCGTTGAGCAGATTGTCGAGGTGGTCTTCGCGTTCGCTTTTACTGTAGGACTTGAGTTCGAGGATGGCACGAATATTTTCTTCCACCGTCAGCTTGCGGAAGATGGACGGTTCTTGCGGCAGGTAGGACAGCCCCATGCGCGCGCGCTGGTGAATCGCCATGTGGGTGAGGTCGTGGGTGTCCATCTGCACGCTGCCGCCATCCGCCGCGACCAGCCCGATCACCATGTAGAAGCACGTGGTCTTGCCCGCGCCGTTGGGGCCGAGCAGGCCCACGACTTCGCCGCTATTGACGTCGAACGAGACGTCATGGACGACGGTGCGCTTGCCGTAGACTTTTTTCAGCTTGTGGGCGGCAATCTGGCTCATGGTTGGGCGGCGGGCTGTTCGGCGCGGGGTTTCGGCATGATGGTGGCGCGCACCCGACCGGAGGGACTGGTGGCGTTGGGCTGTCCAACCACTTTATAGAAGCCGGTGTTGGCGTTGTAGGAAATTTGCGCGCCACGCAATTGGTCGCCTCCGCGCTGCAGTTGCGCCTGTCCGATCAGCTCCAGCTGATTGTTGACGCTGTCAAACTCGATGCGATTGGACTGGCCTTCGATCACGTCGTCGCTGCCGTCCAGTTTCTGGCGGAATGTCACCGGGCGGCCGGCGGCGCTGAGTTTGTCGAGTCCGGTGGCGTTTTGCGTCGCCTGGACGCGGTCGGCACGCAGCAGCAGGGTGCCTTGCGTGAGGATGACATTGCCGGAGTACACGCTGATCTTCTTGACGTCGTCGAGGGTGACGGTATCGGCTTCGATATTGACGGGCTTGTCGCGGTCCGCTTTTTCGGCGTGCAGGCGCAGAATGCAGCGTAAATCCCTGATTTCATGATGTGCATGGTGCTTATGGCTTTCTGGGGAGGTAGTGGGCCTTGACGCGCCCGGACAGGATGATGAGGCGTTCGGCAGCGCGATATTCCATGGCGCCCGCGCGCAGGTCCATGAGGTCGTCGTCAACGTCGACGCGACCCGGTGCGCGCAGCAGGTTGCGGTCCGGATAAGCCAGCAGGCGATCCGTGCGCAGCGTCATGACGGATTGTCCGGGTTGTGCGGCACGTACGATGACCACGTCGCCCTGCAAATCGACTTCATCGCCTTCAGGTGAAACAGTGGCTTGCCGGGCGGTCGTGTCGATTTCACCGGTCTGCGCACTGAACTGGATCAAGTGTGGCGATTCCATTTCGGTGCGCTTGCTGCCGGTGTAATGCTTGAGGCGTTTGGCAGCCAAGCGGTATTGCGGCCGGCCTGCCAGATCGGTGCGCAGGGCCTCGAAGTTTTCCATGATGCCTTCCGGGCTGCTTTTTGTCGTTTGCGAGGATCCGGCCGGCTGCTGCACAACCTGGTCGATCCAGTAACTGAGCGCTGCCAGCAGCAACAGCACAACCAGCGGCAGCCACAGCGAACCGCGTGCGTTCATGCCGCATCCAGCCTGGAAACAGGGAACGCACGCATCACTTTAAATAGGGCGCCAGTGCCGCATCGAGGGTGCCCTGCGCGCGCATCAGGAACTCGCAGGCTTCGCGCACGGCGCCGTGGCCTGCTTCGCGCGTCGTAATGAGGTGGCTGTGTGCCTTGACCAGCTCCGGTGCGGCGGGCACGCTGATCGCCAGTCCGGCGCGCCGCATCACCGGCAAATCGACCACGTCGTCGCCCATGTAGGCGGTGGCGTCGCAGTCGAGCTTGAGTTCGCGGCACATTGCTTCGTATACCACCCGCTTGTCATGCGCGCCCTGGTGGACGATTTCGATGCCGAGGTTTTGAGCGCGCTGCGCTACCAGCTTTGAACTGCGGCCGGTAATGATGGCGAGTTGGACGCCGCTGCTCTTGAGCATTTTCAGGCCGTGGCCGTCGAGCGAGTTGAATCCCTTGTATTCCTGTCCGTCGTCGGCCAGAAACAGGGTGCCGTCGGTCATGACGCCGTCGACGTCGAATGCGATCAGCCTGATTTTCTGCGCACGGGCGAGCAGCGACGGATCCATGGATTGAGCATGCATCAGACTACCCCCGCTTTCAGCAAGTCGTGCATGTTGAGTGCGCCCACCAGGGTGTGGTCGGCATCGACCACCAGCAAGCCATTGATTTTCAGGGTGTCCATTTTCTCTACCGCCGCTACGGCGAGTTCGTCCGCGCGGATTGTTTTGGGGTTCGGGGTCATCAGATCGGTCACGCGTGCCTGTTGCAGGTCGAGCGCATGTTCCAGCGCGCGCCGCAGGTCGCCGTCGGTGAACACGCCGGCGACCTTGCCCGCCGCATCGACCACGGCGGTCATGCCAAGTCCTTTTTGCGTCATCTCGAGCAGCGCGGTTTTGAGCGAGGCATCGCGATCAATTTTGGGTAGCGCGTCGCCGCTGTGCATGACGTCGCGCACATGAATCAGCAGGCGTCGCCCCAGGCTGCCACCCGGATGGGTACGGGCGAAATCGTCGGCGGAAAAGCCGCGCGCATCGAGCAGGGCCACCGCCAGCGCATCGCCCAGCGCGAGCGCCGCCGTGGTGCTGGCGGTGGGCGCGAGATTGAGCGGGCAGGCTTCCTTGTCGACGCTGGCATCGAGATGCGCATCGGCTTCCTGCGCCATCGTCGAGTTGGGGTTGCCGGTCATGGCGATGAGCTTTGCACCGCGGCGCTTGATGAGCGGCACGATGCTGACAATTTCGTTGCTTTCACCCGAGTTCGACAGCGCCAGCACCACGTCGTTGGGCGCGATCATGCCGAGATCGCCATGGCTGGCCTCGCCCGGGTGCATGAAAAATGCCGGGGTGCCGGTGGAGGCCAGGGTGGCGGCGATCTTGCCGCCGATATGGCCCGACTTGCCCATGCCGGACACCACGACGCGGCCGGTGCACGCCAGAATCATGTTCACAGCGTCGGAAAAGCCGCTGTCGAGGCGCGAGGAAAGCGCGCGCAGCGCATCGGCTTCGATATCGAGCACCTGGCGCGCAAGCGTGAGCAAATGTTCGGGGGAGGGGGCTTGGGGTCGCATGGGTGGCAAGTATACTAAAGCCTTCCTTGCACCCGTGCGCTTGTGGCCGTATTTGGCCTGATGGCCGCGATGATCCGCTTCATGGGGATGCCGACTCAAAGATGGGCGCAAGCCCATGAAAAATCGTATGCACAGCAGCCTCCAGCTTGTTCTCATTTTGCTTGCGGCGGCCGTCCTGGTGACGGCCGCCGCCCGCGCCTTGCGCCTGCCCACCATGCTGGGCTATCTGGTGACCGGGATTGCAATCGGGCCGTTCGCGCTGGGCTGGATTCCGGACAGCGAAGAGGCACGCTACCTGGCCGAATTCGGCGTGGTGTTCCTGATGTTCTCCATCGGGCTGGAGTTCAGCCTGCCGCGCCTGATGACCATGCGGATGACCGTGTTCGGCTTCGGCGGTGCGCAGGTCGGGCTCACGATCGCGCTGGCTGCGCTGATAGCCTGGCTGCTCGACCTGCCGCTGCTGGCGGCGATTGCACTGGGTGGCATCATGTCGATGTCGTCGACCGCCATCGTGTCGAAGATGCTGGCCGAACGACTTGAAATCCAGACGCCGCACGGCCGCCAGATTTTTGGCGCGCTGCTGTTCCAGGATCTGGCCGTCGTGCCCTTGCTGATCCTGATTCCAGCGTTCGCCAAGGAGTCGGACGCGATGGCGGCCATTCTGGGGCTCGCCATGTTCAAGGCGGTGGTGGTGCTGGGGTTTTTGCTGTTCGTCGGCCAGCGCGTCATGCGTCCGTGGTTTCAGTGGGTCGCCGGACGCAAGTCGCCCGAACTCTTCACGCTCAATCTGCTGCTGTTCACGTTGGGGTTGGCCTTTCTCACCGAAAGCGCCGGGTTGTCGCTGGCGCTGGGCGCGTTTCTGGCCGGCATGCTGATCTCCGAAACCGAGTACCGCTATCAGGTGGAAGACGACATCAAGCCGTTCCGCGATGTGCTGCTCGGCCTGTTCTTCGTCACGATCGGCATGCGGCTCGACCTCATGCAGGTGATCCTGAACTGGGGCGACGTCCTGCTATTGTTGGCAGCGATCCTGCTCGGCAAGGCCGCCCTGGTGGCCGGACTGGGAATCGCCTTCGGCAGTACCCGGCCCACCGCCGTGCGCACTGCGCTGGGCCTGGCGCAGGCCGGCGAATTTGGTTTCGTGCTGCTGGCGCAGGCGGCCGACCTGAAACTGCTCGGCAACGACATCACCCAGCCGGTGCTGGCGGCCATGGTGCTGTCGATGCTGATTGCGCCGCTGCTGATCAACCACATGGATGCCCTGACGCGGCTACTTGCCGGTAACGAATGGGCCGGGCGCGCCAAGGAGGTGCATGACATTGCGGTTCGTACCTTCGGCAAATCCAAGCATGTCATCGTCTGCGGATATGGCCGCAGCGGACAGAATCTGGCGCGCCTGCTCGAAGCCGAAGACATCAGCTTTGTCGCACTCGACGCCGACCTCGAACGCATCCGTGCGGTAGCCGCGTCGGGTGCGTCCGTGGTATACGGCGATGCCAGTCGGCGCGAGGTGCTGGTGGCGGCGGGGCTGTCGCGCGCGCAGGCCATCGTCGTCACCTATTCGGATCTGCCTTCCAGCATGGCCATCCTGCGGCATGTGCGCGAACTGCGGCCGGAACTGCCGGTGGTGGTGCGCACCATCGACGATGCGCACATCGACGCGCTGAAGGAAGCCGGCGCCACCGAAGTGGTATCGGAAGTGATGGAAGGCTCGTTGATGCTTGCATCGCATGCCCTGATGCTGCTGGGCGTGCCGCTGTCGCAGGTGCTGAAGCGTATCCGGATGGTGCGCGAATCGCGCTACGCCATGATGCGCGGCTTTTTTCGCGGTGCATCGGACGCCGACAGCACCCTGGATCAGGAAAGCCAGCCGCGTTTGCACACCGTGTTGATCACCCAGGGTGCGGCCACAGTGGGGCGCCGGCTGGAAGAATTGATGCTGGACGAGTTATTGGTGGAGGTGGTGGCGATCCGCCGTCAGGGCATCAAGGGGGTGGACCCCCAGCCAGACACCGAAATCCGCGTCGGTGATGTGCTGATGCTGCGCGGTGCTGCAGATGGACTGGCGGCGGCGGAGTTCAGGGTGTTGCAGGGGTGATGCGTTCAGTACGAATAGAGCGGTAAGGAAAAAGCCCGCCGAAGCGGGCTGTGTGTTATGCAAGCTTGAATCAAATCCCCATGCAGACGTTGTATGTCGTGCTATTAACGATTGCCGTAGTTAAAACTGCAGTAGTGGGTGCTGCTGTAGTGCTAATCATCATTGAGCCGGCAGCTGTGTTGCCGTCATCCAATTGAGAGTCGAGTTGTTTGGCAAAGCTTCCAGAAATGCCAGTAGAACAGATGAAGTAGGTACCGCTATTCATTGTGGAGATAGGTGCCGCACTTTGCACGCCAATGCGTCCACCAACGGCGTTCAAGGGGGCGTAATCTGGAGCAGTTGTTAGTGTCGGGCCGGGGGCCAATCCCGCCAGCCTGACGTGCTGCCAGAACAGGATAGCTTCAGTGTCATCGGCTACGACATCGTCCCAATTACCTTCTATGACACCATTCCCATGTGTGCCGTTAGTTGCAGGTGTTCCGCCAACGTGAGTGACAACAGCCAAGTCATCCCCCGGAAGCGCCTTGAATTTGTCCTGGTAGCCGTAAATGAATACCGGAATATTGCGGAAATCTGCGGAGAGATTCTTCACCCGGGCACTATTGATCAGTTCCTGCCCCTTCAAAATACCGCCCAGCAGCAGACCAATAATGACCAGCACGATGGCTATTTCGATTAGCGTGAAACCCGACTGGCGCCGTTTGATTTGGGGATAAGGCATGGCAAAGCGCTCCGGTTATTATGGCCTGCTGTAAAAAATGCAAAATGCGTGCCAAATGGGCATCGAATTTTGGCACCTTGTTTTTAAAGGAATAAAGTCGATTTGCCGGTGCGAAGGTCGCGCGGACTTGACGAAAACGCGACACCCCCGCTGGATTCCCGTCAAACTTATGGGGGGCATTGCGCCGGTTTACTCCATTTCGCCCGCTGCGTGCCGATAGAGTGGGGGAGCCATGTTGCCTCTTCCTGTCTGTCTTTCTTTTTACGTATTTCATGACTGAAACGATCAAATCCCCGCCGCGCGGTGCCTGGCTGACTGCGCTGGCCACCTATTTCACGCAGGTGGCGCCGGGTCGCTGGCTGGCGCTGATGTTGCTGGCCTTGCATGTGGCGGTGGTGTTCGATGCCGACGTGGCCCTGACGGGCGCCTTTCTGCTGGCGCACTACGGCCTGTTTTTGCTGTGGCAACCGCTGGTGCGTAGCGAAACGCGGATCGAGCCGCGTCTGGCGTTGCCGGTGTTTGCCATGGCGGCACTGCTGGTGTTGGTGGACAGCACCTGGGTGATGGCCTTGTGGCTGGCGATTCTGGCGGGGCTGATGGGGGCGGTGGCCACTTCGCAAAACGAACGCGGGCCACGCTGGGCCTATTTATTGGCGCTGGGCTATTTGCTGGCGCTGCTGCTGGCCTGGGTGCTGCCGCAAAGCCTGGGCAGTGCCGCAGCCTTGCCCGATGGCTTGCAGACCGCGGTGCGTTTCGGCCTGCCGCTGCTGCCGTTGGTGATCCTGTTTTTGCCGGCCACCCGTCAGCGCAGCACCTCGTCCACGCTCGATTTCATCTACGGCTTGATGCTGTCACTGCTGATCATGGTGATGGCGCTGGGAGTCTTTGCCGTGGTGGCGGTAGCCAAGGTCAGTTATGCCTGGGCGCTGGTGCAGACGCTGCTGGGAATGGCGGCGCTGCTGCTGGTGCTGTCTTGGCTGTGGAATCCGCGTGCGGGATTCAGCGGACTGGGGCAGGTGACCTCGCGCTATTTGCTGTCGGTGGGATTGCCGTTCGAAGGCTGGGCGCAACGACTGGCGACGCGCGCCGAGCGCGAGCGCGACCCCGAATCGTTCGTGCGCGATGCGCTGGCGGACCTGCAGGAACTGACCTGGATTCGTGGCGGGCACTGGCAGGCGGCGCGCGGCGAGGGGACGTTTGGCGAAGCGGCGGAACATAGCGTAACTCATGCGTTTCATGGGTTGAGCCTGACCTGGCAGTCGCAACGTCCGCTGACGCCGGCGCTGGCTCTGCATGTGCGGCTGCTGTCGCAGTTGCTGGGTTATTTTTACGCGGCCAAAGTACGCGAACAGACCTTGCGCGAACAGGCCTACAGCCAGGCGATCCACGATACCGGCGCGCGGCTGACGCACGATGTGAAGAATATTTTGCAGTCGATGAAAACCCTGCTGGCCGCCGCCGACATGTCGACGCCCGAGGACAGCGATCGCCTGCTGGCGCTGATGAAACGCCAGCTGCCGCAACTGGCGGCGCGGCTGTCGCAGACAGTCGACAAACTCAAGCAGCCGAGCGAAATGGACGTTGCGCAGCAGCCGGCGCAGAACTGGTGGAGTGCCCTGCAGCTGCGTTATGAACACGACGACGTGCAGTTTTTTGCCGATGCGCTCGACGACACGCCTTTGCCGCAGGATCTGTTCGACAGCGTGGTGGACAACCTGCTGACCAATGCGCTGCGCAAACGGCAGAGCGAAACAGGCGTGGCGATAGAAGCGCGGCTGGAACTGCACCCGCTGGTCCGGCTGACCGTGACAGACAGCGGGACGGCTGCGCCCGAGCATGTGGCGCGCAATCTGTTCCTCAGTCCGGTGGCGTCTGACTTCGGTCTGGGGGTGGGGTTGTACCAAGCCGAGCGGCAGGCCGCGCGGGTCGGCTACCGCCTGGAACTGGCCGACAACCAGGCGGGCCGCGTGAGCTTTTGTTTACAGGCTATGGACAGCCAGCCGGGCATGCCCGGCTGACCAGCAGGCCAAACGGCAACCAGGTGACGAGATCGTCGAACTCGCCACCCGCACTGCCGGGTTTGCTCGGCGCGCGCGCGACGTAGCATGCGTTGTCTCCCAGCAGGTTTTCGTTTTCATCGGCGCTGCTGGGCGCGGCCAGCGTGTTTCCGTTGATATTGCGTGCGCCCCAGCCATTGGGACCGTGTGAAACGAGCACGAGCGGCACCCCTGCCGCCACGTTGACGGGGGCGCACCCGTTAGAACTTGCGATGTTTTTCCAGGCGCCCGTGTTCAGATCGGTGCTAGAGGAAAATCCGCTGATCCGGTTCGTCAATTTGCGTGTCACCACGTAGCGCAAGCGGTTGCCCCAGGCATCATGCGCAGCGCCGCCCAGATCGACCCAGGGAAAAAAGCCAAATGATTGAGGACAGCTTCCGTCCAGTTCGGGGCCGGTACCCATTCCGGTAACCCGTGCTTCTTCGCGGCCATCCCCGTCGGTATCCGGACAGGGCAGGTAGGGGCGCTGATTGCCGTCGGTGGATTTGTGCGTCATGGCGTAACCAATGATCGCCTCTTTTGCTTCTTCCAGTGTCTTGTTGGTTTCCGCAATCCGCCGCGCCTGGATTTGTGTCGACAGCGGTACTGCCAGTCCGCCAATCAGGATGGTGATGATGATCAGCACAATGGCCATCTCGATCAGGGTGAAGCCGCGCGCGGTCTTGATCATGGCGTGGGTTCCTTTTTGTTGTCCGTATCGGGCTGGGTGCGCTGCACTTGATACGGCTCGTAGAGCTTGCCGTTGGCGCGGATCTGTCCCGGCTTCATGTTCGATATTCCGGCTGTGCCGATCTGCGCCTTGCCGTCTACCCAGCGGGTGGTTTTGCCGTCCGAGCGGATCAGCACCCCGTCGAATTTGACGACTGTCGGCGCCGGCTCCACCGAACCTGCCGGGTTGGCCGACGACACAGAGCGGGCGCGGGCGGCTTGCAGGTCGGCGCGCTGCGCTGGAGTGAAAAACAGCCGTTCCAGTGCGGCCGGCGGCGACTCTGCGGCAGGAAGTGGAAGCGGCAGCAGACAGACTGCCAGCAGCGGCAGGGTGCGCCAGTTTCGGCTGGCTTTGCGGGTGCAGGGATCAATGTTCATGGGGCGGGGCTCTGTGTTTTCTCCGCTGCGCGGTCAGCCACGGTAAACCACAGCAACTCGCATTCGGCGCTGAGCTGCGGCGCACGGTCGACACCCGTGAACGTGTCGTTCAAACGGGACAGCCGGCATCCCTGCACGCGAACCAGGCCCGGTGCGCGTGCCTTGAGCGCGGTCAAAAAGCGGGTGAGATCGGTTTCCACCAGCAGCGGCAGGGTCAGCGTCATCGCCGTCTGGCCTAGCGGCAAGCCTTGCGCCAGCGCGGGGGGCGAATCGGTGCGCGGGGCGAGCCGGTAATCGAGGCCATACAGTCCCGCGTCGCGGTTGGCATGCTGCGCCGCCTCGATCCAGGCCAGGCGGTCTTCCGCGCCGATGAATCCGCTTGCGGCAAGTGCCTGATAAGCGGCGAGATGGGTCGAGATGAGCTGCTGCTGCTGGCGACTGTGGGCGAGTTTTTGCTGCGCGGACTTGAGCGTGTCTTGCTGTCGTTGCAAGGCCTGTTCAGCCTGGTGCGCCTGGTCCTGGCTCCACCAGATGCCGCCGATGGTCAGCAGCAGCGAAGCCAGCAGCAGCAACAGCGGCAATTTGAGGGCCGGCAGCGGCGGATGGCTCATGGCTGGGCCTCGCGGTATTCGAGCCCGAGACTGAAGCGTGCAGCCGGGGCGTCGGCCAGGTTGGGGTCGTAGGTTTTGCCCGACAGCGTCTGGCTGGAGTCGGCGTTGACCGGACTGCTTTGCAGGCTCACGTTGTGCAGAACCGGGCTCGCCTGCAGGTGGGTAATGAAGCGCCCGATCTGCTGCATGGCGGCGCGATAGTTGCCGTCGAACGGGGTCAGCGCAGCATCGAGCGTGATCGTTGCCGGGCCTGCCGGGTCGGTCGTGTTGGTCCAGCTCAGGCTGTCGAGACGAATTAGCGGCGCCGCTTGCATGGCCTGGCTGATGGCCGCCATCAAGCGCTCGGCATCCGGTTCAGGCAGCGTGAGCTGGCGCGCCAGCTCAACCGTTTGCGCTAACTGCTCCGGGGTCGCCGCCTGGGTGGGAAAGCTGCGGGCAATGCCTTGATAGCGGGCGTCGAGCTGGCTTTGCTGCTGGCCCAGTTGCCCGGTTTGCGCGTTCATGTCTTGTGCATGCAGCCAGTAGGCTGCCGTGATGCCTGCTCCGAACAGGGCGATGATTCCGGCTGCGGCGTGCAGGCCGCGGCGCCAGCGGTACTCGGTGTGGTGCCGCAGCAGTTCGGGCGGCGCCAGGTTCAGCTGCGTGGCTTCATCGGCGATGGCGACCAGTGGCGCGATTTCTGGCGTGGCTGCAAGAAAATTGTCAGGGATGCGCAGCGCGCGCGCGAGCGTGGCGAGATCGATCTGGCGGGCGCTGAATGCCGGGTCGGCGTTCAGCGGCGCCTGGGCACTGTCGAGCTGGCCGCTGGGGTCGAGCAGCAATACGTGGAGACGGGCTTCGCGCGGCAGAATGCGCTGGCCGGTGAGGTACAGCTGCGTTTTGCTGATTTCGTCGGCGGCGTTGCTGGGCAATTGGGTCGGGGTGTCGCCTCCGATGAGGCGAGAAAAACGCAACAGGCCGTCGTGGTAATACGACAGGCGCAAACTGTTGTTGAGGCGGTAGGCCAGCAGGGTGTGCGGTTCCTGCAGCCGTAGTTTGTGCAACATATGCTGGCAGGCCAGCGCAAGCGGGGTGATTCCGGCCAGCGGCACCTGTTCGCGGTGAAGGATGCTGAGCCAGGGCGTCAGCCAGTCGGCATCAGTCAGCGCCGCCAGCAGGTAACGGTCATCGCGGCGGCCGGTCGTCTCGCGCGCCTGCCGCCAGGCACCCATGAAGCGGGCATTGCGAAACACCTGCTTGAGTTTGCGCGCCAGCAATTCGTCGCGTGCACGTCCCTGAACATGCGGCAGGATGTCGCTGCGGTAGTCTTCATCCACCGTATCAACGACCAGCAGAACCGGCAGTTTTTTGTGTTTGAGAACGACTTTCTGGAAGCTTGCAAGGCCGGCAGCGGTGGCGGAAAACTCACCCAGCCAGTGCATCTGACCCGGACGCCAGTCGAGCACGCCGATCTGGCGCGGCGTGGCAAGCAGGATCAGGCGGTGGTCGAACAGGCTGGCCAGGCTCATAGCGGCAGGTTTCCAATCAGGTCGTAAATCGGCAACAGCACCGACACCAGGATGCCGCCAAGCAGCAGGCCGAGGATGGCGGTCAACGCAGGCTCCAGGATCTTGAGACCGCTGTCGATCGAGTCGAGCACTTCCTGGTTGTAAAAAACCGTTACGTTGTCCAGCGCCTCGTCGAGCGCGCCGGTGGTCTCGCCCACGCGCAGCATGCGGATCACCAGCGGCGGAAACAGCCCCAGCGACTGGAAACTTTCGGACAGCCCTCGGCCATCGGCGATCTGCTGCCCGGCGCGCCGGATGCCGTTTGCAATGACCCGGTTGCCGGCGACCATTTCGCCGGCACGCAGGGCGTCGAGCACGGTGACCCCGGAGCGGTACATCATCGACAGCGTGTTGGTGAAACGCGATAGCACGATTTTCTGCACGATGGGCCCGATCACTGGCAGCCGCAACTGGGTGCGATCCCACCATTCGCGCCCGGCCTCGCTTCGCGTCACCCACAAGGGCAAGCCAACACCCACTGCCAGCATCAGCAGCAGGCCGATCAACCAGTACGAGCGCATCGCACTCGATATCGCCATCAAAACAAGGGTTGGCAACGGCAGTTCCACGCCCATGGTCTGCACCAGCGTGAGCACCTGCGGCACCAGGTAGATCATCAGGAACAGGATGGCGGCGCCGACGACGACCAGTACCATGGCCGGGTAGATCATCAGCCGTTTGGCCTTGGATGCGACTTCTTCCTGCCACTTCAGCGATTCGCCGAGGCGCTCGAACACCGTATCCAGCAGCCCGGTTTGTTCCCCCGCCTTGATGCTGTGGACGAACACCGCGCCGAACACCGCCGGATGCGCGGCGAGCGCCTGCGACAACACCTTGCCGCCCTCCAGGTCTTCCAGCAGCGCGGTGAGAACATCGCGAAAGCCGCGTTTTTCCATGGTGTCGCGCAGATCGCGCAAGCCATCGAGCAGCGGAATCCCGGCGCGGGTGATGTAGCGCATATGGATGCAGAACGTCACCAGGTCGCGCCGGGTGACGCGCTCGCGCCCTTGCGGCGCGTACTGCCGCGACAGCTCGGACAAGGTGACCAGGTCGAGTCCCATGCGCTTCAGGCGCAGTTCGAGGTCGACATCGTTGACGGCCGACAGCGTGCCTTTAACGTTGCGGCCGGTCTGGTCGATGGCGCGGTAGTCGAAGAAGGGCATGGGTCAGCTTTTCTTCGTTATGTTTTGTGCGAGTGCAAAGGCGAAAAGCAAAGCCATTGCAGAACCGCTGGCGATAAAAATAACGCGAGTCCCATCCTCACACCCGCCCCGTCAAATCCACCACCCGCGCCACTTCATCCAGCGAGGTAATGCCATCGCGCACGCGCTGCAGGCCGTCTTCCGCCAACGGGCGGTAACCGAGCTCGAATGCGGCGCGGCGAATGTCATGCAGAGGCGCGTGATTGGCGACCAGTTCATCAAGGGTCGGGTCCATCCGCAAGACTTCGATCAGCGCCAGCCGGCCTTTGTAGCCTTTGTTGCTGCATGCTGGACAACCCGCGGGGCGATAGATTTGCGGTGGATTGGCGACATCAGCACCGAGGATGCGGACTTCGTGCTCGTCTGGCGTGTAGGCCTCTTTGCAGTTTGGGCACAGCTTGCGCACCAGCCGCTGGGCGATGACGCCGATGATGTTGCCGGACAGGATGCCGGGCAGGATGCCGATGTCCATCAGGCGCGGAAATACGCCGAGCGCAGAGTTGGTGTGCAGGGTGGTGAAGACCTGGTGACCGGTCATGGCGGCGCGGAAGGCCATTTCGGCGGTGTCCTTGTCGCGTACTTCGCCGACCAGAATGATGTCGGGGTCCTGCCGCATGATGGAACGGATGCCGTTGGCGAAATCGAGCTTGAGGGTTTCGTTGACCGAGCTCTGGCGCATCAGCGTGACCGGGTACTCGACCGGATCTTCCAGCGTCATGATGTTGACGGTTTCGTTGTTCAGGTGCGAAAGCATCGAATACAGCGTGGTGGTTTTACCGGAGCCGGTGGGGCCGGTCACCACGAGGATGCCTTCGGGCCGCGCCATCATCAGTTGCAGCTCACGCAGCGCCTCGTCGGTGAACCCCATGTACTCGAGCGGCATGATGGATTTTTCGCGGTCGAGAATCCGCAGCACCAGGTTTTCGCCGTGGATGCCGGGTTGGCTCGACACCCGGAAGTCGATCGGGCGGCCGTTCAGCGTGAGTGACATGCGGCCGTCTTGCGGCGCCCGCGTTTCGGCGATGTTCATGCCAGACAGCACTTTCAGCCGCACCAGAATGCCCGGCCAGTAAGCTTTGTGCAGGCTGCGGATCTGTTCCAGCACGCCGTCGATGCGGTAGCGGATGCGCAGGAAGGAATGCTCGGGTTCGAAGTGGATGTCGGAGGATTCGCGCTTCACCGCGTCGGTGAGCAGCGCGCCCACCAGCCGCACCACCGGCTGGGTGTATTCCTCGGTATCGGGGTTGAGGCTGGCGTAATCGACTTCGCCGGTTTCGATTTCACGCAGGATGCCGTCGAGCGACAGATCGAAGCCGTAGAACTTGTCGATGCATTCCAGCAGCTGGGCTTCGCCCGCCAACAGGGTGTAGATTTCGAGCTGGCCGCCGAGTGCGGCCTTCAACTGGTCGAGCGCGACGACGTTGAACATGTCGGTCGTCGCCAGCGTCAGGATGTTGCGCGACGCGTCGTGCGCGATCGGCAGCAGGTGGTGGCGGCGGGCGAATTCCTCGGGCACCAGTTGCAAGGCCTCGGAATCGGCCACCACCTGGGTGAGATCGATGCCCTGGCTGCCGAGCGCGTTGGCGAGCTGGTCGCGCAGCACCGCCTCGGTCATGAAGCCCAGCGCGACAAGCTGGCGACCGATGGGCAGGCCGGTGGTTTTTTGTTCCTTGAGCCCGATGCGCAGTTGGTCGGTGGTGATGAGCCCCTGTGCAATCAGGGTTTCGCCCATACGGAGTTTTTTGCGGCGCTCCATGGGATGGGCCTACCGAACCGTCTTCAGCTGTTGCACGCGCGCTTCGGCCTGGGCACGGTCGAAGCGGTGTACGCCCCCCGTCGCGAGTGCCTTTTCGTAATACTTCAGCGCAGCCGCGGTTTGGCGCAGCTGGTCGAGGCTGACTGCCAGGTTGAACGCGTAATCGGCGTTGTCGGGCGCACTGCGATAGGCCTCGAAATAGGCGGACTGGGCATCGCTCCAGCGCTTCTGGTCGGCGTAGAGATTGCCCAGGGTCTGATAGAGCTGCGGGCTGGGGTCGCGGTCGATCAGTGTTTTCAGGCGGCTTTCGGTCGCCTGGTTGTCGGTGTTGCCCAACAGGTCGAGCAGGGCAGCCTGGGCGGCGGCATTGCGCGGGTCGATGTCCAGCACCTCGCGGTACAGGCGCTGCGCATCGATCTCGCGGTTTTGCACGCTGGCAATCGCCGCCAGTCCCAACAAGGCATCCACGCTGCGGCCGCGAGTGGCGGCCTGCGTGTAGAGCCGTTGCGCTTCGGTCAGCGCGCCGCGCTGATAGGCGGCGTAGGCCTGGCTGAGCAAAGCTGTGTGCACGTCGGGCTGGAACTGCGGCGGCGCGGTGGCGGGCATGGCGTTGCTTGCGCGCGCACTGCTGGCAATGGCGGGGGGCGTGGCCAGTGGCTTGGCCGGCGCTTTAACCGGTGCCGTGGGGTAGGCGGGTGCTGCGGCTGACGTGTCCGATTGAGGTAAGGCGGGTGCGACGGGCAGTGCCGTGGGTGCGGGTGCAGAAGGCAAAACGGGCGCTGGGCTGATGGGGATTGGCTTGATGACGGCAGGCGCGGCAACGGGCGGCGCGACTTGGGCCGTGGGGGGGGCAACGACGGCCGGCGGCTGCAACGCAAAGTAAAGGTATATCCCATAGCCCGCTGCAATGAGCGCAGCAAGCAGGGCAACCAGCGGCACCAGCGAGAGTTGCGGCCAGCGGAAAGCCGGCGCGGGTCGCGGGGCGTCTGGCGTCAGCCCGCTGCTGCCAAACAGCAAGCCCGGCGGCTCCACCCATTCGGGCCCCGGGTCGGTGCCGGCGGCGGACAGCGGTTCCAGTTCGAGGCTCCCCTCGATCCGGTTACCCGACCCGGCACGATCGGCGTCGGGCTTGGCCGCATGGGCGGCTTCGGCCTGCTTCAGCGCTTTGAGAAGCAGGCTCAAGGGGTGCACCCTGAAGGGCATAAACCCCGTGTGCCGGGTTTAATCATGGCGTACTCCGCGCACTGGGAAGCAGGCGCTGGAACTGGCGGAGTTCATCGCTTTCCAGTGAGGGGTTGGTCACCACAATGGGGCGCAGAAAAATCACCAGTTCGGTCTGGCTGTTGATGCGTTCGTGCTGGCCGAATATGGCGCCGATGCCTTCGGGGCGAGACAGGCCAGGCAGGCCGTCGCGGGCGTTGTTGCTGTCGTCCTGGATCAGCCCGCCGAGGATGACGGTCTGGCCGCTGCGAATTTGCAGCAAGGATTCCATCTCGCGCACCTGAATGATTGGAACCTTGTTCTTGATCCCAACTAGAGCGGGATTGGGGTCTTCCACAAAGCCGACTTGTCGTGTGATCGTTGGCCGGACGGTCAGGGATACCTGGCCTGTTTCGCTGACTTGAGGCGTAACACTCATGACCACGCCGACCGGGACGGTGTGCGCCGTAGTGGTGAATGTGGTTGGCTGAAGAGGGGTGCCCGTGGAAGACAGTGTGCCTTGCTGGGCTTGCACAGAAAAATAAACCAGATTGTTCACTACCTTAAGCAACGCAGTCTGGTTGTTGAGCGCCATCAGCTTGGGGCTGGACAGCACTTTGGTGTTGCCGTAGGACTCCAGCAGATCAATCGTTGCCGCGAAATCCCATTTATCGTTGTTCGTGTAGGTAACGTTAAAGAATGGCGTCAGGGCATTGGCCAGATTGCTGCTGGCAACGCCCGCGCCTGTAGTGTTGACTGTCCAGCCTGTTACACCTGCGGCCGCGGCCAGGTTTTTCCAGTTGATGCCGGCGCGGTACTGGTCTTTCAGATTGACCTCGACAATGGTTGCCTCGATCATGACCTGGCGCTGTGAGGCGTTGGAAACCGTGTCGAGATACTCGCGGATCAGCCGGTGCTGACGTTCACTTGCAAAAACCGAGACGGTACCCGCTAGCGCGTTGACAATGACTTCACGCTCGCTATCGCCAGGTTGTGGCGCGGCTCCTTGCGGGATGGCGGCGCGAACAATTTCCTGTTCCCTGGATGAGGTGATTTCGGCCTTATCGTTCTTATCGTTTACCCGAACCTCATACAGTTTGCGGTTGGATTCGGCTATGGCGGCTCGTTCTTCCGTTTTTTTCTGCTCGATTTTGGTGGCGTACAGAATGTTCGCGAGATTGTCTTTAAGTACCACCCAGTAATCACTATTGGAAGTGGTGATTACATTGGTGTTGGAGTTGTTGCCGCCGGATGTGGAGCCACCGCTAGTCTGTGAGGCGCTACCCGAACCTGTCGCGGCTATTTGCGAAGCAACGCCAATACTCGAAGCCGTATTGCGCGACAGATTGACGTAATTCACTTTGTAAGTCTTGAGATACGGCGTGTCCGGCATGATCGACACCGTGCGGCCATTCAACTCGTAGCGCAGATCAGCCTGCCGCGCGATGCGGTCGAGGATGGCGGGCAGGGGTTCCTGCACCGCGTTGAGCGAGACGCGCCCAGTGATGCCTGGATGCAGATCGATGTTGTATTGGGTGTCGCGTGCGATGGAAAACAGCAGGTCTTTGACCGGCACGTCGTTGACTACCACGGTGTAGGTGGGCACCGGGGCGCCTGGCTGGGGCGGCGCCAAGGTGGGGGCGGCTCTAACCGGTGCAGGCGGCGGGGCAGCCGGGGCGGTGGTTTGAGCGGGCTGGGTGATGTGGCCGGGCGAGGTGTCGAACGCCTGCGGCGGCACGCAGCCGCCCAGCCACACCAGGCTGGCCAGCGCCGGACCTGTCAATACGAAGCGTCTCAACACAGCGTTCATCGTCATCCTGTTGGTAACACTACAGTACGCATTTTGCCGACCGTGCGCAGAAACGGTGAGCCTGCGAGCGTGGCAGGCAAGGTGCGCAGGGCTGCCATCGCCGTGTCACGGTTGGGGTACTCGCCCGCCAGGATCATCCAGGCTGGCGCACCCTGACTCAAACCATGCAGTACCCGCACGGGTTGCGGCGCGGCGTGGCCAAATCTCACCAATAATACGGCTGCCTCGCCGGCTTCTTTAGCCGAGGCCACCTGGATGACATGGGTGCCAGAGGGGCTGGCGGCGAGCCAGCGCTGGGTTTGTCGTGCCAGTTCGGTTAGGTGGGCGGTGGGCTCGACTACAGGGACGGGCGCCGCTGTTGGTACGTGGCCCGCCGCCTGCGGCGTGGGCGATGTTTGCGACAGCGCCTGCCAGGCAACAAACACCAGCAAGCCCAGCGCGGCAGCGACTCCGGCACTCAGCCACGCCCAACGGCGGAGCGCGGGGCGGATAGTGTATTGGCGTGGACGGGACTGCATTTCGGCATCGCCCGCGGCAGCGTCCAGGTGCGCCGGGGTGAGGGTGTGAGTTTGCCCGGCATAGGCCGCCAGCAGGGTCTTGTCGGCCAGCACGTTGATGCGGCGCGACAAGCCGCCGGAAATCTGGGTCATGCGCGCGATCAGCGCCGGCGCAAACAGATCGGGACCGCGATAACCGGCCACTGCGAGCCGCGACCGCAGGTAATCGGCGACTTCGGTTTCTGCCAGCGGCGACAGGTTCAGGCTCAGGGTGATGCGGTCCTTCAGCTGGCGGATGCTTGGGTTAGCCAGTTGCACATCGAGCTCGGGTTGGCCGAACAGCACGATTTGCAGCAGCTTGTCGGTCGCGGTTTCCAGATTGGTCAAGAGCCGCAGAAATTCCAGGTTGTCGAGCGCGATGCCTTGCGCTTCTTCGACAAACACCACCACGCGGCGTCCGCTCTCGTGGCGGGCCAGCAAGGCGGTGTTGAGCTGGGCCAGCCGGGCCTGCCGGCTGTTTTCCGGGAGGTCGACACCGAGGTCGGCCAGAATCGCCGCCAGCATGTCGTCGGGTGACAGGGTGGGGTTGCCGAGGTAAATGCTGTCGATGCTGTCGGGAAGCTGGATGACCAGCTTGCGGCACAGCATGGTTTTGCCGCTTCCGACTTCGCCCACCACCTTGATGATGCCTTCGCCCTGGCCGATGGCGTAAAGCAGGGCGGCGAGCATTTCCCCGCGCTGACCGCCGGCATACCAGTACTCGGTATTCGGCGTGATGCGGAAAGGAGCTTCCTTTAGACCGAAATAGTCAAAATACACAGGGTATTCAGTCTGTCCCGTAGGTCTGCATGCGGCTGTAAAGCAGGGCGGCCTCGACGTAGGCTTTTTCCCACAGGCGCAGCGTGACATCGAGATTGAAGTTGGCCTGGGTTTGCAACTGCTTGCGCGCCAGTTCGATCAAGGCCTTGCCGTCGTTGGCGAGCGGGATTTCCAGCGGGTAGGCCTGGTCGGTGTCGAGTTCGGCTTCCAGTTGCTGGGCGTTGACTGCGATGCCCGGGTATTTGGTGGTGAGGCGAATTGCAATATTGCGCAACTCGCGCACGTTGCCGGGGAAGTGGTAGTCGTCCCACATTTGCTGTGCGCGCGGATCGAGCTGAAACGGCTGGCTCTTGGCTTCACGGGCGTAAAAGTCGCGGAAGTGGTTCAGTAACGTCAGCTTGTCCTGCCCCATCTCGCGCAACGGCGGTACCGCGATGGAAAACACCGACAGGCGGTGATAGAGGTCGGGGCGGAAGCGCCCGGCCTTGATCTCGGTGCGCAGATCGCGGTTGGTTGCCGTGACGACGCGGGCGTTGGAAAAGCGCGGCTGGGTTTCCCCCACCCGCTGGTATTCGCCATTTTCCAGCACCCGCAGCAGTTTGGCCTGCAGCTCCAGCGGCAGTTCACCGATCTCATCGAGGAACAGTGTGCCGTTTTCGGCTTCTTCAAAATAACCCGCCCGTGCAGTGGTCGCACCGGTGAACGCGCCCTTGGCGTAACCGAACAGGGTCGGTTCGACCAGCGTCGGCGAAATGGCTGCGCAGTTGAGCGCGAGATAGGGTTTGACCGCGCGCGGTGACAGTTGATGCAGGCTGGAGGCCACGCGCTCCTTGCCGCTGCCGGATTCGCCTTCGATCAATACCGGGAAGGGTGCGGCGGCGTATTGCTTGATTTGCTGGCGGAGTTTGTCCATCGCCGGGCTTTCGCCAACGATGCCGGAATCCTGGGCTGGCACCGGCGCCTTGTCGGCGCTGCGTTCGGCACCCTGTACCAGCAGGGCATTGAACAACAGGGATTTCAGGCGTTCGGGTTCGCACGGCTTGGCAACGAAATCGATTGCGCCAAGTGCGCGCGCGTGACGCGCATTGGCTTCATCGCTCTGGCCGGACAACACCAGAATCTTGATGCTGGGCGAGATGCTCAGCAGATCGGCGATCAGGGCAAAGCCTTCATCGGGCTTATGGGGGTGCGGCGGCAGACCCAGGTCCACCAGTGCCAGCTGCGGCGGTTCGTCGAGTTGCGTCAACAGGCTGCGTACTTGCGCACGCGATTCGGCTGCTGATATCTCAAAGTCTTTGCCCAAGACATACGTGAGCGTATCGGAAATGAGCGGATCGTCGTCGACGATGAGCAGGGTGGGTTTGTTGGTTTGGGCCACTGAGTCTCCAGATCGTGGGTGCCGCTAACGCGCTTGCACCTTTCGCGGTGGAGTGAATCGTGCGCGTGTCGGATTTTCGTCGATTGTGCCAGAGAGCGGGTGAAAGTTAAACCAGACCGGCGAGGCCGGTTTCGGCACCCGCCAGATATGGCGGGTGCCTGGAGCGGAGCGTCAGGCGCTGACCGGTTCGACGCAGGGTTTGGTCATGACGCGGATCCAGCCTTCGCTGTGATCTATCGGCGTGCCCAGCGCGATTTTTTTGGGCTCGGATGCGTGATGAATCAGGAATGTCCGGCCGGGCATGAAATGCACCGGGTCGATGATCACGCTTCCCTTGTCGTCGCCGCTGTCCAGCCACAGGCTGGCATGCGGCTGGCTGGCGCTGTTCAGGTCGACCCCGTCAACCGTGTAGGCGGACGGGGTGGGCGGGTCATAGAGCATGACCAGCGCGGGGATTTCAGCGAAGGTTTCAATCCCGACCGAGCTGCTGTCATTGTTGACGCGCGACAGGCGGCGGACAATGCCGAGATGCCACTGACTCGATTCATGTGATTTGAGGCAGACGAGTGCCCCGACACGGAGCCAGTCCTTGTCGCGGGATTCGATGATTGCGCCAAATCCGCACTCACTTTCGTCGTGCATCACCCAGCTTTCGACGTCGGGCGAACGCTGGGTGACCGGAGCCTGCATCTGCGAGACACGCTCACGGGTGCGATCTGTAATGAAGCCGTAAACCTGCACGTCGTCGGCCTCGCTATAGTTCAGCCCCGAGCCATAAGGCGAAACGTTGGCCGGCGCGTCAACCACCTTGAGCTGGTTAATGATGGCGCTGAGCCCATGGGCGACATCGAACATGCGCTTCATGGCTGCACGCGGCGCACGGCGCTGCTCACGCGAAGCCAGCGAGGACCAGCTGAGTTGCAGGTGCTTGAGCAGTTCGAGGCTTTCCGGGGTACGGGCGCTTTCGGTCAGGCCCAGCTGCTCGGGCGTGCTGCCTGCATGCAGGGCCGCGGTCAGTTCATCCAGCTTTTGGAGTAGAGCTGACGTTGTCCAGAAGCGCATCGGCTTGTTGAGGTCGGGCTTGCGTGCGCGGCGCGGGCCGTGATCCGCAGACAGATCAACGACGAAACTGGGGACGTCGGCATTCATCCGTCGATCCAGTTGCAACTGTGCGTGCCAGCCTTTAAGCCAGCGGTCGAGCAAATCGAGTTGCTTGGGGTAGAGCGTGCCGGTGTTGGCGAGACTCAGCATCGAAATATGCAGATAGGCTGACTCGCAGCTGCAGGGGGCGCTGTCTTCGGCGTATGCCTGCAGGGGTTGCCGGTGGAAGCCTTCGTTTTCGGCAATGCGATACAGGTTGTGCAGGCGTAGCCAGAGTTTTTCGCCCGCAGGCTGATAGCGAATCGAGCGCCATTTCAGCAGATGGCCGAAGGCGCGGATGGCGCGCAGGGTGATCAGCGGAATGAGGTTTTCATAGGGGCTTTTGTCGGATCGGGTCGAAAACAGCTGGATGACCGTGTAATAGCCACGTGCGCTTTCCCAATACAGGCCATACACCGCATGCCATAGCTGGCTTTCAACCGAGCGCGACATGCGCGGATTGCGCAAATATTGCCGCACCAGGGTGTCCTGCAGATCCTGGGCTTTTTCGTCGAGCAACATCAGCACAGCGAGTCGATCTTTCGTGAATTGTGACGAGTTTTCGTTGAGCCGCTTGAGCTCACTGAGGATGGATTGCTGGCACTTGAATGCATCACCGATCGGCAGGGTGGCTATCCAGCGCGTGGCCGCCTTGACGCTGCTCGTGGGATCTGACTCGCCCTTGCTGAAGGGGGTGAGACGGGCGATTCCGGAGGCGAATTTGGCGGCCAGTGAGTTCATGATGTCGGTTAACCGGTGAACGATGTGAAGTGTCTTTACGGAATGATTGGCAAAATCTGTACCAGCTCCGTTATGCCAGCTTGCCTGTCGCCCACGCCGCCACCGATTCGAGCGCCGCAGGTAGTTTTGCCGCATCGCTGCCGCCTGCCATGGCCAGGTCCGGCTTGCCGCCGCCTTTGCCGCCAACCTGGGTGGCGACGAAGTTGACCAGTTCGCCCGCCTTGATTTTGCCGATGACGTCGGGGGTGACGGCGGCAATCAGGCTCACCTTGCCATCGGCGACGGTGGCGAGCACCAGTGCGCAGGACTTGAGCTTGTCGCGCAGCTTGTCGGCGGTTTCACGCAAGGTTTTGGCATCTGCACCGTCAAGCTGGGCGGCGAGCACGCGGATCCCCGCAATGTCGACGGCCTGTTGCAGCAATTCATCGCCCTGGCTGGCCGCGAGTTTGGATTTCAGCCGGTCCAGCTCTTTTTCCAGCGTACGGCTGTGTTCGATCAGCTGCGTGACGCGCTCGGCGGTGTCGGCCGGCGTGGACTTGACCAAGTGTGCAACCGTTCCGAGGTTTTTCTCGGTTTCGCCCAGATAGTTCAACACCCCGGTGCCGGTGGTCGCCTCTACCCGGCGGATGCCGGCGGCCACACCCGATTCGGCCAGAATCTTGAACAGGCCGATGTCGCCGGTGCGCGCCACGTGGGTGCCGCCGCATAGTTCGCGCGAGCTGCCGATATCGAGCACGCGCACTTCGTCGCCGTATTTCTCGCCGAACAGCATCATCGCGCCGGTTTTCTGCGCGTCTTCGATGGCCATGACGCGCGCCTGGGTGGCGGTGTTGGCGAGAATTTCAGCGTTGACCCGCGCTTCGACTTCACGGATTTGCGCGTCGTTCATCGGCGAGGGCTGGATGAAGTCGAAGCGGGTTTTGTCGGCATCGACCAGCGAGCCTTTTTGCTGCACGTGTTCGCCCAGCACCTCGCGCAATGCCTTGTGCATGAGGTGGGTGACCGAGTGGTTGCGCATGGTGCGCGCGCGGTTGTCGGTATCCACCCGGGCCTGCACCGGATCACCGATTTTCAGGCTGCCGGTTTTGACGACGCCGTGATGGCCAAATACCTGGGCCTGGATTTTGAGCGTGTCTTCCACGCCGAACACGCCGCCGGCTGCCTGCAATACGCCGCAGTCGCCGGCCTGGCCGCCGGACTCGGCGTAGAAGGGCGTGTGGTCGAGCACCACGACGCCAAGCTCGCCTTCGTGCAATTCGTTGACCGCGCTGCCGTCGCGATACAGCGCGAGGATGCTGCCGTCGTGCGCCAGCGTGTCGTAACCGTGGAAGGTGGTTGCGGCACCGCTATAGGCTAAACCTGCGCCGAGCTTGAACTTGCCCGCTGCGCGCGCCTGCGATTTCTGCTGCGCCATCGCCGCGTCGAAGGCGTCGGTGTCGACTGCGACATTGGCTTCGCGGCAGATGTCGGCAGTCAGGTCGAGCGGGAAGCCGTAAGTGTCGTGCAGTTTGAATGCAAGTTCGCCGTCAAACGTGCCGCCTGCGGGCAGCGATTTGAGCGTGGTGTCGAGGATGCCCATGCCGTGCTCGATGGTTTCGAAGAAGCGTTCTTCTTCCTGCCGCAGGATGTCCATCACGCGCGTCTGCGCCTGGGTGAGTTCCGGGTAGGCCTCTCCCATCACCACGACCAGGTCCGGCACCATGCGGTTGAAGAAGGCGGTGCGCGCTCCGAGTTTGTAGCCGTGGCGGATGGCGCGGCGGATGATGCGGCGCAGCACGTAGCCGCGCCCTTCGTTGCCGGGGATGACGCCGTCGACGATGAGGAAGGAACAGGCGCGGATATGGTCGGCAATGACCTTGAGCGAGTTGTTGTTCAGGTCTGTTGTTTGCGTTTCGCGCGCGGCAGCGGCGATCAGCGCCTGGAACAGGTCGATCTCGTAGTTGGAATGCACGTGCTGCATCACCGCTGAGATGCGTTCCAGTCCCATGCCGGTGTCGACCGAGGGCTTGGGCAACGGGTGCATGGTGCCGGCCTCATCGCGGTTGAACTGCATGAACACGTTGTTCCAGATTTCGATGTAGCGGTCGCCGTCTTCCTCGGGGCTGCCCGGAGGCCCGCCATAGATGCCTTCGCCGTGGTCGTAGAAAATCTCGGTGCAGGGGCCACAGGGGCCGGTGTCGCCCATCGCCCAGAAGTTGTCGGAGGCGTAGGGCGCGCCTTTGTTGTCGCCGATGCGGACGATGCGCGCCGCAGGTACGCCGATGTCGTTGTGCCAGATGTCGAACGCTTCGTCGTCCTCAGCGTAGACCGTGACCCAGAGCTTTTCGGCCGGCAGATTCAACACTGTGGTCAGGTACTCCCACGCGTATTTGATCGCATCCTGCTTGAAATAGTCGCCGAAGCTGAAGTTGCCGAGCATCTCGAAAAACGTATGGTGGCGCGCTGTGTAGCCGACGTTTTCGAGGTCGTTGTGCTTGCCGCCTGCGCGCACGCACCGCTGCGACGACACCGCGCGGGTGTAAGCGCGCGTGTCCTGGCCGGTGAACACGTCCTTGAACTGCACCATGCCGGCGTTGGTGAACAGCAGCGTGGGATCGTTGCCCGGAACCAGCGAACTGGATGCGACTACGGTATGACCTTTGGAGGCGAAGAAATCGAGAAAACTCTGGCGGATAGCGCTGCTTTTCATGGTGTTTGGCGGGCGTTAAAGGGTGGCGGCGGCGTGTTCGGCGAACAGTGAGGCATTGTATCCGCTAAAGTTCCGTATTTACAGGCACTTGGAGTGAGGCAAATGGGCGAAGACGAAGTGATTGCGGCGACGCGGAAGTGGCTGGAAAAAGCAGTCATCGGACTCAACCTATGCCCGTTCGCCAAGGCGGTTTACGTGAAAAACCAGGTGCGCTTCGTGGTCAGTACGGCCAGCCATCTGGACGGCTGGCTGGAAGACCTCGACCGCGAACTCGATTTTCTGGCTGCGGCCGATCCCGGGCTGGTCGATACGACCCTGCTGATTCACCCGACGCTGTTGCCGGACTTTCTCGATTTCAATGATTTCATGCAGTTGGCCGAGGCCGCCGTCGAAGAGCACGGGCTGGAAGGCGTGATCCAGATCGCCAGCTTCCATCCGCAGTTTCAGTTCGAGGGAACCGCGCCCGACGACATGGGCAATTTCACCAATCGTGCGCCCTATCCCACGTTGCATCTGCTGCGCGAGGCAAGCATCGCCCGCGCGGTGGAGGTGTTTCCTGAGGCGGAAACCATTTACCAGCGCAATATCGAGACGCTGGAGGCGCTGGGCCGACCGGCCTGGGAGGCTTTACTGGCGCGAAAAAAGCTATAGCGGACATCAAAAAAGGGGTCGCAGCCCCTTTTTTGTTATGTGCCGATACGCTGGCTCAGGAATACGAGCCGTCGTAATTTTCGATGCCGGGGTTGCTTTTGCCTACACCGATGATTTTCGGCGTATTCAGTTTCACGCCCTTGATGACCTTGACGTCGCGCAGATAGCTGGCAACCACGTCCCACACCGGCTCGCCGGTCGCGCCTTCCGCGACCGGCGCCCAGCCGGCGACGATGTAAGTCTTGCTGGCGTCAACCGGCTTGCCTTTCATCATCATGTTGCTGATGCGGTGGCCGATTTTCCGGGTCGGATCGATGGTGTACTCGATGCCGCCGACGCGCACCATGTCGCCGCCCTGTCATGTTGGTCAGCGTGGTCTGCGGATAGGTGATCGCAGTCTGGTCCATCAGGCGTTCCATGGTGATGTCTTCTCCGGGCAGCAAGGTCGTGCCCCAGCGGAAGCCGGGTGAAAACGCGGCGTCAGCGCCTTTGACTTCCATCAGGGCATCGACCAGCAACTGGTCCCAGGTGCCGTTGAAGTTGCCACGGCGGTAGAGGAAGTCGTCGCTGACTGCGAGCTTTTCGTTCAGCTTGGACTCATACGGCGCGCGCACCTTCTTGATCAGCGCGTCCATTTCCGGGTCGGCCGGCAGCAGGTTGGAAAACACCGGCAACAGGCGGTACTTGAAGCTTTGCACCTTGCCGCCGCGCACGTCGAAATCCATCACGCCGAGGAACTTGCCGTTGGAGCCGGCATTGGTGACCAGCGTGACGCCTTTGGCGTTCTTGACCGGCACCGGTTGCGGCACGCCGTCGTGCGTGTGGCCGCCGAAGATGGCGTCGATGCCGGTGACGCGGCTGGCCAGCTTGAGATCGACGTCCATTCCGTTGTGCGACAGCAGGATGACGGCCTGTGCACCCTTGGCGCGCGCCTCGTCGACCCATTTCTGCATGCTGTCGTCGCGGATGCCATAGCTCCAGTCCGGCACGTGATAGCGCGGGTTGGCGATCGGGGTGTAGGGGAAGGCCTGGCCAAGGATGGCCACTTTCACCCCGTTCATTTCCTTCATCACGTAGGGCTTGAATACCTGATCGCCGAAGTCGTTGGTGACGACGTTCTGCGCGACAAAATCCATCCCGGCTTTCTTGAAGTCGTTGTTGATGATTTCCATCATGCGGTCCGCGCCGAACATCGCTTCCCAGTGCGGCGTCATGACGTTGACCCCCAGCTTGATGCAGGCGTCGACCATGTCCTGGGCATTGGTCCACAACGACGTGGCCGAGCCTTGCCAAGTATCGCCGCCGTCAAGAAGCAGGGCGCCGGGGCGCTGGGCGCGCATTTTGTCGACCAGGGTTTTCAGGTGGGCGAAGCCGCCGACCTTGCCGTAGACCTTGGCTGCCTCGGTAAAGTCCAGGTAGGTAAAGGCGTGTGCCTCCGCGCTGCCGGGCTTGATGCCGTATTGCTTGAGCAGATGCTGGCCGACCAAGTGGGGGGCCTTGCCCAAGCTGCCGGCAATGCCGAGGTTGACATTAGGCTCGCGGAACCAGACCGGCAGCAACTGGGCGTGACAGTCGGTGAAATGCAGGAAAGACACATTGCCGTGGCGCGGCACATCGTAGAAATTGGCGGGCGCGTTGCCAGCCAGCGCGGACTTGCTGTCCAGCGTCATGCCGGATGCGGCAGCAACGGCCAGCAGTTGCAGAAACTCGCGGCGATTCATGTGCATGGGTTTTTCCTTGTGTTGGATGCTTGGAATATATTTTCAGTGCGCTTGCCCGCGCGGTAAATAGTAGCTCCGGCTCATTTGACGCAACTCATTTGTGTCGATGCAAACAGGAAAGCCCGGTTACCCGGGCTTTCCATCAAACGGGATATCGGTTTCCCGAATACCCCATTGTTTGCATACCCGGTTGCCCGGGAATTTTATGCAAAGCGGTGCCTTATTTGCGGAACACCGAAGCCTTCAACGGCAGGCCGTTGGACAACGAGGAGTGGAAGTACTCCAGGTTGTTCATGACGGTCCCGCCCTGGGGCGGCGGCACGGCACGAACCTGCTTGAAGCAGCCGTCATAGCGTTGCTGCAGGGTCACCAGACTGTCGCCGCCGCGAAATACCGGCCAGTGCACAGCATGGCCAACAGCAGGCGAAATCAGCTCGGAACGCAGGCGGTTGCCGGCGTTCTGCACATGGCAGCTGGCGCAGGCGAAATTGAGCTGACCTTTACGTGCATAGAAGGTTTTCTTGCCTTCTTCGTATGCAGCGACTGCCTTGGGGGTCTCGACCTTGATGTTCATGATCATGCCATTCGACAGCGTGCGCATGTAGGACGTGAGCACCCCCATGGTTTTCATGTCGTTGAGCTTGTAGGCCTCTTCGCCATTGGCCGTGCGGCAATTGTTGATCGCATCCTGCAGTGTGACGACCTTGCCTTTTGCCTCGTCGAACATGGGGTAGTTGCCAGCGATCTGGTTGCCACCGTTGGGTAGGCAGCTGGCATAGGTTTTACCGTTCTTGAACGGCGTTTCCCACATCTTGCGGCCTTTTTCAACTTCGGACTCGAACGGCGGAAATTCCATGATTGCGTCGTATTGCGATTTGCTGTCGGCATCGAATGCAAGCGCACCGTAGACGTAATCTTCGAGTTTGATATTGGGATATTTGCTGGTGTAGTACTTGGCGAGTTCCTGCCTGTCCCCTTCGGGAGACGCGTGAGCGGTGACGGCGCCCAGGGCAATGCCCAGTCCAGCCATGCCCAGCAGCAGCTTTCCGATCATTTGTTTTTTCATGTCATCCTCCAGATACCTTATGAGTTAATGCGGGAGCGGAGCAAGCGCTCCGCTCGTTGACTGCCCGGATTAAGCAATAGTGGTTTCGGCGGTATTTTTGTCGCCTTTGTTATCCGTCCAGTTGACCACCACCTTGTCGCCAGCCTTGGGGCCTTTGACCTTGAAGCCCAGGTAGGGGTTCTTGGATACGCCGCTGCCAAGGTTGGCAGACAGCACGGTGGTGCCGCCGACTGTAGCAGTGACTTCCTGGATGAAATGAGCGGGCACCAGTTGGCCGGTCTTGGCGTCTTTACGCTGGCCGGTTTCCATCGGGTGGTTCATCAACACTTTGACATCGGCAACATCGCCAGTCATCGTGGCACGGATACGCATGGGTTCAGCCATTTGGCTTTCCTTTCAAAAATTAACGATTCAATTCGGCTTGATGGTTGAGGTGAGCGGAAACTTAACCGCCGCAGCCGCCGATGGTGACCTTGACTTCCTTGGCAGCGGTGTAGGACTTGCCGCCGGCTTTCACAACAGCGCGAACGAGTGAAGTCTGACCCATCTTGATACGGGTGGACACAAAGCCCAGGGCTCCGCCGGACAGCGTGAAATCGGCCACCAGCGGGGTGCCGTTCTTTTCTGCAAGGATGGCGATGCTGGTCGTGCCGGCGATGTTGCTGGTCACTTCCACCGGGACGACGGCGCCGTTTTCAGCGATGTCCGGTGCCTTGATGATGATGTCCTTGCTGTCGACCGGGGCGGATACGCCCAAGCCTTTCATCGCGCCGCCGACGTTTTTCGCGTCGAAGGCGGCAGCGTTCCAGGCGGCCATCGCCTGGGTGGGCTTCAACAGGCCCGCGGCTACGGCGATGGCGACAGTGCTGGCGCCTGCGGCACCTTTCAAGACGTTTCTACGAAGTGCATTCATTGTGGGGATCTCCTGGATTGAATGGGTCAATTGGAATTACAGGCCATAGACAAAGTCGGTGACCTTGTCGATTTCTGCTTCCGTCAATACGCGGTGCTTGCCGAACGGGATCATGGAACTCGATGGATTCATGACCGTGGCGTCCCAGATCTGGGCGCGCAACTTTGCTTTATCCGGGAAGCGGGCGCTCATGGCGATGAGGGGGGGGCCGTAGGTGCCCGTGGATTCGGCATCGGGAACGGTGGGCATGGCATGACATGCCAGGCAATTGCCCTTGGTGCGGTTGAACGCGATGTCCTTGCCGGTTTCTTCCTTGACGGGGGTCGCAGCCGCTGTCGTGGGTGCCTGTGCAAGGACACTTCCGGACAGCATGATGGCGCTGATAGCGCAGGCTGCTGCAACGTGATGCAACTTTCGCATGGTCATCCTCCAATTATTTGACGTGGTATTGAAAGCGCTGACAGCTTCGGCTTGCCCGATGTTGCGCGCTATCCAGTAACGGATGTGACAAAGGATAGTTGAATTGGTTTTTACCACGCAAGGCCGGCGGCTTGATTTTTATGCTGATAACGCAGGGTAGATTCCTACCAGCCATGTCTGCAGGCAGTTGCAGGGCCTGCTTTATTTTTTGCGCTGGGCCTTTTCGAGTGCCTGCCATTCGCGTTTTCTCGCTTCGGCTGACGACAGTTCGTGAAAGCTGCCGTCGCCGGCCTTGATGCCGAGGCCGAGCTGCTCGACTGCTGCGATCAGATTCCCGCTTAAAGCTGACGCTTCGGCCTGAGCCCGGTGACTGAGCAGGCGGTGCCCCAGCCTGGCGTGGGCGCTGGCGGCCAGTTGCCAAAAACGGCTATCGTCCGGGTAGCGCGCAAGTGCTTTGTTCACCCTGGTCAGCGCTTCTTCCACACGGCTTGCTGCCAGCAATGCCGAAATGTGGCCATATTGCAGAGGACGGTAGTCGGGGTGTGCCTGGCCGGCGTTCTCGAACCGCTGCAGTGCAAGCGTTGCGTTTCCTGCGGCCTGGGCAATCTGGGCGGCAAGCTGCTGGATCATGGGGCTGATGTCCGGATTGGCGAGCAGTTTCTGGGCTTCGAATTCAGCTTCCTTGACGTTGCGTGCGCGCAAAAGTGCGCTGGCCAGGCCATAACGGGCTGCGATTTCATTGCTGTAGCGCTTGTCTCGCAGGGCGTTGCGCGCGGACTCGACCGCGTCGGCAGGATTGCCTTCGCGGGCGCGCAAGCGGGCGCGAACCAGTTGAAAGTCGAGGCTGTCCTGAACTTGCTGGTAGGGGGCGGCTTGACTGCGGGCTTCCATGTCGGAGATGCGCTCGCTGGTAAGCGGATGGGTGCGCAGATAGGCGGGTGCACTGCTGTCGTAAAAGCGGCTTGCGCGCTGCATGCGGGCGAAAAAGGTGCTCATGCCACGCGGGTCGAATTGCGCCCGATCCAGCATGTCGTAACCCAGGCGGTCGGCCTCGCGTTCATAGTCACGGCTGTAGTTGAGCTGATTCTGCACCGTGTAGGCCTGGGTGGAGGCAATCGCTGCGCCTGCCACATTGGGGTTGGAGCGCGCGGCCAGCAGCGCTAGCGCCAGCGCCGCCAGGGTGGGCCAGTAGCTCTGGTTTTGCGCCGCGACCATGCGCGCGATGTGGTCCTGAGTGACGTGGGCGATTTCGTGCCCTACCACGCTCGCCAGTTCGGATTCATTTTGCGCCGTCAGGATCAGTCCGGTATGGACGCCGATATTGCCGCCCGGCATCGCAAAAGCATTGATGCTGGGATCGTCGACGACAAAGAAGGTAAATTCGCGCTGGTTGCGGGTACTGACCGAGACCAGTTTGTAGCCTAGCTGGTTGAGATAGCTCTCGATTTCGGGGTCGTCCAGATAACGCGGGTCGGCGTAGACGTCGCGCATGATGGTGCGTCCCAGGATTTGCTCTTCCTGATCCGAGAAATACTGCCGCGAGACTTCGCCCAGATCGGGCAGGTCGGCGGCGAGAACGGGCTGGACGGCGAGACTGGTGGCGAGCAGGCAACGCAATAATGGCCGGAGGGAGCGGGGTCGGAGCGGCATTTCGATTACGATGCGAATGTTATCGACAAGGTTCCTGAATATGAGCGAATTCACCCATTTTGATGAGCGGGGCCGTGCGGTCATGGTCGACGTCGCGGGCAAGAACGACACGCACCGTATCGCCGTGGCAAGCGGCCGGATCGGGATGTTACCCGATACCTTGTCGCGCATTCTCGGTGGGCAGGCGGCCAAGGGCGATGTGCTGGGGATTGCCCGCATCGCCGCCATCCAGGCAACCAAACGCACGGCAGAACTGATTCCGTTATGTCATCCCATCGCGCTAACCAAGGTGGGTGTGGAGTTCAGCCACGACTCAGCGGCATCGTCGATCACCTGCACCGTGACCGCCGAAACTGTCGGCAAGACCGGAGTGGAGATGGAAGCGCTGACCGGCGTCAGCATGGCGCTGCTGACCATTTATGACATGTGCAAGGCGGTCGATCGCGGCATGACGATGGGCGACATCCACCTGCTGGAAAAGCAGGGTGGGCGCTCAGGGCACTGGCTGGCGGGGTAAGGCCCCCGTAGAACGCTTTAACCATGCCTCGGGCCCGGCTTGCCGGCCTTCAGGTTTTGCCTGGGCCGTCCGCTAAACCTTGCCAGGCACGCTTGCCGCAGGAAAGCATCATTTAACCAGGAGGTCGGATTGGATAATGCCACGCTCACCAGGCTTGAAAGTGCCGAAATTCCCCTCGAGCGCGATGGCTTCCTGCGCAATTTGCTGCGTCATCTGGCGGGCACGCTGGAGGATGTCGTCGGTTTGCAGGAAGCATCCGGGTTTATCAGTGTGGTCGGACAGAAAGTAGGCGACGAACTTAATCAACTGTACCGCCATCAACTCGCGGTGGAAAACCTGAGTCGGGAGCAGGTCGCTGCCGTGATGGTGGACCTGAAGCTGCGTATTCGCGGCGAGTTTTTTATTGAATATGAAGATGATGAAAAAATCATCCTGCAATCGCGTAGTTGCCCATTCGAAGACAAGGTCATAGGCAAAACGTCCCTGTGCATGATGACGTCCAATGTGCTCGGAACAATCGCAGCGGAAAACCTGGGGTACGCCAAAGTGGTACTCGACAAGGCAATCGCGCGAGGTGATTCTGGATGCCGGGTGGTGGTTTATCTGGCCCGAACCGCTGAATCACACCTTGATCCCGGTATCGAGTACTTCAAATCTTCGCAATGAAGGCCGCAGATTTGCTCGTTGCCACGCAAGGGTTGCCGGATGGTTTCATCCTGGCGGCCTTCGATGGCAGGGTTCTTGCCATGAACACGGCAGCGGCTGACATGCTCGGATCAATCGGGCTGCCGTCCCATATCGACAAGCTTGGGCAGGTCTTTTCCGGTATCGAAGGACCCCGGCCAGTACTGCGAGACAGCTTCAGAACATCCGCATTTACACCATTTCCCCGTCTTTTTTTGGCTAATCCGCAATTCAAAACTTTGCGTTTTTGCGGCAGGCGTCTCGATCATGAAATGTTTCCGGGCGAGCCATTTCTTCTGGTCAGGTTTCATACAACCTTTCAAAAAGAGGATCAGTTTCTGGCATTGAACGCCGAGCTTGAACGGCAAAGATTTGCAGTGGAAAGACTTGTCGAGCTCAAGTCGATGGTCGAAAAGAAGGAGCAGGATTTACGGTTAGCCGTTGAAAGCGTCAATGACTGGACCTGGGACTGGGACATCCTAACCAATCAAATGCAGTTTCATACCCGGGGAAAACATGTTTTGAGCTATGCGTCGGGCAGGCCAGCGTGCCATTTTTCAGAATGGAAATCGCGGATTCACAAACATGATCTGGGGTCTGTCCTCGAAGCCTTGCAGGCGCATGTCGAAGGTCGTGCCGATCAGTTTTCCTGCGAGTACCGCATGCGGTGTGTCGATGGCAGTTTCAAATGGATTTTTTCGCGTGGGCGCGTCGTCGACCGGAGCGCAGCGGGCGAGCCGTTGCGCATGGTGGGCATTCAGTCCGTTATTACCGAGCACAAGGACATGCGCCTGCAACTCGATGAGACGGATTCGAGCTTGAAGGCGTTGTTGAGCGGTATGACGGACGGCGTCATGATCAGCCAGAATGGACAATGCACCTTCAGCAATCTGGCCATACAAGTCCTGCTGCAATGCACCGAGGCGGAAATGAAGCTTTTCCGCTGCGAGGACTGGGTGCATGAGCATTCAAAGCCTGACTGGGAAAAAATATTTATAAGTGCTCAGGAAGGTACGGATTTCGCACGGTCGCGCCACCATGAGTTGCAGATGTTGTCGAAGACGGGACGCTCGCTTTGGGTTGAGTTGATCGTCTCCACCCTGCAGCTTCAGGGCAAACTCAGTCTGATGATCATCGTGCGTGATATTTCGCAGAAGAAACAGGATGAACAACTGATCTGGCGCCAGGCGAACTTTGACTTTCTGACGGACTTGCCCAATCGACATTTGTTTATGGACAAGCTTGAAAACGAGATCAAGCGTTCATCTCGCGCTAGTGGTGTGTTTTCGGTCATGTTCATTGATCTTGATAATTTCAAGGAGATCAACGACACGCAGGGGCATGAGCATGGGGACAAGGTCCTGCAGGAGATTTCCCGTCGATTGCTTGGCTCGGTGCGTGAGTCCGACACGGTGGCAAGGCTGGGCGGCGATGAGTTCACGCTGTTGATTCCGGGGCTGTCAGAACGGGAGCAACTGGGCGCATTGGCCAACAAGATACTTGGCAATATCAGTCATCCCATCGAAATAGCCGGCAATACGCATTATGTTTCTGCGTCGATCGGTATCACGGCTTTCCCTGAGGATACGGTTGCCGCGGACGAGTTGATGCAAAATGCTGATCAGGCCATGTACTCAGCCAAGCGCATGGGGCGAAGCAATTTCAGCTTTTTCTCCGCCACGATGCAGATGCTGAGCCGATCCAAAAACGAGTTGCTGAATGATTTGCATCGCGCAGTCGCTTGCTCGGAGTTTTATTTGGCCTATCAGCCAATTGTTAACCTGAATTCGGGCCGGATTGAAAAGGCTGAGGCGTTGATTCGCTGGCAGCATCCCGTCAAGGGCGTTGTTTCTCCCGTCGACTTCATCCCCATCTCCGAGGAAAGCGGCCTCATTTTGCCGATCGGTGAGTGGACATTCAGGGAGGCGCTGAGACAAAGCCGGGCATGGCGGAGAAAATGGGGATCAAAAATTCAGATCTCCATCAACAAATCCCCCAAGCAGTTTTATAACAAAAGCCCCCGATACAAGGATTTTTTGTCCGTAGTCGAGCAATCCGGAATTTGCGGAGATGCGTTGGCGCTTGAAATTACAGAAAGCTTGCTGCTACAGCCTGAGGCCGAAGTACTCGATAAAATGAAGCGGTTGCGTGAACTGGGAATAGAGATTGCCGTCGATGATTTTGGAACGGGTTACTCATCGCTTTCTTACCTTAAGAAGTTCGAAGTCGATTATCTGAAAATCGATAAATCCTTCGTTCTGGACCTGGAACAGGATCCGGATAATCAGGCGCTGTGCGAGGCCATCATCGTTATGGCGCACAAGCTGGGTATCAGGGTCATCGCCGAGGGGATTGAAACCGAGGCGCAACGAATGATCCTGGCGGCTGCCGGATGCGATTTTGGGCAAGGTTTTTTCTTTTCTCGCCCGCTCAAGGCCGCGCAGTTTGAACAGTGGGTTCTACAGCGTGATTCTCGGTTCACACGGTGATTTTCTGGACCCTGGAAATGAACGCCAAGTCCAAATTACCCTAGTCCTTTAAGGGAATTTCATTAGATCGTCTTATGGGGGTATCAGCTGTTTTGCTTGCGGAAACAGGCCTCAGAAGTGCAAAATAACGGAATATTCGGAAAGATTAATATTGAATTTTTCCAGCAGTTTCAGCGTATATGCGCTGGTACTGCATTCTGACGTCACCTAGTATAAGCATCCACGCAACAAACGGGCGCGGTTTCACAGGAAGCCGCAGGGGATCATTTTGAACCTAGAGATAGCATGAACGCGAAAATCAAACTCGAAAATCACGACGCTCAGGAAATCAAGTACACGACGTGTTACATGTGTGCCTGCCGCTGCGGTATCAAGGTGACGCTGGAAGACAACAAAGTCCGCTTCATTCAGGGTAACCGCAATCATCCCACCAACCAGGGCGTGCTGTGCGCCAAGGGCTCGGCGGGGATCATGAAGCAGTATTCCACCGCCAAGCTGACCCAGCCCTTGATGCGCAAGCCGGGCACCGAGCGCGGCGAAGGCATCTACGAGCCTATTTCCTGGGAGCAGGCACTCGACGTGCTGGGTGACCGTCTGGAAGAAATTCGCGCGACCGATCCGTCGAAGCTGGCCTATTTTACCGGGCGTGACCAGATGCAGGCATTGACCGGTCTGTGGGCGCAGCAGTTCGGCACCCCCAACTGGGCGGCGCACGGCGGCTTCTGCTCGGTCAACATGGCGGCGGCCGGCCTTTATTCGATTGGTTATTCGTTCTGGGAATTCGGCGCGCCAGACTGGGAATACGCCAAGTACTTCCTGATGTGGGGCGTGGCGGAAGACCATGCGTCCAACCCAATCAAGATTGGTCTGGAAAAACTCAAGCGTCAGGGCGGCAAGTTCGTCACTGTCAACCCGGTACGCACCGGCTATTCGGCGATTGCCGACGAATGGCTGCCGATCAAGCCGGGTATGGATGGTCTGCTTGCCATGTCGATGGTGCACGTGCTGCTGAAGCACGAAAAATTCGATTATGAATTCCTGGTGCGTTACACCAATGCCTCTTGGCTGGTGGTGCAGACACCGGGACAAAAAGGTGACGGTCTGTTCCTGCGCGATGAAAACGACCATCCGCTTATTTGGGATATCGAAAAGGAAGCCTTCAGGAACGGCATCGACGGCGATATCGCGCCTGCGCTGTTCGGCGAATTCGTGGCGCCGGATGGTCGTCGCGTCAAAACCGTGATGTCGATGATGGTCGAGCGCTATCTCGACGTGCGTTACGCCCCGGAAAACGTGGCGCTGGAATGCGGCCTGCCGGCCGAAACCATCGAGCGCATTGCGCTGGAAATGGCGCACGTCGCGTTCAAGGAAACCATCGAGCTGCCGATCGAATGGACCGACGTGTGGGGCCGCAAGCACGACAAGGTGGTTGGACGCCCGGTGGCAATGTACGCGATGCGCGGCATCGCGGCGCACTCCAACGGCTTCCATGCCTGCCGCGCGATCCACATGATCCAGATGATGCTGGGCGCGCTGGATTCGCCGGGCAACTTTCGCGCCCGCGCGCCGTACCCGAAGCCGATTCCGCCGCACCAGCTGCCAGAAAACAACATCGACATCATCAACGCGCCGAACACGCCGTTGTCGCGTCCGCCGCTCGGTTTTCCGACGCGTCCGGAAGACCTGGTGATCGACGAGTTCGGCAACCCGCTGCGCATCGACAAGGCCTATTCGTGGGAAGTGCCGATCGCTTCGCACGGCATGATGCACATGGTGATTACCAATGCGGTTAATCATGATCCCTACGCGATCGACACGCTGATGCTGTTCATGGCCAACATGGCGTGGAACTCCACCATGAATACGTCCAATGTGCAGGACATGCTGCGTGCCAAGGACCCCGACGAGCCCGGCCAGTACAAGATTCCATTCCTGGTGGTGATCGACGCGTTCCATTCGGAAATGACCAACTTCGCCGACCTGATCCTGCCGGATACGACCTATCTTGAGCGTTACGACACGATTTCGATGCTGGATCGTCCGATTTCCGAGCCGGACGCGGCAGCCGACGCGATCCGTCATCCGCTGATCAAGCCCGACCGCGACGTGCGCCCGTGGCAGGAAGTGATGGTCGAACTGGCGTCGCGTCTGAAATTCCCCGCCTTCACCAATCCTGACGGCAGCCGCAAATTCACCGGCTACACAGACTTTATCGTCAACTACGAGCGTTCGCCCGGCATCGGCTTCCTCGCTGGCTGGCGCGGCAAGGACGGCACAAAATCGCTCAAGGGCGAGCCGAATCCGAAGCAGTGGGAAAAGTACATCGAGAACCAGAGCTTCTTCGCTCACCACTGGCCCGATAACCAGAAGTACATGCGCTTCGCTAACAAGGACTACCTGGATGTGGCAGCGGAAGTCGGTTTCGTCGGCAAGGTCGAGCCGATCATCATGCAGTTCTATTCCGAGCCGCTGCAGAAGTTCCGCTTGGCGGGTCAGGGCCTGTACGACGGTCCCCAGCCCAACAACCAGGTTGATCGCGAACGGCTGGTGAAATATTTTGATCCGTTGCCGATGTGGTACGAACCACTCGAGCAGCAGCGCGTCGACAAGGAAAAATATCCCTTCTTCGCGCTCACCCAGCGCCCGATGTTCATGTATCACTCGTGGGACTCGCAGAACGTCTGGCTGCGCCAGATCATGGCGCAGAACTACATGTATATGAACGCCCGCAAAGCGGCCGAAATGGGGATCAAGGACTTCGACTGGATCTGGGTCGAGTCGCACAACGGCAAGATCCGCTGCCAGGTCAAGACCATGGAGGGCACACAGGAAGACACCGTCTGGACCTGGAACGCCATCGGCAAGCAGAAGGGTGCATGGGGCTTGAAGGAAGACGCATCGGAAGCGACCAAGGGTTTCCTGCTCAACCACCTGATTTCCGAGTTGCTGCCGGAAAAAGCCGGTGAGCGTCGCGTCACCAACTCCGACCCGGTGACCGGCCAGGCGGCGTGGTTTGACCTGCGCGTGCGCATCTGGAAAGCCGAGCCGGGCGAGACCGGTTCATGGCCGCAGTTCGATGCGCTGAAGGCATTGCCGGGTGACGAGCGTTACGAGCGTCCTGACGTGCTGCGTTACGACGCACGCACCCACGAGAAGAATTAAGAGAGAACGGACATGAGATTAGGTTTGGTTATCGATCTGGACGTATGTGTGGGGTGTCACGCCTGCGCAATCGCCTGCAAGGAATGGAACGCGTCCGGCACCACTGGCCCGCTGTCCGACTACCAGCCCTACGGCGCGGAGCCGTCGGGTGTGTGGTTCAACCGGATTCGCCATTACGAAATGGACGAGTATCCGAACAACAAGACCATCAACTTCCCGATGTCGTGTAACCACTGCGAGGATGCAGCATGCGTCACCGTATGCCCGACCGGCGCATCCTACAAGCGTGCAGAAGATGGCATTGTGCTGGTCGACCAGGACAAGTGCATGGGTTGCAACTATTGTTCTTGGGCTTGCCCGTACGGCGCACGTGAACTTGACCGCTCCAGCGGCACCATGAAGAAATGCACGCTGTGCATTGATCGCATTTACGATTTGGATCTGCCGGTCGAGGAGCGCCAGCCTTCTTGCGTGCTGACGTGCCCCGCGCACGCCCGCATGTTCGGTGACTTTGACGATCCCGATTCGGCTGTGTCGCGTGTCGTGCGCGAGCGCAGCGGCTATGGCCTCATGCCCGAGCTGAACTACAACCCGACCAACCAGTATCTGCCGCCGCGCAGCACGCCGGTGATTCCGATTGACGCCAAGCCCAAGGGCGGCCTCAAGGAAAGCATCAAGCAGTTTGCCAACAAGCTGGTTCGGCGTTGAACCCAACTAGACCTCCGCAGGAGTAACCATGCATCCCGCTTTTTCCGTTATTTTCTTCACCGTTGCATCGGGCGCAGGCTTTGGCTTGTTTTCGCTGCTGTTTATCGCCGACACCTTCAAGCTTGGCGGAGGCTTTAGCCGTGAACAGCTCGTTATCGGCGGACTGATCGCGCTCGCCTTGATCGTGTTCGGCTTGCTGTCGTCCACTTTTCACCTCGCCAATCCTAAAAATGCCTGGCGTGCATTTAACCGGTTCCGCACTTCCTGGCTGTCGCGCGAAGGCGTGTTTGCCGTTGTTTTCATGCCGCTGGCGCTGGTTTATCTGATCTGTATCTGGTTTGACGCGCCGTTATGGCTGCGTGAACTGACCGGGTTGCTGTCCGCTGTGCTGGCTTGGATTACCGTGTTTTCGACCGGCATGATTTACGCCTGTCTGAAAACGATACGCCAGTGGCATTCACCGCTGGTGCCGGCCAATTATCTCGCGCTGGGTTACACGAGCGGCAGTTTGATCCTGCTACTGGGCGCTGTCATTTCCGGTCTGGATACCTTACCGTATATCGCCATGGCGGCCTTGATCCTGTCGGTAGCGGCGGTACTCAAAGCCATTTATTACTTCTGGATCAGCAGCCCGGGCCTAGGTCCTACCATCAACACGGCAACCGGCCTGACCCGTGCCAAGGTCAAACTGCTGGACACCGGCCATACCCATGGCACATTCCTGACCCAGGAGTTCGGGTTTCAGCTGGCACGCCAGAAAGCAGGCCTGCTCAAGCTTGTGGTTTTTGTGCTTGGCTTTGGCTTGCCTGGATTGATGCTGGTCTGGGTGTTTAACCAGCAAGGCGGGCAGGCTGCCGCCATCGTCGCAGTGATTGGCGGGATTCTCGGCGCGGCCGTCGAGCGCTGGCTGTTTTTCGCGGAAGCGCGCCATGTGGTGAATCTCTATCACGGCGCCCAGCGCTGCTAAACGCTCAGGCTGGCTGAACGGGGACACGGTATGCGTGTCCCCGTTTTTTTGGTACATTAGCCAATTCTAATTTTCAGATTCAGAACGGAGTAAGCATGTTTGGACTGAATGGTTTTAGAGGGCTTGATCCCCTCGCCGTTAAGGCAATCGCTGCCAATGGCGCATATTTGATTGACGTGCGTACACCAGAGGAAGTTGCGCAGGGCGTGATTGATGGTGCGGTTCATATCCCGCTGCATCTGCTTCCGCTGCGTGCGGCCGATATTCCGCAGGACAAACCGGTTGTGATGTATTGCCGTTCTGGCGCACGTTCCGCGCAAGCCTGCTCGTTCATGGCATCCAAAGGCTATAGCAATATGCATAATCTGTCCGGTGGGATTATGGCTTGGGCACGCTCTGGCAATGCATTGAGTCAATCGCGTTAAATAGCCATTCAAAACTTGGATTTTCCGGCCAAAAAGCAATTTTGAGGTTGCAATAGGGACACTTCTGGTTTAATGTTCCGCAGCATTTTTAGAACAGTCACACCGACTTTTAGGAGAATATTTTGAACTTTGATAAAGAACTCGATGCACGCGGCCTGAATTGCCCTTTGCCTATCCTGCGCGCAAAAAAATCCCTGGCTGAAGTTGAAAGCGGCCAAGTGCTGAAGATTCTGTCTACCGATCCTGGCTCAGTCAAAGACTTTGCCGCTTTCGCCAAGCAAACCGGCAACGAGCTGTTGTCGACTGCCGAAGCCGGTGGCGAGTTCACCTTCTTCATGAAGAAAAAGTAAGCAATAAAATCAAACAAGCGCCGTCTGTTCTCAGAACACACGGCGCTGTTTTTTTAACTGGGACATAAGGAGAGAGACAAGCATGGACGACACTAAAAAAATGGCCATTATCGCAACCAAGGGGACGTTGGACTGGGCTTACCCCCCGTTCATTCTGGCCTCTACGGCTGCTGCGCTG